>NZ_JBFAQU010000014.1:0-161799 GCF_040678915.1 Micromonospora sp. NPDC049257
TGGCAGGTCCCCCGCTGCCCCGGCCGGGCCCGCCGCGGGTCCGGGGGGCGGCCCGCCGGACAGTGGAGCCCGTGACCACCCGGTCCTCACCTCCTGACCGCCCGGCCGGCGGCGAGCCACAGCAGGGCCGCCCGGACCAGCTCGCCGGCGACCAGCGCGGCGACACCGCCGAGGGCGCCCGTGACCGGCACGAGCAGCCAACCGGCCCCGGCGACGACGGCGAACTGCGCCACCGCCGCCTGCGCCGACCAGCGTCGGCCCCGCGCGCCGCTGACCTCCAGGAGCAGTGCCGACACGGCGTTCGCGCCGAACAGCACGATCTCCACGGCGATCGCCGGATAGACCAGGTCCGGTCCCGCCCCGGCGGTGAAGGCGGCGGTCAGCGCGACCGCTGCGGGCAGCCCGAACGCCATGGTCGCGCCGAGCGTCCGCCGGGCGGACCGCCAGCCGGCCAGCTCGCCGGCCCGTTCGTACCGGTCCGCGACGGTGGGTTGGACGAGGCGCAGCAGGTAGCCCCACCCGGTGGACACCACCGACGTGACCACTGCCAGCACGTAGAAGAGGCTGATCTCGGCGGCGTCCCCCAGGGCGGCCAGGGCGGCGTACAGGGCCGACGCGCCGGCCGTGCCCAGCAGTTCGGCCACGCCGAGCAGCGCCGCGGCGCGCAGCGCGACCCGGCGTGGCAGCGCCGGTACGTCGGAGGCGACCGCGTCCCCGTGACCCGCAGCCGAGTCGGCACGTCGGGCCGTACCGCCGTGCGGGGCCGGGTCCAGGTGCTCCGTCGCCGGCTCCCGTGCGGTGTCCGCACCTGCTCCGGGACCGGGCGTGTCCCCGGGGGGCGCGGGCGTGCTCCGGTCGCCGCGGACGAGGCCGACGAGCAGCGCGACGTTCACCGCGATGCCGGCGGCGGCCAGCGCGGCGAGGACCTGGGTGGCGCCTGCTCCGGCCAGCGCCAGCGTGACCGCGACCGCGTACGCCGCCGCGACGGCGAGGTACGCCGCGCCGTCGACCAGCGGGGCACCCCGCAGCCGGTACAGCGCGACGAGGACCGTGGCGCAGCCGATCCCGCCGGCGGCGGTGGCCGCGGTGGCGTAGCGGACCGCCGTGTCCCCCGCGCCGGCCACGACCAGCAGCAGCCATCCGGCCAGCGGCACGGCGAGCCCGGTGACCGCGATGGCGCGCATCAGCCGGTGCAGGTGTGCGCCGCCGGGCCGCGCGATCAGGGTCAGCGCGGCCTTCTCCGGTCCGCTGGACACCGCCACGGTGTACCAGGCGAGCGCGCCGACAGGTCCCGCGTACGCGGCGAACTCGTCCGGACCCCACACGGCCAGCAGGATCAGTCCCGCGGCGTACACGGCGAGCCGGTACGCGCCGCGTCCGGCCAGGAGGACCACCACGACGCGCGGCCGGGGCAGGGCGGCCGGGACGGTTGTCCTCATGCGACCGGGTCGGGACCGCTCACGGCCGCTCTTGCGGCTGTACGTCGAACCGCAGGTGGTCGTCGACGGCGGCCAGGGTGGCGCGCAGCCGGTCGTGGTCGGGGGCGGTCGCCAGCAGGTAGCCGAGCTTCGCGCCCGCCCGGTGGTACGGCTCGACGTGGTCGCCCGGACGCACCGCGAGGATGAAGTCGACCAGGCCGGGCAGTGCCCGTACCGTGTCGTCGCCACGGACGGCGACCAGCTTGCCCGGCTGGGCGGCGCGCAGCACCCGCATCGCCGCGCAGGCCGGCGGACCGGGGGTCAGGTCGGGCCGCTCGCCGACGGCCATCGCCACGTACGCGGCGGTGACGTCGACGCCGTGCACGAGACCGAGCAGCTCGGCCGACCCGTTGCCGCCCAGGCGTGCCCCCAGTTCGATGACGATCACCCGGTTGTCGCGGTCGACGAGCAGGTCGGCGTTGAGCGACCCCCACCGGTAGCCGAGCGCGGCGACGATCTCCTCGGTGGTGGCCCGGCAGCGGGCGACGAGGTCCGCGTCCGCTCCGGGCATGACGTGTTCGAGGGTGACGAAGTGCGGCGGCTCGGTGAGGGTGCGTGCGCCGAGCCCGAAGAGCACGATCTCGCCGTCGGCGACCACGGCCTCCACCGCGTAGTGCTCGCCGTCGAGGAACTCCTCGACGATCACGATGCCCGCGGCGGAGTACGCGGCGGCGGCGTCCACGGCGGCGGGCACCTCGGCGGGTGACGCGCACAGGCTGATGCCGCGTCCGCCGCTGGAGTCGGTCGGTTTCACGATCACCGGGTAGCGCAGGTCCCCGCACCCGCTCACCACGGCCTCGGGCCTGTCCTGCACGAACCTGGGTCCGGGTTGGCCCAGCCGGTCGCAGACCTCGCGGAAGTATCCCTTGTCGACGGAGGCGCGCAGCGCCTGCGGGGAGAGCCCGTTGGGGAGGCCGAGCAGCTCCGACAACTGGTACTGGGCGGGCAGGTTGACGTCGCTGGCGGGAGAGACGACACCGGCGAGGTCGTCGCGCCCGGCGAGCGCGGCGGCGACCACTGGCACGTCACGGGTGCTCAGATTGAGGAACTCCGCGGCGTAGGAGATCGCGGGGGCGTCGGTACGCGCGTCGATGCAGATGGTGTGCAGTCCGAGACGCGCCGCCGTGGCGAGGGTGGTGATGGCCCCGTCCGCGCCGCCGAGCACGGCCAGGGTTCTCATGCCGCGTGTTCCGGCAGGGGTAGCGGTGCGCGGGCCGACCACGCCGGGGGCGGCGCGAGCGTGTCCTCGGCGGCGGTCGGGATGTTGGCCTCGCGGATCAGGAACTGCGGCAACCGGCCCGGCGGCCGGGCGATGTGCAGCAGGTACCGGGCGACGACCGCCAGGCTGGCCAGGCCAGCGGCCAGCGCCAGCCCGAGCAGGGCCGCCGCGGCGGGCAGGCGGCCGGGCAGCAGGGCGCAGAGCGCGCCGGTCAGCGCCAGTGCGGCGGCGGCGAGGCTGACCTGCCCGGCCGCGACGACCGGGCGGGGAGAGTGGGACATGAACAACTCCACGGCGTGCCGCGCCAGACCGCGTACGGTCACCTTCGCCTCGCCGCTGCGACGGGCGCGGTGCGCGGTGGGGACGGTCGTCCAGGCACCGGTCAGCCGGGGCAGGGTCGCCATGAAGTAGGGCGTGGCCAGGCGCAGGTCCACGACCCGGCGGGCGACGTCGGTGCGCAGCAGCCGGAAGCTGGTGCCACCGGCGGGGATCTCGATGCGCAGCAGCCGCCGGGCGATCAGATCGTGCAGCCCGGACGCGGCCCGGCGCAGCAGGCGGTCCTGCCGGTCCACCCGGATGCCGAATACCGCGTCGTAGCCCTCGCGGGCCCGTTCGATCAGCTTGTGCGCCTCGGCGGGCGGAAACTGGAGGTCGGCGTCCAGGTGCAGGATCCAGGGGTGGCGGGCATAACGGTAGCCCGCCGAGAACGCCGCCTCCAGCCCGAAGTTGCGGGTGAAGGAGAGGTAGGACACCGCATGGTCCTTTTCCGCCAGTGCACGGAACCGGTCCAGGGTGGTGTCGGTGCTGCCGTCGTCGATGAACAGGATCTCCAGGCCGGCGTATCCGGACAACTCGGCGACAATTTCCCCGTGGACCGCGTCGATATTGTCCGCCTCGTTCAGACATGGCACGACGACGGTCAGAGCGAACCCGTCGCCGCCTTGGTCGATACCCGGCAATACGGCCGCCTTTCCGGCACATCGTCGCGCCACCAGTGGCACCGGCACAGGTGAAGCCGGCACGCAAACGACCCCCACAATAGCGGTATGCTTCGATTCCCCATACCCCCTGCCCGAATTCAGGTATCTCAGTAGATATGCCCTCCGAATAGGAAAATGACAGCCCGGCAAATGTTGTCGAAGCCGCCGTTACGCGGCAAGCTCAAGCATCCAGTCGATGGGGATCGGAGAATCGCATGTACGTGCTGGGCATCAACCAGCATCACGACTCGGCAGCCGGGCTGGTGCACGACGGCCGCATCGTGGCCTTCGTGGAGGAGGAGCGGGTCTCCCGCGTGAAGCACGACGGGACGTTCCCGGCGCGGGCCATCCGCGAGTGCCTGGCGACGGCCGGCATCACCCTGGCCGAGGTGGACCACGTCGCCTACTTCTGGCAGGCCCGCAAGGAGGTCACGCACGCGCTCAAGCACTTCGTCACGCACCTGCCGGCGACGCTTGCGGTGCTGCGCAACGACGCGGGCAGCTACGGCGGCAAGGCGTCGGGGATCGCCGCCACGATCCGTTCCGGAGGCGTGCAGTCGCACTCCGACGACTACCACGTCGGCGGCGCGCTCCTGCTGCACCTGCGCCGGTCGTACACGATGAAGAAGATCCTGTGCGAGGCGGTCGGCCACACCGGGCCGGTGCGCTTCAAGGTGCACCTGGTCGACCACCACCTGTCCCACGCGGCCAGCGGGTACCTCCTGTCGCCGTGGGACCACGCGGCGATCATCACCTGGGACGGCATCGGCAGCGACGGCACGTCGACCTACCTCGCCGTCGGCGAGGGCGACCGGATCCGCGACGTGCGCCGGGTGCGCTTCCCGCACTCACTGGGCGCCCTGTACGCCTGCGTCACCAGCTACCTCGGCTTCCACCCCACCCGCGACGAGGGAAAGGTGATGGGGCTGGCGGCCTACGGCGAGCCGACCCACGTCGAGGCGATGCGGGAACTGGTCCGGCTGCTGCCCGACGGGCACTACGAGCTCGATCTGAGCTGGTTCCGCCACCACGCCACGGGCAAGCACCAGATGTCGGCCAAGTTCCTGGAACGCTTCGGCCCACCGCGCCCGCGTAGCCGTGACGAGGTGCCCCAGTACTACGCCGACATCGCGTACGGCCTACAGACCACCCTGGAGGAGGCGGGCCTGCACGTCGCCCGCTGGCTACAGCGGCACACCGGTGAGACCCGCCTGGTCACCGCAGGCGGGGTGGCGCTCAACAGCGTCATGAACGGGCGGATCCTGCTGGAGACCCCGTTCGAGGACTTCTTCGCCCAGCCCGCCGCGGCCGACGACGGTTCGGCACTCGGCGCGGCGTTGCAGGTCGGCGCGAGCCTCGGCCAGCCCCGGCCCACCGGCGGCTACATCTTCCTCGGGGCTCAGTACACCGAGGCGGAGATGGAGAAGGCGCTGGCGGATGCGGGTCTGCCCTACGAGCGCACCGACGACATCACCGAGACGACCGCGCGGGCCCTGGCCGACAGCAAAATCGTCGGCTGGTTCCAGGGGCGCATGGAGTGCGGGCCGCGGGCGCTGGGCAACCGGTCGATCCTGGCCGACCCGCGCGGCAGGGACACCAAGGACCGGCTCAACGAGAAGGTCAAGCACCGTGAGCCGTTCCGGCCGTTCGCGCCCTCCTGCCTGGCCGAGCGCTCCGGGGAGTACTTCGCCTCCGACTACCCGTCACCGGTGATGCTGCTGGTCTTCGACGTCCTGGAGCACCAACGCGAGCGGGTGCCGGCAATCACCCACGTCGACGGGACGGCCCGTGTGCAGACCGTCTCGGCCACCGACAACCCGCTCTACCACCGGCTCATCACCCGGTTCGACGAACTCACCGGAGTGCCGATGGTGGTCAACACGTCGTTCAACGACAACGAGGAGCCGATCGTGCGGACGCCGGCCGACGCCGTGCGGTGCTACCTGCGTACCGGTATGGACGCCCTGGCCCTCGGCCCCTTCTGGACCCAGAAGTGATCCGCCGCTGGTGGTGGCTGCTGCCGGCGACGGTGGGCGGCGGCCTCGCCGCGCTGATCATGCTGGTGCTGCCGCCGGACCGCACCATCGACCACCTGGGCGAGGTGCTGCTCAAGACCGCGCCGCTGCTGTGCGCGGTGCTCGCGGTCGCCTACTTCCCCCAGCGCCCGGCGCTCGGCCTGGCGCTGCTGGGGGTGCTGTTCGTCGGCTACATGGCAGTGGTGGACACCCTCAACGTCGACCACATCTTCGGCTACGCCGAAGCCGCCGACCAGGACGCGGCGTTTCCCCGGTTGTACCAGTGGACGATCTTCCTAAACGCGTTCACGGTGCTCGCCGTGCTCTTCGCGTACCGGCTCGGTGGTGCGTCGGCGGGCCGGGTGCTGCGGGCGGGCCTGGCCGCGATCCTGGTCCTGATCTCCGGCCTCAACGACCTGTCGTTCTACTACACCAACGACTGGGACGGCCCGCGACCACGGGTGCTGCACTGGGCGTCACACATCACGGTGTTCGTCGGTGGTCCGCCCACCGCGACGGTCGCGATCGTGTTCTGCGCGGTCCACCTGCTGCTCGCGGCGGTGATCCTGGCGCTGCCGCTGGACCGGTGGGCGGCCCGCTTCGACGGCTGGGCGGTGACGCCCACCCCGGCCGAACGCCCGCCCGCCGCGCCCTAGACCTCGCCGAGTATCCGGCGGGCGGTGTTGAGCGCCTGACGGACGACCTGGTCCATGTCGATGTAGGTGTACGTGGCCAGCCGTCCGGCCACGTAGCGGGGCGGGCCGGGCAACCCCGCCAACTCCTCAAGGTAGCGGCGGGCCAGCGCCCGGTTGGCCCCCTGCACGTCGTCGATCGGGTAGTGGCGCGCGGGCGCACCCGGATACTCGTAGCTGACCACGGTGCCCGGCCCGGTCTGGCCGCTCATCCACTTCGTCTCGATGGCCCGGGTGTGCGCCTTGAGCGGGCTCGGGGTGTTCACCACCCCGCAGGTCAGCATGTGCTCCACCCCCGGCAGGTAGTGGTTGACCAGCCGCACCCCACGCCAGGGCAGCCGGCCCAGGTGCTCGGCGAAGAACTCGTCGAGTGCGCAGGTGACCACGACCGCGTCCGCGCCCGCGCACACCTCGTCCCAGTCGTCGACGGTGACCCGACGGCCCATGACCACCGGTACGTCCCGCAGCAGCGCGTCGACCAGCCGCGGGTAACCACCCTCCGGCCAGCCCTGGTGAGGGTCACGGAACAGATCGGTGTAACCGTCGTCGCGCAGCTCGATACGCTTGGGCGCCCACCCGGCCGCAAGGTTCCGGGGATCCTCGCCCCACTGCTTGCGGGTGTACCCCTCGATCAGCTCGCGGTACAGCGTCTCCCCCAACAGACCCACCGACCAGGACTCGAAGTTGGCGGGGTCGGGCCGGGCCGGGCGGGCGGCCAGCTCGCGCGCGATCTGCGGCCACCGGGGCAGGGTACGCAGCTCCGACAGCTGGGGCGGCCAGCTCAGTTCGCGGTCGAACGCCTCGGTGCGCACGGTGTGCCGGTACGGCAGGAAGCGGACCAGCCCCGTCACCAGCCGCCACACCTCGGCGTCGGCGGTGTGGAAGATGTGCGCGCCGGCCGGCTCGTAGAGAATGCCCGCGGCCGAGGCCGTGCGGAGCTGGCCGCCCCAGGTGGGATCGCCCTCGACGACCTCGACGGTACGACCCGCCACGTGCAGGAGATGAGCGACGGTCGCGCCGGCCAGCCCCGCCCCGATCACCCGCACGCAACCCATCGCCGGATGGTAATGGGTCGCGCGCGTATCCGGGGTCCACACCCTCACCCGCCGGCCGGCCGGCCGCCGTGCCACCGCTTGGTCGAACCCGGCCGCCGCGCCACCGCTTGGCCGGGCCCGGCCGCCGCGCCAAGGACGAGACGGCATCGGGTGCCCTGGCCGACGGACGGTATGGTCGGCGGATATGAAGGCGGGTCGGGCATGAACGACGGGCTCACGGTCACGCTGCACGATCCCCACGTAGCCGACGCCCCTGCGGGCTGGGACGCCTTCATGGCCAAGGAACACCTGATGGCGGCGTGGTCCTGGCCGCTCGTCCGGGCAGCGGCGAGCCGACGGACGGTCATCGCCGCAACGGTCCGGCATGGATCCGACGTCGTCGGGCTGGTCACCGGTCGCTTCCACGGGCTACGGACGGGCCGCTCCACGGTCCCGTTGGCCGGAATCGTCGACGTCGACAGCCTCTCCTCCAGCGCACTGCCGGGCGTCACGCTCGCCGCCGGGGCCGACGGAGCCGCGCTGACCGACACCATCGGCGCGCTCCGCTCCGCGCTGCGGGAGGCCCACGGCGGGCGGGTACGCGGCCTGATGTTCCGTCAGGTGTCCGCCGAGTCCCTGCCCGCGCTGCTGACCCGACCGGCGATCGTCCGGGAGGGCGGCCCCATCGCGTGGTTCCCCAACCGGTTCGCCTCGCTGGAGGACTACCTGCGGTCGCTGGGCCGGGGCCGACGCTACGACCTGCGCCGGATCCTGGCCGGGGTCGCCGCGTCGGACCTGCACGTGGCGAGCACGCTGCGGGGGGAGCCGGTCCCGGTCCAGCCGGCACAGCTGTGCGAGCTGATCGCGAGCGTCGTGAACCGCCACCACAACAAGTGGTGGCTGCCCAAACGGTTCATGTCCCCGGCCATGGCCGCCGCACAGCTCACCACGCCCGGCGTCCACCTCAACGGCTACCGCGACGGCGACCGGCTCATCGCCCTCAACGTGATCTTCGACCACCCGGATCTGCCGCTCTCGGCCGGCTGGGGCGCGTTCTCGGTGGCCGAGGGCGGCCGTCGGGACCTGTGGTACCACAACAACCTCGAACTGGCCCGCTGGTGCATCGACACCGGCCGCCGTGGCTTCCTCAGTGGTCAGGGCAGCCTCGTGGAGAAGCGCCGTCTCGGCCACGAGATGATCCGCCAGTGGGCCGTGCTCATCCCCTTTCCGCGCGGGGCCCGGTGACCCCCGGCCGGTAAGCCGACTCGACGAAGCGGCCCTTGCCGCCCGGTGTCAGCGCGATCCGCTCCGCCCGCACGAACCGCGGTACGACGGGGGCGTCCACCGCCTCGCCCAGGGCCTGCTCGAACGCGACGCACGCGGCGGCGAAGGCCGCCTCGCCGGGAGCCTCGGGCACCAGGTGAACCGTGACCTGGCCGGCCTCGTCCTGCCGGATCATGCACTCCGCCACGCCGGGCGTGTGCATCGCCAACGCGAGGAAGACGCCGCTGTACACCCGTCGGCCGCCGGGCAGCGTGACGAAGTCGTTGGTGCGCCCGTCGACCAGCCGCATCCGGCGGAACCGGCTACCGCACGGGCAACCCGCCGGCAGGACGTACGCCCGGTCACCCAACTGGTAGCGCGGCAACGGCATGGCGCGCTCACGGAAGTGCGTCACCACCACCGAACCGGTGACCCCCTCGGGGACCGGCACGCCCGCCTCGTCCACGATCTCCAGCCACACCCGGTCCTCGTCGACGTGCATCGCGCCCGCCGCGCAGCCGCTCGACACCGTCAGCACCTCGTACGCCGAGTACTCGTCGTACACCGGCACCCCGAACCGCTCGGTGAACTGCGCCGCGACCTCGTCGGTCAACAGCTCCGAGTCGGTCATCACCAGCTTGAGACCGCGCCGTAGCCGGGCCAGCTCACCAGGGTCGAGGGCGCGCAGCAGACCCCGCAGGACCACCGGATAACCCATGATCAGTTGGGGTCGGACGGCGAGGACCGCCCGTGCCATCGCCGCGTCGGACTGGCCGGCCGGCACCACCACCCGCGGGAACAGGCCCAGTCGCTGGAACCAGCGCACCGGCCGGGGGAACGGCTTGATGTGCGCGATCCGCCACCATGGACGGTAGCCCGACAGCAGGAAGCGCCGCAGTACGGTCGCGCCGTGATAGCCGTACGCGTCGACGTCGTGGCGGATGTGCAGCCGCGTTCCGGTGGTACCGCTGGTGACGTCCGTCCGGTAGGCCCCGGCGGCGAGTCCCCGGGTGTGAAAGGACTCCGCGCCCGCGTCGAGCACGGCGCGTTTGGTCAGGATGGGCAGCCCGGCCAGCTCGTCCAGGCTCGCCAGGGGCCCAGCCGGATAGTCGGCGAAGGCCGGCACCCGCTCACGACAGTGTCGCAGCAGCGCGTTGACACCCTCCAACGCCAGTGTACGGGTACGTTCGGGGGCACGGTGCGGTGCCCGCCAGACCGCCGGCAGGTGCCGCAGCTCGCGTACGGCGACGGCGAGGCCCCCGCTCATCGGGGCCCATGGATGTCGGTAGGCACCACGCCACCGTAGCGGGTCGCCGCTCGGGCGTCAGGTGCCCGATCCGACCCCCCGGTACCCGAGTCGGGACCGGACGACGACGCGGTTCATCGAGGTCACCGCGGTGATGAACCGCTTCTCTCCCCTGCTCGGGCTGGCCCGGAGCACGATCCTGCGGTGGAGAGCAGGGCCCGGTCAGCAGGGTGGGTGGTACGGGATGCTGGACAGGTACTGCTCCCATTCAGCTCGGGTGATGGGTTCTCCCATGGTGGAGCCGATCGCTTCGGCGGCCCGTTGCGGGTCGGTCTCCCACAGTCGGATGGTGCCGTCGGTGCTGGCGGCGGTGATCAGGCTGCCGGATGGGTGAAAGTTCACCCAGTACACGTGGCTGGTCGGCCCGCGCAACGGGCGGGGCAGCGCCATCGGGTGGGCTGGGTCGGACACCCGCCACAGATGGGTGGTCCTGTCGTCACCGGCGACGGCCAGGAGTGATCCGACCGCGCTGAAGGCCACCGTTGGGGATGAGTGCGGTCGCCCCGGTGACCGTCGGTCCTATCCGCTTCGGTCGCGCCGGGCGACGAATGTCCCCGGGGTCCATCGCGCCGTCGCGTCCGCCGGCGGCCAGTAGTGTCCCGTCGGGGCTGAGTGCGGCGGTGTCGTAGCAGCCGGAAGCCCGCGGGGGGCGGGTTCGGTTCAAGTGCTGTGCAGCGTGATCTGGTCCATGCACTGAGCCGCGACGCCCTGGGCCCGGGCCTGGCCCACGTACGGGTAGCGAGCGGACCAGGCTGGCGTCTGTCCGGATCGGTAGCTCGTGTCCCACCACGATCGGATCGCGACCGGCTCGGGCGCACAAAACGTGCACCCGAGCCGGCGCGACAATCAGCAGCCCGTTACCGGCAGTCGGGCTTGGCATCCACCTCTGTGCTCTGTCAGGCGGGTACGAACTGCCACTGTTGGTTGGTCCCGCCGTTGGCGGTCCACTGCACGACTTGCGCTCCGTCGCTGGTCGAGGCGCCAGAGACGTCGGCTGCCAGTCCGCTGTTGCGGCTGACGATGGTGTAGTAGCCGTCACCGGTGGGCCGCAGGTACCACATCTGGTTGGTGCCGCCGTTGGCCGACCACTGCTGCAGTTGCAGGCCCTGCGTGGTGCTGCCGCCGTTGACGTCGAGCACCTTTCCGGAGGCGGTGTAGCGCAGGGTGTAGGCGTCCTGCGTGGTGCCGATCGTCCAGGTGGGGGTGCCGCTCTGCTGGACGGTCTTGGCGCCGTCGGCGGTGGAGTTGCCGGCGATGGCGAGGGGCTTGCCGCTGTTGCGGTTGACGATGCGGTAGGTGCCGGGAGTGGGTCCGGTTCCGCTGCCTCCGCTGAGGTTGAAGTACTCGACCGCGTCGGTGAAGACGGTGCTGCCGGACTTCGTGGTCGACAGTTGCAGGTACACGCGGCTGCCGGTGGCGGGGGTGGTGAAGGACACCGGTTGGGTGACCCGTGAGCCGAGCGGGACGGTCAGGGTCGTGCTGCCGGACGCGACGACCGCACCGGTCGGGCTGTCGAGCCGCGCCGTCCAGGTGAAGCCCACCGAGGTGTCGACGAAGTCGTCGTTGAACACGGTGATGTTGCGGGTGACCGTGGCGTTGCGGGCGTAGCCGGGTACCGCCTGCGGCAGCGGGAAGCTGCCGTTCGAGTCCGAATTGCCGGAGGCGGACCAGTAGGGGAGGTCGACAGCGGCCACCGGGTTGAACGCCGCCTGCACGCGCTGGATCTGCGGGTTGCTCCACGGGTCGGGCAGGTTGTCCGCGCCGTAGATGGGGTGACCACCCTCCTCCGGGGTGAAGTCGGTGCTCCGCACGCCGGGTACGACGCTGGCCCAGGCCGACAGCAGCGTGTACGGACGCAGGTCGGTGGCGCCCTTGCCGCGCTTGGCCAGGGTTGCCGTGGCGAACCACTCGAAGCCCTGCTTGTTGTTGCATGCCGGCCAGATGTACTCGCCCTCGCCGTCGGGCCGCCCATTCACGGTGATCAGGCCCTCCCCGTACCTGCCGAAGCCATCGACGTAGTGCGGGATCACCGCGAAGTTGGCGTACGTCATCCCGGGATACAGGCTGACATTCCCGCCGACGCCCACCTCGGCAATGATCGGCCGGGTTCCGTCGGCGCCGTTCATCGCCGCGTACAGCTCCTTCTCGAACTGTTCGGAATCCTGGCCACTCTGGTTCGGCTCGTTGTTCTGACTCCAGCGGATGATCGCGGGGTGGTTGCGGTCGCGCAGGACCAGCGCACGGGCGTGGTTGACCATGTTGTCGTGCCCGACGGACTCCTTCCACTCCTGCGAGGATTGGGAGCCGCGAATCGCGACCTCGTCGATGATCATCAGGCCCATCTCGTCGGCGACATCCAACATGTACGGACTCCCGGGCTCCTGGTGGATGCGCACCACGTTGTAGTTCAGCCGCTGGTAGTTGTCCACCGCCTGCGGCCAGCCGCCGTTGCCGGACGACGGGGGCAGGAAGCCGGGCAGGGTGTGGTACGCGTCGCCCTTGCCGCCGTTGTTGATCCGGTCATAGTCGGCACCCTGGAGGTTGTCGCCGCGGAAGTTCACGCGCACGCCGTTGAGGTAGTAGTAGTCACCGTTCTGGGTGGCCTCCCGGAACCCGAACCGGTACTCGGCGTCGCTCGTCCGGCCGTCGTCGGTGACGGCATGCACCGCCAGCCCGTGCAGCTGCGCCCGGTACCCCGACCGGTACGGCACGTTGGGCCACCAGTACGAGGTGCTGTCGAGGTTCCACGCGACCGGCCCGACGGTCACGGTCACGGTCGAGCGGGCCGCCACGGTGACCGTACGGCTGGGCAGTTCCGGGTAGCTGAAAGCCGTTCCGTTCTTGGACGACAGCGACCCGGTCAACGTCACCGACCGGGAACTGCCCGACGTGTTGCGCACCGTCACGTCGTAGGTCAGTGTCTTGTTCGCCACCGACGTACGCACGAATGTGTCGCTGACGTACACCGCCGGGTACACCCGCAGGAACGCGGACCCGAAGATCCCCTGCGGTACCGCCTCGGACCACGTGGCGGCGTCGGGCACCAGGTACCGGCCGTTGGATGCCTTCAACGCGCCGCGGCCCTTCACGTTCACCGTGATCGTGTGGGTGGTACCGGGCGCCGCGTAGGCGCTGATGTCGAAGTTCGACGGGGTGAACGCCGTCGTCTGGGTGGCGACCACGCGGCCGTCGACCGACAGTGTCGCCTGGTGGTTGACCGCGCCGAACTCGATCCAGGTCGACTGGGGCTGCCCCGAGTCCGGCACGGTGATGCTGCGCGAGTACACCGCCTCGTTCACGGTGGTGAAGCCCTGTTTGTACCAGCCGCCACCAGGCACCGCGATCGTGGTCGCCGCCCGGCCCGCGGGCGTGAAGCCCCAGGTCCCGCTCAGGTCGACCGAGGCGATCGCGGCGTTCCCGGCCGCCACACCGTCAACACCGGCGGCGACCACAGCCCCCATCGCGCCCCGCGCGGCCAGGGCCGACCGGGGGGTCGCCAGAGGCAGGCCGCCCAGTGTCAGGGTCAGGCCGAGCGCCACGGTCGCGGCAAGCCCTCTGGCCGACGCCGACAATCGGCCACCCCAGTGGGCGTTCGTACGATGCACGGCAACCTCCTGTGACTCATCCGCCAGCTCCGCAACACCGGTTCAGGGCGCAGCCTCAAGGCCAACACTCGAACCGATTCGACGAAGCTGCCGGCGTCGCCGACCACCCGGGAAGGGTGGCTACGGCCCGGATACATAGATATGTATTAATGGAACTATCGAGCGTGAAGTCAAGGTTTCAAGACGGTTACTTCCTGTTCCGTGCGCCTTGAAGGCTTCAAACGACCGCCGATGAGTACGCCCCTTCCGGAGCGCCAGGGCATCGCGATCAGGCATTCCGTGTCGCCAGCTCACCGACGCGGCGTCGACCGAACGACGAATCGATTCGACTCTGCGATGCCCGGCCGCGTGACACGTCGAAGGCGTGGACAGCACTGCGGTCCTCGGAGAAGTCGGCGGGCACCCCGGCCCGACCTGTTCGATTCGGAACTGGGGTTAGGGTGTTGGCAAGGTACGTGCTTCGCCAGCATCACAGGCGGGCTACGGGATCTTGATGGCGAGTGCATGACTGCGCAGACATGACAGCGCAATCATACATAACTATGGCCGGCGATGGGAGGTGCCATGACGCGACTGGCGAGGCCGGGTGGAAGCCCTCCGACGCCGCGCAGCGTGGACGTCGCGCGGCTGGCCGGCGTCTCCCAGAAGACGGTGTCCAGGGTCCTCAACGACGAGCCGTATGTCTCGGCCGACGTGCGCCGGCGGGTCCTGGACGCCGCCGAGGAGCTCGGCTACCGGCGCAACCAGGCGGCCCGGGCGCTGGCCTCCGGGCGGACCCGGTCGATCGGCGTGGTGACGCTCGGCAGCGCCTTGTACGGGCCGGCGTCGTGGCTCATCGGCATCGAGCGAGCGGTCCGGAAGGTGGGCTACACGCTGCGGGTGGCCACCACGATCGAGGGTGACCCGGGCGGCATCGCGAGCGCCCTGGCATCGCTGCTGGACCAGGGCGTGGACGGCGTCGTCATCTCCGAGCCGATCGACGAGGGCGTCGGCCTCATCAGCGTGGACGTGCCGGTCCTGGTCCTCGGCGCGCCGCCCACCTTCACCGCGCCGCAGGTGGTGACCGCCAGGGTCGGCGCGGGCCGGCTCGCGCGAGCCGCGACCGAGCACCTGCTGGAGTTGGGGCACGCGACCGTCCATCACCTGGCCGGCCCGCAGCGGTGGTATTCGGCACGGGACCGTCTCGCCGGCTGGCGCGAGGCGTTGCGAGCCTGCGGCGCGGACGAGCCGCCGGTCGTCGAGGGCGACTGGTCGGCCGCGTCCGGCTACGCGGCGGGCCGGGAACTGGTCGGCGACGGCACCGTGACCGCGGTGTTCGCCGCGAACGACGACATGGCGATCGGTCTCATCCGCGCGCAGCTCGAGGCCGGGCGCCGGGTGCCCGAGGACATCAGCGTCGTCGGGTTCGACGACATCCCGGTCGCCGCCTACGTCACTCCCCCGCTCACCACCCTGCGGCAGCCATTCGACGAGGTCGCGCGGCAGGGCCTCGCGCGGCTGGTACACGTCATCGAGAAACCGGATGTCGAGCTTCCACCGGCGGCCGACCAACCGATCGAGCTCGTCGTCCGCGCCTCGACGGCACCACCACCGCCCCGACCGATCCCGGGACGCGGCCGCCGAGCGACCCCCCATGCCCACGGTGGCCCGCACGATCAGCCCGCCGGCAGCGAAGTCCCCTCCACCCAGCCCTGATCAGCGTCGATCTGTCCACCTACGGGGCACGGCACCCGAGGCCCGCACCGGCCGTCGCTGACGAGCGGCGGAAGCACCCGCGCGGACGCGCACCTCTCTCGATACCCCTCCTGTCCCAGCACTCCGTTGCCCAGCGCGCCGGTCTCCCCTGCCCTTTTGATGGGAGTTCACCATGGCCACATCGCCCCCAAGAGGTCCTCGCGCCTGGCAGCCGCCATGGTGTCCGCCGGGCTTCCAGGACACGCCGAGTGTGGGTGCGGCGTCCAACCTCTTCTGGACATGCGGATCGACACTCGCCTGTTTCGAAGGTGTTCTGGCCCAGCCACCTGCACCTTCGCGATGGGGCCAGCTGGCCTGCCCAATCTGCCGACTCCGCGCCCCGGAGCACGGCGGCAGGCCGACCACGCCGTAGGGGCGTCCACGCACCGAGGAGCGGCAGTATGGTTCGGCCTGGGCAGCCGCTTGCCTCGCCCAGGCAAGCTGGCGATACCGCATCCGGATCCATCGATGACTGCAGGGCGAAGAGAATTTGGGATCCCGGCCCGGCGGGGTGGCGGCCGAAGGAACTGGCCGCCACCCCGCCTCACCGCCGTGCCATGGTGGTACGGGGTTGTCGGACCGTCAGCTACGGGTAGCCCATTGCTGGTTGCCGCCTCCGTGGCACGCCCACAGGTTGAGTTGCGTCCCGTTGGCGGTGCCGTTGCCGACGGCGTCCAGGCAGAGTCCCGACTGGACGGAGGTGATGGTCCCGTTGCTGTTCCGGTTCCACTGCTGGTTCGCGCCGCCGTTGCAGTCCCAGATCTGGACGACGGTGCCGTTGCTGGTGCCCGATCCGCTGGCGTCCAGGCACTTGTTGCCGTAGACGGTCAGGGTTCGGTTGGCGGTGTGGGTCCAGCGCTGGTTGCTGTTGCCGTGGCAGTCCCACAGCTGCACCCGGGCGCCGTTGCTCGTGCTGGAGTTGGCGACGTCGATGCAACGGCTCGACTGGCCGCCCGCGATCATCACGTTCGCCTGGCCGGCCGGCGGCGTGGTCGGCGGCGTGGTGGTCGGCGGCGGGGTCGACCCGAACTGGGTGAAGAACCGCCACACCTCAGGCTTGACCCAGCTTCGCGCGCCGCTCTCACAGCCGGCACATCCGTCCACCGGACCCTGCTGGTGGCCGCCATCGAACGGGGCCCAGGCCACCGGGTAGCCGGCCCGACACGAGTAGGTGGTGATGATGTGGGTCAGGCTGCCCCGCGCGGGCTCGGGGGCGTTCTGCGCAGCGCAACCGTTGTTTCTGAGCCACCTGTCGCGTAGTGACCGGCCGCTTTGAATGTTGTCGTTGATGCCGTGAATTCCCAGGTACGCCACGGGCTGGGTCCCACCGCTGCAACCACTGATCTCGCCAGGGGCGGCGATGGCCGCGACCGCGCGGAACACCGTCGGCCGGGAACACGCCAACGAGTAGCTCATCGCGCCGCCGTAGCTGAACCCGACCGAGAAGCGTTGCGTGGTGTCGACGCAGAGCGCGTTCTCGATCACGCGGATCATGTCGTCGGTGAAGGTGACGTCCTCGCCGTTGGTGTTGGCCCAGCCGTTGTTGATGCCCTGGGGGGCGACGAAGATCGTGGTGTTGTTTGACTGCGACAGCATGCCGTAGTAGGCCCAGGCGTAGCCGTCGGTTCCGCCCGAGGCGACGGCACTCGCGGTGCCACCCAGCCAGTGGTACCCAAAGGCCAGCCGGTGCGGGTAGGTGTTGTCGTAGCTGTCGGGGAGCCGAAGGATGAAGCTGCGGCTCTTGCCGCCGCTCTGGATGGTGTGGGTGCCGCTGTTCAGTCCCGGGGCCCTACCGCAGCCGGCAGTGGTGGCCGCCGAGGCCGGTGGGGCGTCGGTGAGGACGTACGCGCCCACGGTGACCAGGACCAGGGCGGCCAGGATCGCCCCTATCCAGGGCGCCGAGCGTTTGCGAGGTGACACAGAGTCGACTCCTTACGGGGAAGCTGCCGTCCGGCTCGGGTGTCAAGCCAGCGACCGCTACTTGAGCCACACCCGGCTGGACGTGAAGGCGTCACCGAAGCGCCGACGTCAGCACGGACGGCGGTCGAAGCGGCGGCCGCAGACGTCGACCGGCCCGGTGTCATCTCAGCCCTCCGGACGGGACGCGGGCAGGTATATATCGATGCCCATATTGGTATGACGTACGACGTCCGTCAAGTCCCTGCTGCTGTGGGCCATCAACCAGCAACGCATCGCTTACGGCCAGACCGTCACCGTCGGCCCACCCAAGACCGCCGCCAGCCGCCGCACCATCGCCCTGGACCACACCACCGCCGCCATCCTGCGCCACCACCACCGACAGCTCACCGAGCAAGCAGACCACGGAGCAGGCTGGACGAACTCCGGCTACGTCTTCACACAAGCGGACGGGCAGCCGCTACACCCGGACTACCTGACCCGCCGCTTCCGCCGCCTCGTGACCGACTCCGCTCTCCCGCCCGTCCGCCCGCACGACCTACGCCACGGCGCAGTCACCCTCGCCCACAAGCGCAGGCGCTGACCTCGAAGCCGTTCAGGAGCAGCTCGCTGCCGGAAACCTATGGGCCGGTGGACTTCAACAACCCGCGGCAGCTGGCGTTGCTGGACCTGCTCGGCGTGCACTCCCAGCGGGAGGTGTCCCGAGCCCGGCATCGTACGACCGCGGCCATGCGAGCTCAGGCAGAGTTGCAGGGCCGACATCTCGGCGGCCGGCCACCCTACGGCTACCGGCTCACCGACGCCGGCCCTCATCCGAACCGCGCCCACGCCGCCTGGGGACGGCGCCTGCACCGCTTGGAGCCCGACCCTGCCACCGCACCCCACGTCCGGTGGATCTTCGAGCAGCGACGTGCCGGCCGGAGCGTGGCCAGCATCGCCCGCGCCCTCAACGACAACGGCGTCCCGTGCCCGTCCGGCGCTGACCCAGCGCGTAACCCCCACCGCAGCGGCCGCCAATGGATGCTCACCACAGTCGCGGCGATCCTGGCCAACCCCCGCTACACCGGGCGGCAGGTCTGGAACCGTCAACGTACCGACCGTGATGCCCTCCTTGAACAGAAAAGACGACGCTCATCTTCGTGCCACCAACCATGCACCAGGTCGTTGGCCACAGCACGTCAATCTTGAAACAAGATGGAGGGTCTTTGGCGGTGCTGAACGGCTTCAACACCGTCGGCGTGTCCATGACTGACGACCACTGGGAGTCCTGCCCTCGCACGCTTCGCCGCGCGTGAGTGGCCTCGGCCTCTCTTGGATCCAGCAGGAGAAGCCGCAGGAAAGGACCGAGGCAGATTCGGACGTGGCTGGACCAGCGCAGCAGCACGCCTTAGGCGGTGCCGCTGCCAGGCGCCGCCTCGCGTTGTTCAGCTGCCCGTCAGCGCGTTGCGCAGATGCCGTACGGCGTAGTGGGCGCGCGATTTGACGGTGCCGGCAGGAATGTCGAGCAGGGTGGCCACCTCGTCGACGGGAAGTCCTTTGACGTACAGCTGCAGCAGTACCGACCGGTGTGCATCGCCGAGTTCGCCGATGGCGCGTCGCAGGGTGAGCGCGGCGATCGCCGTGTCTGCCGTGGCGTGGGCCGAGGGAGGCAGGTCCAACTCGGCGAGGTCGACCTCGACAGGCCGCCGCTGCCGTTTGCGGTACGTGTCGACTGCGAGGTGTCGGGCGACTGTGAACAGCCAGCGCCGCTGCGGCTCCCCGCCTGCGGGGAGCCGCTCCCGGCTGCGCCAGGCCCTCAGCATTGTCTCCTGTAGCAGATCCTCGGCGGTGCAGGGAGAGCCCGGTGGCGTCAGCCGCCGGAGGTATTGCAACAGCGCGCCGCCGTTGTCGCGGTGGAGTTCCCGCATGTGGGCGTCGACGGCGGTGGTTGTCGGCATCGTATTTCCCCTCGTTGTCCAGCGCGGTGCCGAGAGCGTACGGGGCCGCCGGTAAATTCCTACTCTATTGCCAGTTAATTAGCGCTCAATCAGTCGTCCAGAAGCTCTGCCGATCGGGCCGAAAGGGCGTCACGCAGCCCAGCCCGTGCCGAGACGCCGAGCTTCGGGAAAATTCGATAAAGGTGGGCGCCGACCGTGCGGTGCGAAATGTAGAGGCGCTCGGCGATCTGTTTGTTGGTCAGGCCGCTGGCGGCCAGGCCGGCGATCTCGAGCTCCTGGCCGGTGAGGCCCGTGGCCGGTTGCTCGGCGACGACAGGCTGATAGCCGGTGGCCCGCAGCTCCGCGGTGGCGCGGACCAGCCACGGGTCGGCGCCCATCGCGGCGAAGCCGCTGCGTGCGGCGAGCAGATGGGTGCGGGCGGCCGAGAGGTTCCGTCGGCGGCGCAGCTTCTCGGCGAAGGCGAGCCGGATCCGCGACGCCTCGAACAGCCAGCGCTCGGAGGCTGGGTCGTCCAGGGTCTGCTCGAGCCGTGTGCCGGCGTCGTCGCTGTCGAGCACGAGCGCGTCGACGCCGTGCTGAAGCAGCCTCATCCGGGAGGACAGGGCGGCCACGTCTGCCTTCCGCATGGCGTCGGCGTGCGCCCGGGCCTCGGCCACACGTCCGGTGCGCAACGCGGCTTCGACCAGGTCGAACATCAACCACGTGCAGTTCGGCACGTTCGCGGCGAGGACTCCGGCGGGACTGGACGCGGCAGCGTGCCGGTAGGCCGACTCGAAATCGCCCGTCGCGGCGGCGGCCAGCGCACGCGGGTGGTGGGCGATGTCCGCCGCTCCGGCGACCCCGCGCGGCAGCGCCCAGTGGGTGATCTCGTCGGCCAGCTCGTACGCTTCGTCGGACCGGCCGCGGCCGGCCGCGACGATCGCCCTGGTGTAGAGGAAGTACCAACCCAGGAAGGTGAGGCCGCTGTCGCCGCAGGCCTGCTGCGCTTCGACGGCCAGGGCTTCGGACTCGTCCCACCGGCCGGTGAGGAAGCCGTCCAGGCAGAGATGCATCATCGCGGACAACTGCCGCCGCGGCGCCCCTCCTTCACGCCCCTGCCGCACGAGCCGCCACGAGTACTCGCGGTTCTCGCCCAGCCGGTCGAGATAGATCGAGGCGGTGCCGATCCGCATGACCCGGGTCAGGTCCGCCTCCTCGGGCAACGTGGTGATCAGCGCCTGGAGGTCGGGCAGCGCCGCGGCGCCGGTGCGTACCGGATCGGGGAAGGTCCTGCTCATCACCGACAGGAGGTCGCCGGGGCCCGGCCGGAGCATGCCCAGGAGCCGGTGGAAGGTGGCCCAATGATTGGGACTGCCGGCGTACCAGGACAGCAACAGCAGCGTGTGCATGGCCTCGTCGAGTGCGGGGTCGTCCGCGCGCCAGCCGTGCGCGCCCGTCTCGATCGCACCGGCGAGAAGGCGGTGGGCGGTGTGCACGTCACCGTCACCATTGATCATCAAGAGGGCCGCAGCGCCGGCCGCGTGCAGGGTGCCGGCCGCGTCGACGCTCATCTCCCGGGACCGGGCGAGCAGGGTGGTGGCGTCCCCCGAGCCGCCGGCCTCCGCGCCGATGTACGCCGCCTCCGCGAGCCGTCGTGCGGCATCCTCCCGGGTGCCGCTGAGGTCCGCCGCGCGCATCAGGGCAGCGATGGCGGCCAGGGCGTCACCACGTTGCAGGACTCGGTGGGACGCGCGCTCGAGTTCTGCCGCGACCGCCTCGTCCGGCCCGGCGGTGGCCGCGGCGAGATGCCAGCTACGACGTTCCAGATCGCCCGGCAGGGCCTCGGCGATGCCCAGGTGCGCCCGGCGGCGCTCCTCGTGCGTGGACATCGCGACGATCGTCGACTGGATGAGGGGGTGCCGGAAGGTGAGGCGACCGGTCGTGTCGTCGACCCGTACCAGTTGGGCTCGTTCGGCCGGTGCCAGCGCGGTGAGGTCGGTCATGCCGCGCAGGGTGCGCACGTCGCCGCTGCCTTCGAACGCGGCGAGCAGCAGCAGCAGGCGGGTGGGGTCGGGCAGGCCGGCGATGCGGTGGGCGAAGCTGGCCTGCAACCGGTCGCTGAGGGGCACCACGTCCGAGACGTTCGCGGGACACGTGGGACCGGCCAGGGTGGCCGGCAGTTCGACCAGGGCCAGGGGGTTGCCCTGGGCGAGGTCGAGCAGGCGTTGCCGGGCGCGCGCCGTCATGGTGGGGAAGCGGACATCCACCAGTTGGGCCGACGCCTCGGTGCTCAGGGGCTCGACGGTGACCCCGGTGAGGCCGCGGTGGTCGAGGAAGCTCTCGGTGCCGGTTCTCCGGGCGGCGATGACCCCGACGGGTGATCTCGGAACCCGTCGGGCGATGAAGCCGAGCACCACCGCGCTGGACCGGTCGGCCCACTGCACGTCATCCACGATCAGCAGCACGGGCGCCTTCCTGGCCACGGTGGTGAGCAGGGACAGGGCGGCGTTGCAGACCAGCAGTGCCGCGGGTGCCGGGCCGGGGCCGAAGCCGAGCGCCACGGTGAGCGCGTCGCGCAGCGCCGGAGGCAGCCGCTGTATCTCGCCGTACAGCGGCAGTAACAGTTGGTTGAGCAACGAGTAACTGACGTCCGCCTCGAACTCGGAACCGGACCCGCGCAACACCCGAAAGTCGGCGGCCTCGGCCATGTCCGCTGCGGCGGCGAGCAGCGCCGACTTGCCGACACCGGGTTCGCCACGGACCATCCGCACGTTCCCGTCGTGCCGCACGGATTCGAGGAAACGACCGATACGCGCCAGTTCCACGTCGCGTCCGACCAGCAGTTCGCGGGATGCCGTCACACCTGGCACTACGCGTTCGGACCGCGCGGGTTCAGCTGCCCCGCCGGACGGACTCTAAGCTGGGAGCCGTGATCGTCGACCGCTCGCCATGCTGACGGCGCCCGGCACACCGGGCGAGGGTCCGCCGGTACGCTTCGCCGTGCTGGGCCCGGTGCAGGTGTGGCGTGACGGAGAGGAACTCGATCCGGGTCCGCGCCAGCAGCGGCTGATCCTGGCGCTGCTCCTGGCGCGGGCCGGCCGCCCGGTCGGCATCACGGATTTCGTCACGCTGTTGTGGGATGAGCGGCCGCCCCGCAGCGCCGTGAACATCGTGCACCTGCACCTGGGCAGCCTCCGGCGACTGTTCGAACCCGGCCTGCGGCCCCGCGCGTCCGGTCGGTGGCTGGTGGGCGACCCGGCCGGCTACCGCATGATGGTCGACGCGTCCGGGCTGGACCTGCTGCGGTTCCGCGACCTGGTACGACGGGCGCGCACGACCGACGACCCCGCCGAGGCGTTGGCGGCCTACGTCCGGGCGCTGGAACTGTCGCGCGGGCCGTGCGCCGGCGCACCGGATCTGATCAGCCGTCCGGTCGTCGATTTCGAGGCGGTGGACAACGAGTACGCCGACCTGGTGGGCGAGGCCACGGATCTGGCACTGCGCGCAGCAACTGCACGTGTGGTGCTGCCCATGCTGCGGCGTGTCGCCACGCAGCGTCCGCTGGACGAGGCCGTGCAGGCCAGACTGTTGCTGGCACTGTCCGCGACCGGGCAACAGGCCGAGGCGGTAGCCCGGTACCAGGAACTCCGCGGCCGGCTCTCCGGTGACCTCGGGATCGATCCGGGCCGGGAGCTCCAGGAGGCCTACCGGCAGGTGCTGCGACGCGGCGCTCCGGGCAGCACCGGGCCGCCGGCGGATCCGCTACGCGACGAGGGCCCGACGGCGGGCGGCCCCCTCGTCGTGGCGGCCCAGCTTCCGCCCGACCTGCCCCACTTCGCCGGCCGGCAGGCGAGCCTGCGCCGGGTAGGTGCGCTTCTCCACGGCCGCGCCACCGCCGGTGCCCTGCGGATCGTGGTCATCGAGGGCATCCCCGGTGTCGGAAAGACCACCCTGGCGACCCACCTCGCCTACCGGGTGGCCGACGAGTTCCCCGACGGCCAGCTCTACGCCGACCTCAGGGGCCTGGACCCGGACGCCGCGTTGGCACCGGGAGACGTGCTGCAGGCGTTTCTGCACGCGCTGGGCGTTCGTGGCCCGGACATCCCGGTGAACGACCTGGCCCGGTCCGGGCTCTACCGCAGTGTCCTGGCGGGGCGCCGGGTGCTCATCGTTCTGGACAACGCCCGCGACGCCGAACAGGTCCGGCCGCTGCTCCCCGGTGCCCCGGGAAGCCTCGTCCTGGTCACGAGCCGGTACAGCCTGGCCGGTCTCGCCGCGACACACGGGGCTGACGTGTTCACGCTCGACGTTCTGCCGAACGACGAGGCACGTGACCTGCTGGTCTCACGCCTCGGGCCCGTACGTGCTCCGGCGGACCGGCAGGCGTTGGACGACATCGTCGGCCTGTGTGGAGGCCTTCCGCTGGCCCTCGCCGTGGTGGCGGCCCGGGCCCTAACCCGCCCCGGCTGTGGGCTGCCGGCCGTGGCCCGTGAGCTGCACGACACCCGGGGCAGCCTCGACGGGTTCGGCGTCGACGATCCGGACACCGACCTGCGCGCCATCTTCTCCTGGTCCTACCGTGGGCTCACTGCTTCGGCGGCCCGCCTCTTCCGGCTGCTGGCACTGCATCCGGGACCGGACGTCACGCTCCCGGCCGCGGCGAGCCTGGGCGGCCTGCCCGCGCGCACCGCCCGCAGCGTGTTCGGCGAGCTGGTGCGCAGCAGGCTGGTCACGGAACGCCAGCCCGGTCGCTACGGTTCCCACGACCTCATCGCCGCGTACGCGCGGGAGCTGTTACTCGACACCGACACCGCCGCGGAGCGGGACGCGGCCGTGGACCGGTTGCTCGGGTACTACCGGCAGGCCGCCTACGCGGCCAATCGTCACATCAACCCCGAGATCGACGCGGATCCGCCCGCGATCCACGACGGGGTCGTCGTCGAGAGCCCGGACACCGACAGGGCGGCCGCCGACTGGTTCGCCGCCGAACGCGAGGTGCTCAAGGCCGTCATGCGTCAGGCGAACGACAGCGGCCGGGTGTACGACGCCTGGCAGCTGGAGCTCACGGTGCAGGGGTACTACCAGCGGGCCGGCTGGTGGCAGGAGTGGGCGACCGTCGTAGGCGAGTGCCTGGACGCCGCCGTCGACGCCGGCGACTCGGCCGGAGCGGCGGAGATGCTGCGCAGTCTGGCCGGTGCCCGTTTCTACCTCGGCGACAGCACGTCCGCACTGGCCCTGCTCGAACGTTCCCTCGTGATCTTCACCGAGCTGGGCAACGCGTCCAGGGAAGCGCTGACGCTGCGCAACATCGGCGAGGTGAGCTTCGCGGTCGGCGATTACGACCGCTCTGTCGCCTGCCATCACCGGGCGCTGCGCATCGCGGAGTCGCTCGGGGAGCAGATGACGCAACTGGATGTGCTCTGCCGTCTCGCCGACACCCAGTACGAACTGGGCGAGCGTACGTCCAGTTTCGAGACCATCGGGCGTGCTCTCGCCATGAGCGAGCAGCTCAACCACGATGGCCGGCGCAGCGAGTGCCATCTCCGGCGGGCCAACCTGTATCTCCGCGAGCGACGGTACGCCGAGTCGATGGCGGACTGGACCGCAGCCGACGAGCTGGCCACCGCCATCAACCATCATGTGCGCATGGTCCGGGCGAAGCTGGGCCGGGGGGACACCGCCTATGCGATGGGCGACCGGTCCGCCGCGCGGACGGCCTGGCTGGCGGCTCTCGCCGTGGGCAACGACGCGGACCCGGACCAGGAGGCCGGGATCCGGCGTCGCCTGGCGAAGCTGGGCCACCGCGCCGACGACGCGCGGGCGTAGCGGGACGGGCGGCTGCCGGCCCATCTGTCGAATGACCTAACCGGGACGTCCGCCGGCCTCGATCGCCCCGTGCTCCGTCGTGGTGTGGCGATGGCCGGCGCCGAACCCGACAAACAAGGTTATCCGGATATTCAGGCCAGCTTCTGCCCCGAGCGGCGCGACCGACCGCGCCTGACCGCAGGCGAATGACTGATTCGGTGCGCCGTGCGGGAGGCGACTCTGGGTCCACCGGCAGCCCGCCGTCAGATCGCACCGAACATCGAAAGCAGCGCTCACATGAAACCCACAGTCGTCCTGGTCCATGGGGCCTTCGCGGAGTCCGCCATCTGGAACGGCGTCATCCGCCGGCTTCAGGCCACCGGTCACCGCACCGTCGCGGCCGGAAATCCGCTGCGCGGTCCGACCGCGGACGCCGCCGCCGTGTCCAGCCTGCTCGGCACGATAGCGGGTCCGATCGTGCTGGTCGGTCACTCGTACGGCGGTGCCGTCGTCTCCGGTGCCGCCGTCGGCAACGACAACGTCAAGGCCCTCGTCTACGTCGCCGCACTGGCGCCGGACCGGGGCGAGACAGTGCCGGACCTGACCGGCAGGTTCCCCGGTGCCGCCCTCAGCCCCCACCTCTACGAGGTGCCGCTGGCCGACGGCACCACCGACCTCTACGTCCGGCCGGACTGCTACCACGAGTTCTTCGCCGCCGACCTGCCCTTCGACCAGGCCGATCTCGCCGTGGCGACCCAGCGGCCGTTGAACAGCAACGCACTCGCCGAAGCGTTTGGCGAGCCGGCCTGGAAGACGGTCCCGTCCTGGTTCGTCTTTCCGGAGCAGGACCTGACCATCCCGCGGGGAACGTTCCGCTTCATGGCCGGGCGTGCCAACGCGCGCGAGTCGGTCGAGGTGGCCGGCGCGTCCCACGCCCTGCCGGCGTCGCAGCCGCAGGCGGTTGCCGACGTCATCCTCCGCGCCGCGGCCGCGGTCTGACGCCGCGCCAGCCTGCGAAGCGACGACGCCCGTCGCCACCCGACCTGCCCCCGACGGACGACCCGATGCGGTCGGGCCGTTGCGAAATCGAAAGGACGATCCCATGAACCTCCCCTTCCCCCGGATGTCGAGGCCGCTGCTCGGCGGTGCAGCCGCCGTCGCGGGTGTCCTGACCGCCGCGCTCGTCGCCGGATCCGCGCACGCGGTGCCGGGACACCGCCCGTGGGCCAAGCCCACGGTGGTGCTGGTGCACGGCGCGTTCGCCGACTCGTCGAGCTGGAACGCCGTGGTCAGGGACCTCAAGCGGGACGGCTATCCGGTGGTCGCCGCGGCGAACCCGTTGCGGGGGCTGCACTCGGACGCCGAGTACGTGCGCAGCGTGCTGGACAGCGTCCAGGGGCCGGTCGTGCTGGCCGGTCACTCCTACGGCGGCTCGGTGATCAGCGAGGCCGCCGACGGGGACCGGGATGTCAGGGCGCTCGTCTACATCGCCAGCTTCGCCCCGGACCGGGGGGAGAGCACCTCGGGGCTGGCCGCGAAGTATCCGGGCGGGCAGCTGGGTCCGGCGCTGGCGAGCGTGCCGGTGACCATTGCGGGCACCGGGGCGGGCACGGACCTCTACATCGAGCAGGACCAGTTCCGCCGGGTGTTCGCCGCCGACGTACCGCGGCAGGTGACCGATCTGATGGCCGCCACACAGCGGCCGATCACGAGCGCGGCGCTCGACGAGCCGGCCACGAGGACGGCGTGGAGGTCGATCCGCTCGTGGTTCCTGGTGACCCGGCAGGACCTGGCGATCCCGGCCGAGTCGATGCGGTTCATGGCCAGGCGGGCCAAGTCCCGCACCGTCGAGATCGACGCCTCGCACGCCGTGACGGTCTCCGAGCCGGAGGCGGTGGCGGATCTCATCGACGAGGCCGCCCGCGCCACCACCCGCTGACCGGCCCCATCAGCCGCCCCGGCATGCCGGCTTCCTCGGCCGCCGTTCAGGCCGGGGCGGCATCAACAGACTCACGACAGTTCCCGGTGGACGCAGGAGGGTGGGGATCGTGTCCGTCAACCATGACGACGAGACGCCGCTGTGGTTCGGTGTGCTCGGGCCCGTACGGGTCTGGCGTCGGGGCGTACCGGTGGATCTCGGACCCCGCCAGCAACGGCTGATCCTCGGTCTGCTGCTGGTCAACGCCGGACAGCCCGTCGGGGTCGGCGAGATCCTCGAGGTGGTGTGGGGCCGGCAGCCACCGCAGAGCGCCGTGAACGTCGTGCACCGGTACGTGGGTGCGCTACGACGTCTGTTCGAGCCCGGCCTTGCGGCGAGATCCGCCGGACGGTGGCTGCGGGGCGACGCCGGCGGGTACCGGATGCAGGTCCACCCCGACAACCTGGACCTGCTGAGACTACGCGCGCTGGCTGGACGGGCCCGGTCGGCCGAGGGCGCCGGCCGGTTCGTGGAGGCCGCGTCGGCCCACGAGGAGGCCCTCGGGCTGTGGCGTGGCCCGTGTGGCGGGGCCGCGCAGCTCGGCGCGAACGACCACCTGGCGTTCGGCGCCGTGGACCACGAGTGCGCCGACCTGGCCCGCGAGGCCACCAGATTGGCGTTGCGCCTGGACCGGGCCCGATCCGTCCTGCCCGTGCTGCGGCGCGTGGCGGAGCACCGCCCGTGGGACGAGGCACTGCAGGCCCAGCTGCTGCTCGCGTTGTCCGCCGGTGGCCAGCAGGCCGAGGCGATCGCGCTGTTCCACAGCGTCCGTCACCGGCTCGCCGACGAACTGGGGGTGGATCCGGGCGGGGAGTTCCGCGGGGCCTACCAGCAGGTGCTGCGGCGGGACACGGCCGGATCCGTGGCGACGGGAAGCGGGAGTTGGTCCATCTGAACGAGGACGACGAGGCCAGGAATGCGGCGCTCCGCCGGGCCAGCGCGAGGGCTGGCGGCTCGACCGGGCGACGGGGGCGCGGGCGTGCCTGCGGGGCGGTCGGCACCGCCGGGCCCGCGCCGCGTGGGCGGCCGTACCCGGCCGAACAGGGCTGATCACCAGGGCCTACATGCACTGCACAGCACCGACGGTGGCCGTCGGGGCACCGAGGACTCCGCCCGGAACCGACCGGCGCGGCAACGAAGGGAAGAAAGCCATGAGCACCATTGATCGAGAGATCCGCAACGTCGTACTCGTGCACGGCGCGTTCGCCGATGGTTCGGGCTGGCGCGGCGTGTACGACAACCTGACATCCCGGGGATACCGGGTCACCATCGTCCAGAACCCGCTCACCTCGCTCGAGGACGATGTCGCGGCGACCGTGCGGGTGCTCGACCGACAGGACGGTCCGACGATTCTCGTCGGTCACTCCTGGGGCGGCACGGTCATCACCGAGGCGGGAGTGCACCCGAACGTCGCCGGGCTGGTCTACGTGTCGGCACTGGTGCCCGACGCCGGCGAGACCTCCGCCCAGCAGTACGAGGGTTTCGCCCCGACTCCGGAATTCGTCATCGACGTCGTGCAGGGATACGGCTACCTCAACCCCGACACGTTCAGGGCCGGGTTCGCGGCGGACGCCAGCGACGCCGACGCCGCGTTCCTGCGTGACTCGCAGGTGCCCGTCAACATGGCGGTGTTCTCGGCGGTGGTGACGAACGCCGCCTGGCGTGACAAGCCGAGTTGGGCCGTCATCGCCACCGAGGACAAGGCGTTCGACCAGGCGATGCTGCAGCACATGGCCAAGCGGATCAACGCGGAGGTCACCAACGTGTCGGCCAGTCACGCACTGTTCGCGACCCAGCCCGGTGTCGTCTCCGACGTGATCGTCACCGCCGCGCGCAGCGCACCCGCCGGCGTTCGCTGACCCCGAGCACCACTGATCCGGGGCCGGCTCACCCCGGTGAGCCGGCCCCGAGCCCTGCGGAGGATGACCACATGTCCACCCTGTTCCAGGTGGCTCTCTGGATCGAACTGCTCGCCGCAGGGCTGGGCGGTCTTCAGGGCGCGCTGTTCGCGGCGGGAGAGCGGCGGCACCGCATCGACGTGTTCGGTGTCGTCGTCATCGGACTCGCCGTGTCGCTCGGGGGGAGCCTGCTTCGCGACATGGTGCTCAATCAGCCGCCCGTCGTGGTTTGGAGGAACTGGTACCTGCCGGTGGCCGGCGCCTCGGCGGTCCTGGGCATGCTGCTGCAACCGGTGATCGTCCGGGTGGCTTGGCTGATCACCGGGTTGGACGCGGTGGTGATGGGAGTGTTCGGCGCGATCGCGGCCTCGAAGGCGTTGTCGGTCGGCGTCGGCGGAGCCGGGGCGCTGGTCGTGGGGGTCATCGGAGCCATCGGCGGCGGGATCCTGCGCGACGTGATCCTGGGACTGACGATCTCCATCCTCCAGGTCGGCACCCTCTACGCCGTCGCCGCCGGGGCCGGCACCGGGACGCTCGTCCTGCTGACCGCATCCGGCACGCCGACCCTGATCGCGGGGCTCGCCTGCGTCGTCGTGACGACGTCCGTACGGCTGTCCGCCGTTCGCTTCGGCTGGACCTTCCCCGAACAGCGTGCGCTAGGCCCCCGACGCCCGAATACCGGTCCCGACGGCGTCGGTCGCAGCAGGCAGCGGCACCGCCGTCACCGCGCGGGACGGTCGGCCAACCGGTCGGGCGCGTCCTTCGGCGGTAGCGTGGATGGGTGAGTGAGTCTGGGCGGTTGAGCGACCGCGAGCGCCGCGCGTGGTTCGGGTTCCTGACGATGCAGGAGGACGTCCGGCGTCACCTGAACCGCCAGTTGCTCGGCGACGCGGAGATCTCGGTGGCGGACTTCGCCGTTCTGAGCGTCCTGCGCATGTCCCCGGACGGTCCGATGCGGGTCTTCGAGCTGCGGGAGGCTCTCCGGTGGGAGAAGACCCGGGTGATCCACCAGACGTCGCGCATGATTCGACGGGGGCTGCTGGAACGTCAGACCTGCGTCGAGGATCGACGTGGCACGCGCCTCGCCCTCACTGATGAGGGGCGTGCGGTGATCGACAAGGCCACGCCCCTGCATCTGCGGTACGTGCGTCAGATCTTTCTCGACCTGCTCAGCCCCCGACAGCTCGACACCCTCGCCGTGGTCTCCGAAACCGTGCTGGACAACCTCGAGAGCGACGCCTTCGAGGACTGATCAACCGCAGGTCGGTTGGGTGATAAGTCACCCAGATTCGGCGGTGATGTCGACGGGCATGCTGCGGTTTTGGTGGTGCGCCACCCCGGATTCATCCCCAACAGGCCCCTCTCCGGTGCCAAATGGGTGATGTGTCACCACGCACAAGTTGGTGACGTGTCACCTAAAAGTGGCTACGGTCGGTCGTGGCAAGCCGCCCGTACCCCGCCGGGGCCACCAAGGTCCCGCAACCGAGGAGAGGACCACAGCCATGTCCGACGTCGTCACACTCGCCCTGATCTACTACTCGTCGACCGGCACCGGCACCGAGATCGCCAACACGATGGCGGACGCGGCGCAGGCCGCCGGGGCGCAGGTACGGGTCCGCAAGGTCGCCGAGCTGGCGCCGCAGGCCGCGATCGAGGCGAATCCCGTCTGGGCCGCCCACCATGCGGCCACTGCCGACCTGCCCACCCCGACCCCCGACGACCTCACCTGGGCCGACGCGGTCATCTTCGGCTCACCCACCCGCTTCGGCAACATCGCGGCCCAGTTGAAGCAGTTCTTCGACACCCTGTCGCCGGTGTGGCAGGCCGGTGGGCTGGCCGACAAGGTCTACAGCGGCTTCACCTCGACCGGCACCCGGCACGGCGGGCACGAGTCGACCCTGCTCGCCATGTACAACAGCATCCACCACTTCGGCGGGATCATCGTGCCGCCCGGATACACCGACGCGGTCAAGTTCGTCGACGGCAACCCCTACGGCACGTCGCACCACGCCGCGTTCGGCCCCGACCTTGGCTCGATCGACGACGACACCCGCAACTCCGCCCGCCACCAGGCCGAACGGGTCGTCCGGATCGCGCGGGCCCTGAAGTCCGGGCGTGCCGCCTGACCTGTCGGCCGCCACCGGCACCCGACCGCGTCGAGCGGCCGGGAACTACAGAAAATGCCGTCGCAGTACGGCAGAAAGGAGCCACCATGGCACGGTTGGCGGGAAAGACGGCGGTGGTCACGGGCGGCGCGATGGGCATGGGCGCCGCCACCGTACGGCGATTCGTGACCGAGGGCGCGAACGTGGTCGTCGCCGATGTGAACCTTGCGGCGGCGCAGGCTCTCGCCGTCGAACTCGGGCAGCGGGCCGTCGCCGAGAAACTCGACGTCCGGTCGGCGGACCAGTGGGCTGCCCTGGTCGTACGGACGGAGGCGCGCTTCGGCTCGCTGGACATCCTGGTCAACAACGCAGGCATCGCCGATCCAGCTCCGCTGGAGCAGTGGGACGCCGCGCGGTTGCAGCGCACGCTGGACGTCAACCTGATCGGCGTCTTCAACGGCATCCAGGCTGCGGTCCCGGCGATGAAGCGCGCCGGCGGCGGATCGATCGTCAACATCGGCTCCGTCGGCGCCCTACAGGGTGTGCCGAGAATGTCCGGTTACGTGGTGTCCAAGTGGGGCGTACGCGGCCTGACCCGGACCGCCGCGCTGGAGCTGGGCGTCCACGGGATCCGCGTGAACGCCGTCCACCCCGGTCAGATCCGCACGCCGATGACCGACGGCGTCGTCTTCGACACGGCCAACGTCGCGCTCGGCCGGGTCGGGGAGCCGGACGACATCGCGCGAATCGTCCTGTTCTTCGCCAGCGACGACTCGACGTTCGTCACGGGCAGCGAAGTGGCCGGCGACGGTGGGCAGATCGCCGGACCGGCCGACTACCAGGGTCTGCCCCGATAGCGGACCCGCCACCCACGACAGCGACCATCGGACGATCACCGGGCGCACGGGGACCGACAGGTGCTGCCCGCGCGGGACGGGCCAGCATCGTCGATGCCGTTACACAAGCAGATCAGTAGGAATAAACACGTCCTATGTAGCTTTTCGGGGGAGCCGCCGACGATCGGCGGTATTCCGCGCCCCGCAGACCACCGGGCGGCGAATCGTCGAAGAGGAAAGAGCGAAACAATGAGGACAATGCACCGTCTCGTGCGCGCGGTCGTCGGCTCTGCCGTAGCGCTGGTCATGGCCGCCGGCGGAACTGCGGTCAGCAGCGGTCCCGCGTCGGCCAACATCCCGACGGACCAGCTGCAGCAGGTCTACTTCGTCATGGAATACGGCCCCGGCGACAATCAGATGATCAGGTACTCCAGTTTTCTCGCGGCGGTGCGGAACGCCGTGTCAAACTGGGCCGACAGTCGGGGCGGACTGGTGACCCAGACGAACCGGGCCCTGCTGCGGGTCACGCTCGAGTACGCAGCGCAGGACGTCGATCTGTGGATCGACCCGCAGAACCTCTACGTCCTGGGCTTCTCCACCCAGCGGGGCACCACCTACGCGTTCTCCGACCAGGCGGGCACCCTGCGGGACAGGTTCAGCCGGACGACCAACAGTAGCTGGTACGGAGTCGACACCAACGTGCAGACGCTCTACTTCACCAGCAACTACGGCAGCATCGAGGGAGCTGCCAACCGCAGCCGGACGGCGATGCTCGCCAATTTCCAGGACGTCGCCGGCTCGGTCGGATCGCTGGCCCGCATGGAGAACCCCACCGCCAACCCCGGTGGCCGGCAGCAGGAGGCGGCCAGGTCGTTGCAGACCCTGATCGGGTTCGTCTCGGAGGGTGCTCGCTTCAACGACGTCGAGGGCATCTTCCGTCAGGGGATGCGGAGCTACAACAATGCTCCCATCACCCTTCGGCATGCTGAGCTGGAGAATCAGTGGAGTGCCATTTCCGGCGCCATTCTGGGATGGAGCTACGGCGCGACCAACACCTACACCGTGCGGCTCGGCGGCAACTCCACCCACGTCATCTCGACGATCGCCCAGGCGCGGCAGTACGTACGGGTGGCCCAGTACTGACCTGCCGCCTCGCACGACCCGGCAGACAGCGAGCGGAGAACCGGATCCATCGGGCGGCCCCGGACCTCGCTGAGCAAGCAGGGACGCGTCCGAGGTGATGCGTCCGGTCTGCCCCGGCGGACCTGCGGTGGACCCGGTGCGGTTACGGCGAGACCGACGGTCGGCGGCGAAGCCGGCACCCTGGAGATCAGCGATCCCGGGGTGCCGGCTTCGCCGCTCGACCACGCGCCCCTCGAAAGTCGGCACCTGGCAGCGGCACCCGATCGGGTGGTACCCACCATGGCCGCCGCTGACCTGGCCAGGTCGACCAAGCGGGGGCGGGTTCCGGATCGGACCGGACGCGCTGTGCTTCGCAGCGTGGCGGCCTGAGCCGATCACCGCGCGGTACGGCGGACGGTTGAGTACGCACTACTCAGGACATGCCCGCGGCAGATACCTAGGTTCGCCCCCATGATGTCCTCTCCCACTGCCACTTCCGCACCTACCTGGTTCCGGCGCGCACTGACGACCCTGACCTGCGGCGCCCTTCTGCTCCCCACGACCCTCGCCTCGTCTGCCGACGCCGCCGACGGCCGACGCGGCGACAGACTCGCCGACCTGAGGGTGTGCGACCTGTCCGCCTGCTACCTGGCGGTGGGGGTCGTGGACTCCGACGGTGACGGCGTGGCCGACGCCGACGAGACCGCCCTCGGCTACGACCCGCTCGACCCGGCGAGCACCCCGCCGCTGTCCCTCGTCCTGGCCGCGACGATCGACGGGAAACTGCCGACCTACGAACTCGGGTACGGCACGTGGGCCGTGTTCCCGGAGGAGTTCGTCAAGGGCCTCGAAAAGAAATGGCTCAACCTGCAGGAACTGCCCGGCGGTGTCGAGCCGGGCCTGCCGTCGGAGATCTTCGGGATCCCCACCCGCAGGGGCAGCATGGCGCTCGCCGGGATCGACGACGGGCTATTCAAGGGCCTCGGTGTCGAAGCGCCGTGGAAGACCGGCCTGACCTTCGGCCTGACCCTCGACAGCGGCGGCAAGACGATGGGGATCGACCTCGGCCGGTTCAACGGCAGCTGGTACGGCGCGTACGACGGGGTGACCGCCTGGTGGGCGGCCAGCCACGGCGGAGAGAAGAGCACGAGCAGCGACAACGGCACGAGGGTCACGGAGTACGGCGACGGGTCCTCGTCGAGGACCACTCCCGGCACGCCGGGGTGCGAGGAGCTGTGCACGTCGAGCAGCCGGACCGAGTACTACGACCCGGAACTGAACACGGCAGGGTCGTCGACCGACGAGGCGTACTACGACCTGAGCGGCAGGTACCACACCGAGCGGACGCAGCGCGACCAGAACGGGAACGTCGTCAAGGAGACGGAGACCGTCCACACGGGAACCAAGGACGGCGGAACGACGATCACGAAGGACACCACCGAGTACGAGCGCGACAAGGACGGCAAGGTCACCGGCACGACTAAGACCCACACCGAGCGCACGGTCGACAAGAACGGCAAGGAGACCTCCTCGACCACCAAGACCCAGAAGTGCGACGCCAAGGGTGAGAACTGCACCGATGCGATGACCACCGGCGAGGAGGGCACCGGCCTGACCCTGCCCGGCACGGCCTGGCTCTCGCACCAGGAGACGGCCGCCGCGCTCGACAAGCTGCTCACGATGAAGGGCTCGACGGTCACCCCGGTCCAGGACGGCTCGGCCACGGCTGGCGGCACCCGACCGTCGGCGGTCCGCACGGTAGCGACCAGGGTGCGACCGGCGTCGCGGGCGACCCGTACCGCGACCGCCAGGGAGACCTCGTCGCAGCCGTCCAGGTCGTCGACCGCGAGCACCGTGCCGGCGGGGACCGCCCGGAGCACCTGGGCGACCATCTCCGCCAGTGACGTCGTCGCCGGGTCGACCAGGTGCGCCAGGGCCGCCAGCGGGACGTGCGACAGGCCCCGCGTGCCCCAGGCACGGACGGCAGGAACAGCCGTGGACACGGCGTCGAGCAGCCGGGTCTTGCCCACGCCGGCCTCGCCGGTGACCAGGACCACGTCCGTCTGTGCATCGCGTACCGCAGCGAGGACGTCGCTGAACTCCCCGGCCCGGCCGATCATCGTCATGCCGGGATCATCTCCCCACCCCCGCTGGTGGACGAAGCGTGCCGCCCCGACGTCATCGGGTCCGTGTGTAGGCGCAGCTGGTCCACTCGTGGTGGTAGCGGCACTGTGCTGCCTGCATTGTGACCTCAACGAACCGGCACGCCAAGAATGCGCCTCAATCGGAATCCCGACCGGCCGGAGCGAGTGACACCGTGTTGGCCGCCCCCGTCCACCCGCGATCGCGCATTCTGGCCAGGTTCTGCCCGAATTCTGGGGAGACGAAAACGCCGCGCCGAATTGGCGGCATTGGCCCGGCATGCTCGATCTACGTCCGCCAGGGAATCCGACGTTGGCCGGCCATCAACCGACAACGATATTATCGATCACATTGAATTCCCGACCTGCCGAAGGAGCGATTATGTCCATATTGGTTCGCGCAGTCATCACGGCTGCCGCCCTGGCATTCGTCGTCGCCGGTGCCCAGACGGCGCTGGCGTCGGCGCCTTCCGGTGACGTGGTCGCGATGTGCGCCCACGCACCCCGTGGCTGTCACAGCTGAACCGCCCTGCTGCGGCCGTCGCTCAGCGCGCGGAGTCGGGATCGTCTGCCGAGCCGGACGCGGTGTCCGGCGACATCGCGATCGGCGCCGGCGGCAGGGGCGGGCGGCTGCGGCCTCCTGCGCCATCTGCCCGGGGCGGTCGACGTCGATCGGTCGGCCGTCAGCGTGGGGGACGCCGCTCACAGGGAGCGCTCCCCGGAGCAGACGGAGCCGATGAGCCCCGTCAGCTCCCTGCTCAGCTCGGGCGGTGCATCGCCCGGTAACGGCCGGGCGGGGCACCGTGGGAGCGGGCGAAGGCGCGGCTGAACGCCGGCGCGGACTGGTAGCCGACGGCTGCCGCGATGGACTCGACGGGTTGGTCGGTGGTCCTCAGGCGGCTGGCGGCGAAGTCCAGCCGCCATTGGGCGAGGTAGGCGGCGGGCGCCAGGCCGACCGCCGTCCGGGAGGCCGCCGACCTCAGCTGCTCCGGGCGGCCCGGCGGCAACTCGTCCTGCTGCCATAGTCACCACCCGGTGCGCTCACGGCGAGACCACGACGTTTGCGATCGGGGCGCCCCGATCGCATACGCACGCTGCTGCTGCGCGACTACCGCGGCCACGACTTCGAGTTGGCCGACGCCGAGGACGCGGAACGTCGCTTCGACGAGCAGGTCGAGACGATCATGCCGCACGGAGAACGCGGACAGACCCTCACCATCGGCGCCCGCGACCAACCCGCCCTGCGCATCGACATCGACGTCGATGTCGACCGGACGGCGGTCCGCCGGCTGCCTGACGGCAGCTACACCGCCGACCGCGAACCCGACACACCCCGTCACCGTGCACGAGTCACCGGACACCGGCCCGGTGGACGTTCCCGCCGCCAGGGCGCGAGTCACGCCGGCCGCAGCCCGCAGCACCGCTGTCGAGTACGTCGCCACCGGGCAACGTCCCACCGGCATGCGCTGGGTGCACGAGGTGCAGCCCGGATAGTGGCGTCAGTGGAGGAGGAGCGTCTCGCAGGTTTCGTCGTACCAGCCGCCGGTGTTGTGTAGCTGGATGGTTCCCGCGACGCGGGTCAGCATCAGCACGTCGCCGCTGCGGGTGCACAACGAGTGTGCTGAGTCGGTCGAGGATTGCTGCACCCGGCCGTGGAAGGGTGATCAGTTTCCCGGCGACCCCACCCGTTGTGCCTCGGCGATCGCCGCCTCGATGGCCTGCCGTGCACCGCCGGTGCGGGCGACAACCTGCATCAGAACCTGCTTGATGCCGTCGAGGGCCTGCACCAGGGGTCCGGGTTGTCCGCCCTGGAGGATCGCGGTGACGAGCTGCTGCGTCTCACCGATCTGGGTGATGACGCCGCCTCCTGCGCCTGCCGGTCGGCGGCAGCCGTCAACCCCTGAGCCCGCTCGACACCGGCCAGCAAGGCACGCAGTTCACCAGTGAACTTCTCAATGTGTGACACGGAGGCGGCCCTCAATCGATGACGGCGAACGGTTGCACCTGACGCTGCCGAAGGCACTCCAGACTCACCAGACAGCAGCAGTCGCCTGACCCACACGATCAGCCGGTGGTCAGCGGATCAGACCCGCAGATCGTGTTTGGCGTGTGCTGGTTTGGTGCCGAGTTGTTCGAGGCCTTTGACGGCCCAGGACCGTAGCGGCTCGTGGGCGCTGTGCAGTTGGGCAGCCAGCACGGGCAATGCGCCGCCGGGCGTGCTCGCCGATGAGTTCAAGCATCCAGCAGCGCAGGACGGGGTTGTACCCGGTACGGCGGCGGTCGGTCCAGGCTGACGGTCGCATCCCCGCCGACCTCGTCGACCTGCCGTACCGGACCCGTCGTCGACGACCCCGTCACCGCCTGCCCACCGCCCTGCGACGGGGACGGCACCTGCGACGGCGCTGATCCGGGCGGCGCTGGCACCACGGGCGGCGCGGCGGTCGGGCCGCGCGAGGAGCGTGCGACCTTGACGGCCAACCCGGTTGCCACCCCGACCCGTGCTCTGTGCGAGGGGTGGGGCTGGCAGTGGCGGACGGATGACCAGTGGCCCGAACTCGTCGAAGGCGAACATCCGCTGCGGGAGTCCGGCCTGCGCGCATTCAGCCGTGTCGCGCGAATAAGTACATTCACGTCGCTGGGATTAGCTCAGTGTGGCACGTCTCCGACTGCCGAGGATCCGGTTGATTTCGACAGATAGAGTCGGATTGGTTAATTTCGGTATAACTAAGTGCGTGTTTGAGAAGGTCTGATGTGGACGGCGTGGCGGCATGACATCGGCTGCCGCGGCGGGCAGGGTGGCGCGGTGTCTGCGCGTCGTGGTTACCCCTCGGACCTGACCGACGCTCAGTGGACGCTGATCGAGCCGCTGTTGCCGGAGCCGAACACCGACGGCCGGCGGGAGAAGCACCCACGGCGGGAGATCGTCAACGCGATCCTGTACGTGGTGCGGTCGGGGTGCCCGTGGCGCTATCTGCCGGCTGACCTGCCGCCGTGGCAGACGGTGTACTGGTACTTCACCCGGTGGGAAGAAGCCGGCGTGACGGAGAAACTCCTGACCACGCTCCGGATCAAGGCCCGGGTGCAACAGGGCCGCCAGCCGGAGCCGTCGGCGGGGATCATCGATTCGCAGAGCGTGAAGGGCGCCGACACCGTCGGCCGGGACAGCCGAGGCTACGACGCGGGCAAGAAGATCAACGGCCGGAAACGGTTCATCATCACCGATACCCTGGGCCTGCTGGTCACCGTGACCGTGCTCGCCGCGAGCTGGCAGGACCGCGACGGAGCCAAGACGGCCCTTCTCGGCGCTTACATGGTCACCCCGATCCGGCACGTCTTCGCCGATCAGGGATTCGCTGGGCGACTCGTCGACTGGACCCGCGACACCCTGCGCACCACGCTGGAGATCGTCCGCAAACCCGCCGACCAACGCGGCTTCGCCGTCCACCCACGCCGTTGGGTCGTGGAACGCACCCTGGCCTGGCTCACCGCCTGCCGCCGGCTCGCCCGCGACTACGAGCGCCAACCGGCCGTCTCAGCGGCCCTCATCCGCTGGGCCGCGATCGCCGGCATGACCCGCCGCATCACCCGCGACCAACCAGCACGCCGTCAAGCCCGCCGCACCTTCACCTGGGCCTGATCAACCCCATCTCAAACACGCACTAATGCGGGAGGTCCGTAGGCTATGTGGGTGGCGATCGACGATGACAACAACTTAGGTACGCCGACGCCGGACCATAGTGGTTCCCCGCCTGAGCGGCTCGCACTCCGCTCGTCGCAGGTCAGGGCTATCGACACCATCATGGCCTTTCTCGCCGGTGAGGATCCACGCCGGGCATTGGTCCAGGCGCCGGTCGGGTTCGGCAAGACGATCGTCATTGCCGAGCTGTGTTCGCGCCTAATCCGGGCCGGGCGAGCACGAAAAATCCTGATAGTCGCCGATCTGAGGTGGGACGCGCTGTCCATCTGTGCCGCTCTTCGGCGTTACCATCCGGCTGGCGACCCGGCTCGTTCGAGTGGGCTGCTCCGCGTCGGTCAGTACATCGGTGGCGTCTCGGTGCCGGGGAACGTAGTGGTCGCCACCAGTCAACGTCTTCTCGGCCGTGCCAAGGTCCAAGAGCAAGGTCACGGCGCTCCCCTGGTCGACGATGAGATTCTCGACGGAATCGATCTTGTTCTCGTCTACGAAGCCCACCCGACAACACAGTCCGCTCTGGTCGAATTCTCGGACAAGATATCCGCTCCCCTCATCGCCTTCGGTATCAGTGCCGATGAACGGACGCTCGACCTGTTCGGCGGGAAGCCGCTCTGGAGGCAGGGCTTCGAGCAGGCAATCCTCGAGGGGTATAGCCTTCCTCCTCGCACGTACCGCCTGACGTCCGCGCTGGAGGCGTCCGCGGGGTCCCCCTGGTCACCGGCGAGGATCCGGGAGGTAGTGACGGAGTTTCGGGACAAGCTGTTTTCGGAAGCCTTCCCAGATCGGACAATAGTCCCAAAAACGCTCATATTTACGACTAGCGACGCTCAGGCCAACGTCGTCGTAGAAGCCTGCCGGCAGGTGTTCGAGGAAACGCAGGACTTCGCGGTAAAGATCACCGCCCATCTCCCGAACCCCTACGAGGTGCTGGCCCGTTTCTGCACCGAGAGGAGACCCCGAATCGCCGTCTCCGTCGACATGCTGGCGTCCGGCGTTGACATACCCGCCGTGGAATGTCTGGTGTTTCTGCGGCCCATCAGGTCGGAGCTGCTCTACCAGCAGATGTTGGGCCGAGGAGTCCGTCGTATCGACAGCGGCTCGCTGCAGGCTGTGACTCCCGACGCCACGGAGAAGGCGTTCTTCGCCGTCTTTGACGCGGTCGGAGTCACGGCCGAAGGACACTTCGCCACGGCCGACCGAGTACCCCGGCAGGACCACCACCGTCTCACCGCGCGGCGGGTCCGGCTGTCGGATCTCCTAGCTGGTGGCGTCCTGTCGGCGGGTGCCTACCTCAGGTTCAAGTCCCGCCGCACCGGATCGGTCACGACGGCGGTGGTTCGTGACGACGGTAGGCTTGATCTACTCGATGGACGAGTGTTCTCGTCTCCGTCCGCCGCAGCCTCAGCCGTAGCGGGGTACCCACTGAACGGGTGGACTGCCTGGGTAACGGAGGAAGAGGATGCGCCGCTGGATCAGCTGCGACAAACGATGCTCAATGCAGCTGTGGACGACCTCGACAAACTGGCTCAGGAGTCTGCGACTCTCCGGAAGGCCGCCGACGCGGAGGAATTGGAGAGCCCTGATGGGCCGGATTCCGAGGCTGGCAGCGAGACAGAGGCGCGGGTCAGATGCCTGGCCGAGCTGAGGAGACTGCGCCGGGACGCGGATGCAGGCAAACCACACAGGTTAAGTGTCCGAGAATTTATCGCTCTCTGGGGCGCCCGCGGGCGTGACGCCCATCTAATCGAAATTGTCGAAACGGATCTCTCGAATCATGGACTCGTCACGGTTCCGGATTTCCGCCTGGTCACTAGGGAAGATCAGGTCACGGTCGGACTGTCAGCCGATGCGGCCACAGTGCCGTCGGACACCTTCGAACGGGACGCCGTTGATACTCCCTTGACGGATTTGACCGGGACGACGAGGGTCAGCGAGAAGCTGGAACCCTCGAAGATCCGACAGAGGCCGGAACGCGGTTTGGTGGTCGGTAACCTTCCCGCCGCAAGTCTGGACGTCGCGTCGGTGAAACCGGACGCAACGATCGAGCAGGCCATCACCACGATGCTGCTCCACGACTATTCTCAGCTGGCAGTGATGTCCGGACAGCGGAATCTGAGCGGCGCTGTCACCTGGAAGTCGATCGCTAAGGCCCGCCACCAGAAGCGGGACGCACCTCTGTCCGCCGCCGTCATCCCAGCGGTGGAGGTGAGCTATGCGGAGGACCTGATCGACGTCCTTCCTAAGATCACGGCCCATGACTTCGTCTTCGTGCGGGGGCCCCACAACACCATCTCGGGAATCGTCACGGCCAGTGATGTCGTTCTGACCTACGGCGTGATGACGTCACCATTCTTTATCATCGGGGAGATCGATCAGATTCTCCGCTGGATCATCGAGGACGCCATCGACATTGAGCGGGTCCAGGTGCTCTGCGACGCGGGCGGGACGCGGCGGATCGACGGCTTCCACAGGCTGACAATGGGCGACTACCAACGGGTGCTGGAGAACCCCGAGTCTTGGGCGGCGCTCGGCTGGCCACTGGACCGAAAGGTGTTCTCGCAGTGGCTTAGGAGAATCTGCGAGATGCGGAACAACATTATGCACTTCAACGGCGACCCCCTGCCCGATGATATGGTCACTACCTTAAAGAACTTTCTGGCCCTGCTCCGCGAATACTGCCCCTGACGGCCTGGAGTGCGGCAAAGGCGTGTTTGCAACTCCTGCCACTGTCGGCTTCGCCCGCCTCGCACTAGCCGCGGGCCCGCCTTCTGGTGCGGTGGCTCTCCGGCATCCATTACATCGGCAAGGCGACGCCCGCTTTCACCTGGCAGGTGCCGCCGTTGCGGGAGGCGATGCGGTCGTACGGCTTCACCTTCGATCGCCAGGTTGAGGCGTATCGGCTGTTTGCGCTGCCCGGGGCGGCCGGGCAGATTGTTATCACTGACAGGCTGGCCGGTCGGCACGGCTGGGAGCGGTCGGCGGCGGAGACGTACGCGGTGGTGGTCGGTGGTCATCATGTGTACCGCCAACTGACGCGCCGACCTGTTGCGGATCCGTGAACGGCCGTTTCTGCTCGGGAGTGACGGGATCTGGCCCGGCGTGCAGGATGAGCTGCTCGGCGGTGTCGGGCAAGGGCTCTGAACGGTGTCGATCGCCGGGTTGAGCTGTTATCGGCCAGGACAGCGGTCCCGGTTCATCTACCGCACGATCATGCAACGCGGCCGCAAGAGCGAGCGGCGGAGCTTCAGCGAGCGCGACTACATCGCCCTGCTGGATGCCGCTCACCAGCAGCTCGACGAGCCGATCGTGTGCTCTGGGCCAACCTGAACACCCACGCCTCCGTCGCCATGCGGCAGATGATCGACGCCCGGGACTGGCTGACCGCCATCCGGCTACCGGCCTACGCCTCGGACCTGAACCCCACCGAGTGTCAATCCCCTGGAATCGTGGAGGGTGTCGTTATGCGGCCTGGGCCTCCAGGGCGCGGGTCTCTGGTCGTTCGTAGTCGATGGGTGAGCGCCAGTCGCAGACGGAGTGCCGGCGGCGCCGGTTGTAGAAGTCGGTGATCCAGGTGGCGATCTTGATCCGGGCTTCGGTGCGGGTGTGGAAGTGGCGGCGGTGTACGTACTCGACCTTGATGGTGGAGAAGGTGGCCTCGGCGACGGCGTTATCGAAGCACGACCCGACCCGGCCCATCGACTGGCGCACCTTCCACCGGGCGCAGGCCCGGGCGAAGTCGGCCGAGGTGTACTCGCTGCCTCTGTCGCTGTGGAAGATCACCCCGTCGACGGTGCCGCCACGGGTGACGGCGGCCATGTTCAGCGCGGCGACGACCAGCCCGGCGTCGTGGTGGGCGCCCATCGCGTAGCCGAGGATGCGACGGGAGTACAGGTCGATGACGGTGGCCAGGTAGAGCTTGCCCTCATCGGTGCGGATCTCGGTCATGTCGCCGCACCAGGCCACATCCGGCGCCGACGCGGTGAACACCCGCTTGACCAGGTCCGGCGCGGCCGGACCTTTACCCTGGCGGGTCAGGTTCCGCCGGCGGCGTCTGACCCGGGCGACCAGGCCCAGCTCGGCCATGAGCTGCGCGATCGTGTTGTCCGACACCTGCCAACCCTGCTCGCGCAACTCGATCCCGACGCGAGGGCTGCCGTAGGTGCCGCCCGAGTCGTCGAACACCTTCCTGACCGGAGCCGACAACCGAGCACGCCGGTCATCGCGGCGGGTTGGTGGCCGGTCACGCCACTTGTAGAACCACGACTCGGACACCCCCAGGGCCCGGCAAGCGATCGCGTGCGGCACAGAATGCCCGGTCCTCTGGGAAGCGATGAAGGCGGCCACGCTCACCGGCCCGTCGCCTCTCTGACCCACAGGACCACGGATCGCTTGAGGACATCACGCTCCATCGCCAACTCGGCGTTCTCCCGCCGCGTCCTCCGCGAGGTGCCCGGCAGCGGCCTCACCGCGAGCCTCGCGGTCCCTCTTCACCCAGTTGGCCAGGGTCCCGCTGTTGATCCCCAGGTCGCGGGCGACCTGAGCGATCGACTTGCCCGTCTCCCGCACGATACGCACCGCGCCCGCCCGGAACTCCGGATCGAACTGCCGTCTCGTCTCAGCCATGAACCTCTATCCCTCAAGCTCCGGCCTCCACGCTACGAGGGGAAGTGCACTCCGCCTGCTCCCCGCGCATGCGGGGGTAATCCCGCTACTTCGCCCCTGCCGAGCGCGATCACAAGCTGCTCCCCACGCAGGTGAGGGTGATCCCCGGCGGCGCTGCTGAACAGCTGCCGCCGCAGGGCATCGGCGTCCGGCAAGCGGCTGCATGACGCAGCCGCTTGCCGGCCCGGTCCACCCGACTGCGTGGTGCACGTGCTCACCGACGTCCAAACCGAGGAACACGCCGTAGTCGTCGTGCACCCCACGCCTCCTCACACTCGCCGATACCTCGGCCACGGGCTGGCGTCGGGACTGCCGGCAGCCACGTTGCAAAGAGACCAACCCACCAGGAGGAGGCCGCGCATCTGTCGGCGGTCCACCCAGGACCAGGCCAGCCCGACCTTCCTCCACTCAGCTCAAGCGAGGGGATGCGGCTCGTTTGTCAGGGCCGCCAACGCGGCGGCGACCTCCTGCAGACTCGCCCGGACATACGTGGTGGTCGTACCAACATCACCGCCGCTGTCGGCATGTCCGGCGTAGGCACGGGCCACCGCGTAGCCGAAGTTCCGCTCCACCCACGTCAACGTCGTGTGCCGCAACCAGTGGGTGCTGATCTGCTGCACGTACACCCACGGCAGATGCTCACCGATACGCACCCACAGATGGTCGTACCGCCGGTAGGTGATCGGCTGCCCGTTGCGGTACCGCAGCAACTGGCCCCGCGCCGGAGCATGACGCTCCTCCGCGTGCCGCTGCAGATGTCGCATCAGCGTCGGTGAGACCGGCTGCCACCGCACCGTGTCGCCCTTCTCCCGCAACAGGATCAGACACTGATCCGGATCCAGATCCACCGGACGCAACGCCAGCGCCCCACCCCGCCGGCACGCCGTCTCGGTGTGCAACCGCAACAACAAACTGTCCAGCACCGGATCATCACCCGTACCCGCCGCGACCGCGTTGATCTCCGCCAACCGGGCATCGGCCACCGCCCGCCTGGTGCTCGCCAACCGGCGCGGCTTGGCCACCTTCACCGCCGGATTGTCCGCCGCCGCGATGAACCCGTCCGCCACCGCCCGCTTGTACAGACACCGCAACGCCGCGATCAGATGCTCCGCCGCACTCCGCCCACCCCGCGCATTCCGACGGGCCACCACATGCGTCTTGACGTACTCCGCCAACCACTCGATCTCCGACGGGCTCGGCTCATCCAACCGCCGCGACCCCCAGTGCTCCACCACCCGCTTCCAGTACGACCCGTACGCCCGCCGCGTGCCCGCGGTCACCGCCGCCGACACCACCGGCACGTACTCCGCGAACGTCGGCGCCACCGGCCGCACCGCCGCCGCCTCCACCAGATCAGCCGGCGAGATCCCCATCCGCGCCAACAACAACCGGGCCGCGTCCAACTCCGCCCGCCCCACCGCACCATCGGTCACGGCCGACCACCACCGAGAACAGCAGCGTGCACCGGGACGACCATCGCGTCCACGGCCGCCGGAGGATGCACCACCAACATTTGATCCGTAGGACAGGCCGCCAGCAGTACCCGGTCACCCGCCGCCAACCCGCACCACTGCCGCACCGCCGCCGGCAGCCGCAGATGACCCTGACCCGTCACCGTGAACACGCCCTGCCGATCCGCGCGAAGCACCACCAGACCGGCACCCTCATGGATGTGCAGCCGGGTGCCCGGCACCCAACCCAGCGCCCGAACAACCCCACTGTCGGCGATCCGACCACTGGCATCCAGCGCCGCCACCCCATAGACCATGCTGCCGGCACGAGGAGTCGGAAGATCCGCAAGCGGCAACGGCCGACGACGAAGACCCCCGCCAGAACGACCACCCGGATTACCCCGGCCCGCCAGCACGACCGGCGGGACGACGGGAGCGACCACCACGTCAGCCACGCCGACCACCCCCGCCCGAAGCGGGACCGGCCGACATCGACACGGAGATCAGATTGGTGTGGTCAAGCGTGCTTGACCACCAGTACGTCGCATACAGCAGGGATGCTGCAAAAGTGTGTCCGAGGGGGGACTTGAACCCCCACGCCCTATACGGGCACTAGCACCTCAAGCTAGCGCGTCTGCCATTCCGCCACCCGGACCTGCCCGTTCAGCCTACCGCGTCGGCCCCGGCGGCTTTCACCCCGGTCAGCCGCCCTGGCGGGCCGCACGGGGCATTACTTTACACGGCCCGTATGGATCATGCACATCACCGCCCGACCCGCCGGCGGGAGCCGGATCATCGCAGCTCAGAACGCGGCTGTGGCGGGTGGGTAGCGTCCGGACCCGCTCAGACGGCAGCATTGCTGGCGTGTCCGCACCCTCACCCCTCGCCGCAGTCCAGCACCGGGCCCTCGCCCTGCGTTCCGCCGGTGACCTGTCGGAGGCCCGCCGGCTACTCACCGACGCGATCGCCTCGGCCCGTCCCGCGTACGGTGAGGACCACCCGGAGATCATGGGCACCGCGCACCTGCTCGCGAGGTTGCACCGGGAGGCCGACGAACCGGCCGCCGCCCGGCGGGTGTTGGAGGAGGCCTACGCGGCCGGCGAGCGGCGGTGGAGTCCAGCCGACCCGTTGATGCTCGCCCTGGCCTTCGATCTGGCCGGGGTCGCCGAGGAGTTGGGCAACCGGCACGAGGCCCGCCGCAACTACACCCGCGTCGCCACCGCCGGGCCCGCCGCGCTCGGCGAGCAGCATCCCGCCGTACGCACCGCCCGTCAGTATCTCGGCATCCCCGGGGGGCAACCGCAGCCGCCCTCCCCCGCGCCACCGGCCGTCCCCCCGGCGGCTCCGCCATCGGCACCTCCCGGGTACGCCCCGGCGGCGGCCCCCCACCAGGGATACCGGCCCGCCCCGACGCCCCGGCCCGAGTCTGCGCCACCGTCGCCCCATCCTGTCTCCGCGCCTCCCACCCCCGCCGCCCCGGGCCCACCGGCCCCGGCTGGACCAGCACCCTCCTCGGGCCAGCCCGCCTCTGCCGGCCAGCCGGTACGCCCGACGGCACCACGGCCGGGACGCGCCCCGGACACCGAGCCCCGGGTGCCACTGCCCCGGCAGATGTACGGGGTCCAGCCCACCCACCGGCCCGGCGCACCCCGGCCCCACCCGGCCTCCCCCGCCCCCCGGCCCCACCCGGCCTCCCCCGCCCCCCGGCTGCACCCGGCCTCCCCCGCACCGCAGTCGGGGCCACCGGCGGCACCGCCGGGCCCGCCACCCGCCGCCCACCCGGGGCCGGACGCCATCGCGGAGGCGGCACCACCGCGACGGCATGCGTCGTCCCCCGATCCGGTCTCCGGTGGTGCGCCGCCGACGTCGCCCTGGGCACCCCCGCGCCTCCAGCAGCCGCCCCACCCGTCGTCACCGGTCCCGCCGGGAGAGCCCACCCAGCCGGCTGCTCCCCTGTCCGTACCGCACCCCGGGCCGCCGGCCACGGTGCCACCCGGTCCACCGGCCCACCACGGGCAGCCGGTCCCCATCCCCGCCGGGCCGCCCACCGACCCCGGCCAGCCGACCGGGGCACCGGCCGGGGCACCCATCCGGCACGGCCAGCCGACCGCGCTTGCACCCGTGCCCACCATCGCCGGGTCGGTACGCCCCCTCCCCGCCGCCGAGCCGCCCACCCGGGCCGAGCCGCCCAGCGGGCCATCGGCCGGCACACCGGAACAGCCGACCGGGCCCGTCGACGTCTCCATGTCCCGTCGCCCCACGGAGCAGCGGCCCGGGCCAGCCCCGACCGGGGACCGCACCACGTCGGGCTCTGCACCCGCCCACGCACCGGTGGCGAACCCGGCCGCGGCACCCGGCTCCGCCGCGGCAGCCGACCCGGTGGCGGTAGCCGACTCCGCCGCGGCAGCCGACTCGGTGGCGACTCCGGCAGCTCCACCCGCACCGGGCGCCGCCGCGACCCCGCCCGCGCCGGGTTGGGACCGGCCGACGGTACGGGTCCAGCAGATCGGGCCTCTGCTGGCGGAACCGCACAGCGGCCCCGGCCAGGCCCCGGCGGCAACCGCAGCCGACGACACGGCACGCGGGCCTGCCTCCGCCACCCCACCCGACCCGGCACCCACCCCAGCCGTCGACCACACCACAGGTCCGGCGTCCACGGCAGGGTCCGGCTTCGCAGCCCAGCCACCGCCGACAGCGACCGTGCCCTCTCCTGCGGATTTCCCACCGGCGTCCCCACCGTCGTCGGCGCACTCCTCACCACCGGTACCACCACGGACGGCACCAGGTCCCGCGTCGCCCCCACCCGCAGCCGCACCGCCGCCGGCCATGGTCACCCCGCCGGCAGTGGTACCGCCGCCACCGCGGGCCGGGCGGGATGCCGTCCCGGCCGATGCCCCCGATTCGCGGGGCTCCGCCGGGGGCACACCCGTCCCGGCCTCGACCGCCGGGCACCCCGCAGGTCTCGGCGGACCAGACGAGGACGACGATGCCCCCGCCGACGGCCCGACGTGGGGCGACGTGGCATCGGGGCGGTCGATCACCCTACCGCTGGCTCCGATGACCGAGCAGGCTCCCCAGCCGCCACCGACGACGGCACGGACCGCCGTACAGCCACCGGACACGGGACCAACCCCCGGCGCACCGTCGGCACCGGCAACCGGGCGGGGCTTCGAACCGCCACCGCCACCGGCATCACCGCCACCGCCACCAGCGGCACCGCCATCACCGCCAGCGCCACCACCGGCACCGGCATCCCCACCGGCAGCGGACAGTGCGCAGGAACTCAGGCCACCGGCCGCCCCCGAGCCGACGCGGCAGGTGGTCCCGCAGTCCGGGCCGCAGGCACCGGCACAGCCGGGTTCACCGACCGGCTCCGGTTCGTCAGCCGGGTACGACGGTGGACGTGGCACCGGCCGGGGCGTACCGCCGGAGGTGGAGGAGACGGGTTATCCGGAGCTGACGCCGTCGTACCCGACACGGGACGGACGCCCGCGCCGGCGGGGCCGGACGGTGGCCGTGGTGGTCGGGGTGGTGGTGCTCGCCGTCGGAGGCACGATCGGGGCGGTGACCCTGAGCCGGGACGCGGACGGGCCGCAGCGGTCGACCGGCACCGCGCCCCGGGAGACGGCGGGGCCGCCCCCGGCCGACCTGAAGTTGCGCGACGACGCCGCCACCATCACGGTCACCTGGTCCGATCCGAGCAACGGGTCGGTGCCGTTCATGGTCGCGGGTGGACGCACCGGTCGGGCGCTCGGGGTGATGGCCACCGTCGACCCCGGACAGACCAGCTTCACGGTCAACGGGCTGAACGCCGAGGTGAACTACTGCTTCACGGTGCTGGCGGTCTACTCGACGGACGCGTTCGCCACCTCCGGTCAGGTCTGCACCGACCGGGTCCGACCGTCGCCGAGCGGCTGACCGGTCGACGGCGACCGGCACCGCGACGGCACGTCGCCCCGGCATCCCGGAACGCTGGGTGTCCGAATCGGAACGGTACGGGTTTCGTCGTCCCGGAGTGGCCCCTATGATGGCCCACGGTTCAGGCGCGGGCGTCCGGCACCCGGCACGCCGCCCCGGGCCACCGGACGGAGGGCAGCCCGCTGTGGCCAGCATCGACGACGCCCCGAGCGCCGACGCCGGCACGTCCCGCCGACGTTCCCGGTTACGCGGCGGGCTGGTCACGGTCGGTACGGTGACCGCGTTGGTGGCGGCGTTGGGGCTCACCCTGCTCGGCCGGGGTGCCGCCGAGGACGCGTTGGCCAGCTTCGACGCCAGCAGTTGGTTGTGGAGCAGCACCCGCGGCGAGTTGGCCCGGGTCAACGGGATCACCGCCAGGGTGGACACCCGCAAGGAGGTCCCCGGGGCCCGGCAGCATCAGGTGCAGGTCACCCAGACCGACCGGTTGCTGATCCTGCGGGACCTGGAGACCGGTCAGGTCAGCGCGCTCGACCTGGCCACCCTCCAAATCACCGCGACCACCCCCACCACGCCGGGTCTCGGGGTCAACGTGGTGCTGCACGACGACGCCGCGTTCGTGGTGGACGCGGTGCGGGGGGTGGTGCGCCAGCTCGACCCCCGTTCGCTGGTGCCGGTGGGTGAGCCGGTGCTCTTTCCGCCGGGCATCACGGCCGGCGCGTTCGACGGTCGGGGCCGGCTGTGGATCGCGGTGCCGACGGAGGGCACCGTCTCGGCGGTCACCCCCGCCGCGCTGCCGTCCGGCCCGGTGTCGGGGGCGGCCGACGGTCGGGGTCCGCAGCGGGTGGAGACCCGTCCGGTGGCCGAACCGCACCACGAGTTGGCCCTGTCCACGCTGGACGACGGGGTGGCGGTGCTGGATCGGACCACCGGCACGTTGGTGACGGTCCGGGCCGGGCAGACCCGGCGTACCGTGCTCGGGGACGCCGCGGGTGGCGCGGTGCCGGCGCGGACCAGCGGCCCGGTGGTGCCGGTGACGATCGGCGGTGACCGGCGGGTGCTCGCGGTCGGTGACGGCCGGGTGGTCACCCGGTTCGTCGTGCCGGGCAGCGGCGACCGGGTCGGGCCGGCCGTCGCCTGGGCGGGCCGGTTCTACTGCGCCGACGGGGTCACCGGCGCGGTCTACGCCTTCGACGGCGACGGGCGGCTGGTGGAGACCATCCGCCCCGGCCGGGCCGCCGGCCCGTGGGAGCTGGAGGTGCGGGAGAACCACCTGTTCATCAACGCCCCCGGTGCGGCCACCGCCCGGGTGGTCGACGACGCGCACCGGGTGCGCACCGTCGACAAGTACGCCAACGACGTGCTGGGCGGGGACCCGCCGCCGGACCCGCCCCCGCCGCCTCCGCCGCCGAAACCCCGGGTGGGCAAGCCCGGTGCGCCCCGGCAGGTCACCGCCACCGCCGGTGACGCGCGGGCCCGGGTCGCCTGGCGACCGGCCGCCGCGAACGGTGCGGCCGTCCTGCGGTACGTGGTGGAGGGCGCCGGCCAACGTCACGAGGTGGGGGCGAACCAGCGGGCCGTGGAGATCACCGAACTGACCAACGGCGCGACGTACACGTTCTCGGTGCACGCGGTGAACGCGAAGGGCGACGGCCCCGCCCGGCGCAGCAACCCGGTGACCCCGACGTCGGCGGTGCCCGCCCCGCCGGCCGAGGTCACCGCGCAGGCCCGCGCCGACGGGACCGTGCTGGTGCGGTGGCCGGCCGCCGACGGGCAGGGCAACCGCATCGCCCGGTACGTGGTCACCGCGACCTCGGCCGGCGCGAGCGCCCCGGTCGGCGAGTCGCGCCGTACGGAGCTGGTGGTGCCGGCCGGCGAGTTGACGTACGGCACGCAGTACGCGTTCACGGTGACCTCGGTCAACGACCGGGGTGCCGCCTCGGCGGCCTCCCCGATCAGTGCCACTGTGGTGCCGTTCGCCGCTCCGGGGCAGCCGGTGGACCTGCGGGCGGCCACGGTGGCCGACCGGCCGGGCACGATCGCGGTGCGGTGGTCCCCGGCGGCGGCGAACGGCCGGCCGGTGAGCCGCTACCAGGTCGACGTGGGCGGGCGGACCAGCGAGGTGACCGACACCGCCACGACGGTCAGCGGGCTGGACGACGGGCAGAACGTGATGGTCCGGGTGAAGGCGGTCAACGAGGCCGGCCCGGGGCCGGAGGCCACCGCGACCGCGCGGACGGTGGCGGTGCCCCGGGTGACGGTGACCGGGTCCTCGGCGGAGGCGACGTCGGTGACGGTGACGTTCACCGTGGACGCCGGTGGTGGGGAGCCGACCTGCACCGCCGCCACCGGGGGGAAGAGCGCCACGGGCAGCTGCGCCAGCCTGCGGGTGACCGGCCTGACCCCGGGTACGGCGTACACGGTGACGGTCACGGCCAGCAACGCCGCCGGCCGGGGCACGGCTACCCGGGCGCAGGGCACCGACCCGCTCTACGGGGTGGCGACCTGCGTCAACGGGCCGGACGGCGACCAACGCACCTACTGCGACCGCGATGTGGACGGTCGCAACGGCAACGAGGTCTTCTCGGTGCCCCGGCAGGACAACGACGAACAGGTCGGTTGGGCGAAGCCGGGCACCCGGCTGCGGGCGTACTGTCGGCGGCAGGGCGAGAACGTCGACTCCTGGATCTACAACGACCAGAAGCAGTCCACCTGGTGGGTCCGGGTCGACTACCAGGGCCGCAACTACATCCCCTGGGCCTGGCTCAACCTGGCCGGCGGTGACGACATCGCCGTGCTGCCCACCTGTTGACCAGCGTCGCCGCAGCCGAGGAGCATCCCGCCGTCGTGAACGACACCCCCGCACCGCTCAGCCAGCCGGAGGTCCAGGGTTTCGCCGCCCTGGCCGCCCGGCTGGCGGAGAACGTCAACGCGGTCGTGCTGGGCAAGCCGGAGGTGGTGCGGTTGGCGTTGACCGCACTGTTCGCCCAGGGGCACGTGCTGCTGGAGGACGTGCCGGGGGTGGGCAAGACCACCCTGGCGCGGGCGGTGGCGGCGACGGTGCAGGGCCAGTGGCGGCGCATCCAGTTCACCCCGGACCTGCTGCCCTCGGACGTCTCCGGGGTGACGATCTTCAACCAGGCCACCCGAGGGTTCGAGTTCCATCCGGGGCCGGTGTTCGCCAACATCGTCATCGCCGACGAGATCAACCGGGCCTCCCCCAAGACCCAGTCGGCGCTGCTGGAGGTGATGGAGGAACGGACGGTCACGGTGGACGGGGTCCGGCACCCGGTGCCGCAGCCGTTCCTGGTGGTCGCCACCCAGAACCCGGTGGAGATGGACGGCACGTACCGGCTGCCCGAGGCCCAGCTGGACCGGTTCCTGGTGAAGCTGTCGGTGGGGTACCCCGACGAGGCGGTGGAGGTGGAGGTGCTGCGCGGGGCGACGGTCCGCTCCCCCGACTCGCTGCAACCGGTCACCGACACGGCGACCGTCGGGGAGATGGTCCGGATGGCCCGCCGGGTGCACATCGCCGAACCCCTCTACGGGTACGCCGTCCGGCTGGCCACGGCGACCCGCCAGCACCCGCAGGTACGGGTGGGGGTCAGCCCCCGGGGGGTGATCGCGTTGACCCGGGCGGCGTGCGCGTACGCGCTGATCGACGGCCGGGGGTGGATCATGCCGGAGGACCTGAAGGCGCTCGTCGAGCCGGTCTTCGCCCACCGGCTGCTGCTCACCGCCGACGCGCAGGTGCGCGGGGTGACCGCCGCCGACGTGCTGCGTCATGCGGTGGCGTCGGTGCCGGTGCCGCTGCCGTCGGGCCAGTCGACCCCGACGCACGGCTGAGCGGGCCGGGCGTGGGGCTCACCGCCCGGGGTACCGGGCTGCTCGTCGCCGCGACCGCGTTGCTCGGCGCGGGGTTGCGGTTCGCGTACCCGGAGCTGGCCGTGCTGGGGGCGGCGGGCGCGGTGGCGGTCGGGCAGGCGGTGCTGGTGGCGGCCCGCACCCCCCGGCTGGTGGTGTCCCGCACCGCCGACCCGGACCGGGTGGCGGTGGGTGAGCCGGCGCGGATGGCCCTGACCGTCCGCAACGCCGGGCGGCTGCGGGTGGGCAGCCTGCTGGCCGAGGACCGGTGCGCGGGCCGGCCGGTGCCGGTGCCGGTGGTGCGGCTGCGTCCCGGCCGGGACACCGGCCTCGGGTACGACGTGCCGACCCGTCGACGCGGGGTGCTGCCGGTGGGGCCGCTGCGGGTGACCCGCCGCGACCCGCTGGGCCTGTCCGCCGCGACCCGCGCGTACGGGCCGACGGCGGTGGTCCGGGTGCATCCCCGGGTGCACCCGTTGACGGCGGTGCCGACCGGGGCGGGGCGCAGCCTGGACGGCCGGGTGGACGGGGTGCCGCACGGGTCGATCACCTTCGACTCGCTGCGGGAGTACGTGGTCGGCGACGAGTTGCGCCGGGTGCACTGGCGGACCAGCGCCCGGGTGGGTGAGCTGATGGTGCGGGAGAACGTGGACACGTCGCTGCCCCGGATCGTGGTGCTGTTGGACAACCGGTCGGCCGCCCACCCGGACCGGGTCGGCGGGGTGGCCGGGTCGTTCGAGGCGGCCTGCGAGGCGGCGGCGTCGCTGGTGGTGGCCGCGTTCCGCCAGGACCTGCCGGTGGTGCTGCTGCTGGTGGACCCGGCCGACGACCGGACGGCTGACCCGCCGCTGGACCGGCTGGCCGCGGTGACCCTGACCGACCCCTCGGGCCGGGGGCCCGACGGCGCGACGACGGGTGACCGCGACGGTGCGGCGTTGGACGCCACCCTGACCCGGCTGCGCGCCGACCGGCCGGGCGACACGCTGGTCTTCCTCACCGGCCCCGGGGGCCGCGACGACGTCGGCCGGGTGGGCGCGCTGCGCGGGGCGTACCCGTCGGTGCTGGTGGGGGTGTTGGGGGCGGCCGGGCCGACGCCGACGGCGGCCGGGCCGGTGGTGCTCGACGCGGTCGACGGCGCGGCGTTCGCCGCCGCGTGGGACGCGACCGGCCGATGGTGACGGTGACCGAGCGGCCCGACGCCGCCCGACCGGACCGGGCGCGGGCGGGTGGCCCGGCCGGCGGTGGGCCGGGCCGGGCCGTCGCCCGGGTGCTGCGGGCGGCCGTGGTGCCGGTGACGCTCGTCGCCGCCATCGGCCTGGCCGGCGTGGCACTCGACCGGGTGTACGCCGGTGACCTGCTGACCCGGCTGGTGAGCGGCGCGGCCCTGGCGGCGGTGCTGGTCAGCGTGGCCGCCCGCCGGTTGCCGTCCTGGCAGGTGGCGCCGCTGTCGGTGGCCGCCATGCTCGGCGCGACGGCCTGGTCGGTGCGGCTCGCCGCCGCACACGCCGACCTGCCGGGCGGATTCCTCGACGTGACCGCCGACGCCGCCGCCAACGCGGTGCCCCGGCTGCTCACCGCGATGATCCCGGTCGAACCGGCCCCGGACACGGTGCTGGTGCCGGTGGTCGCCGCCTGGTTGGCCGGGCTGGCCGGTGCCGAGGTGGCGCTGCGGGCCGGTCGGGTGCTGCTCGGTTTCCTCCCGGCCACCGCGCTGTACGCCGGGGCCGTCTACGTCGTCGGCCCGAACGCGGAACCGGCGGTCGGGTCGTCGGTGGTCTTCGCCGGGCTGGTCGCGCTCGCCCTGGCCGCCGGCCGCACGCCGGGAGGCGACCCGGCCGCCGGGCTGCCGCCGGCCGTACGCGGCCCGGTGCGGGCCCGGGCGACGGTGGTCTCCGCCGCCGGGGTGGCGGTGGTGGTCGGGTCCGCCGCGCTGCTCGGACCGGCCCTCGCCGGCCGGATCGACGACCGGCCGGTCGACCCGCGCCGCTACGTGCCACCGCCCCGGGTGGAGTCGCTGGACGAGAACCCGCTGATCCGGATCTCCGGCTGGGCGTTGGAGCCGCGGCAGAAGCTGCTGGACGTGTCGACCCGGGCCCCGGGCGAGGGGCCGACCACGATCCGGCTGGCCGTGCTCAGCGACTACGACGGGGTGACCTGGCGGGTCGGGGCGACCTACCGCACCGCCGGTCGGGTCCTGCCCGGCGGTGACCCGCAGGCGGCGGACACCGTCCGGCAGGAGATCACCGTGGCCGGGTTGACCGGCCGGCTGCTGCCCGCGGTGGCCACCCCCCGCACTGTCGACGGGGCCCGGGTGGCGTACGACCCGCAGAGCGGCACGTTGATCCGGCCGGAGGGGCTGACCCCGGGGTTGAGGTACACGGTCACCTCGGCGCGGGAACGGCTGGACGTGAACCTGCTCGCCACCGCCGACGTACCGGCCGGGGCGCAGGTGGCCCGGGTGCTGCGGGTGCCCGACGGGACGCCGGAACGGTTGCGCCGGCTCGCCACCCACCTGGCCGAGGAGAACGGCGCCCCGTACGCGCGGGCGGCGGCGGTGGAGCAGTTCCTCGCCGAGCACTACCGGCTGGTGGCGGACGCGCCGAGCGGGCACGCGTACCCGAACCTGGAGTTCTTCCTGTTCGGGCCGCGCGGTGGCGGCGGCCAGCGGGGCACCTCCGAGCAGTTCGCCGCCGCCTTCGCGGTGCTGGGCCGGTTGACCGGCCTGCCGACCCGGGTGGTGGTGGGGTTCACCGCCCGGGGTGACGGACCGGTGCGGGCCGCCGACGCGTACGCCTGGCCGGAGGTGCTCTTCGCCGGGGTGGGGTGGGTGCCGTTCGACCCCCGGCCCCGCCCGGACACCGCGCCCCGGCCGGTGGAGGACGACTTCCGGCCGGCCCCGCCGAGCCCGCCGCCGTCGGAGGTGCCCGAGCCGACCGCGACCCCACCGGCCACCCCACCGGCGGCGACCGCGCCGGGCCGGAGCACCGGGGAGCGCGGCGGGCCGACGCCGCTGCTGGTGGGGTTCGGCACCGGTGGGTTGCTGCTGGCGGGGCTGGTCCTCGCCGGGCTGGTCGGGTGCCGCCGGGCGCAGACCCGGGCCCGGTTGGGCCGGGGCGACCCGGGGACCCGGGTGGGCGGCGCGTGGCGGCACACCACCGACGCGCTGCGACTGTCGGGACGGCCGGTCGGCGGGGACCTCTCCGCCACCGAGGTCGCCGACCGGGCCCGCCGCGCCCTCGCCGAGGACACCGGCCGGGCCGAGGGTTCCCTCCCTGCCGGGGGTGCCGGCACCGGTGACCCCGGTGCGGACCCGGTGGGGTTGGCGGAACTCGCCGGGCTGCTCAACCAGGCGGCCTTCGCGCCGGGCACGCTGACCGACGCCCAGGCCGACCGGGCCCGGGACGTCGCCGTGGGGTACGCGGCGGCGCTGCGGGCGGCCCGGCCCCGCTGGCGGCGGTTGCTGTGGTCGGCACATCCCGGTCCCCTGCGCTGGCCCCGCTGACCGGTTCCCTGCCCCGGGAGACCGGGGCACGGTGAGGCCCGCCGGACCGGACGGTGGCGGGACGGGACCACCTCGACCGTGGGCCGGACCCTGGCGACGCGGAACCGGACCCCGGCAGCCCGGACCGGATCGTGGTGGGCCGGGGCCGGCTACGCCGGTGGTGGGCCGGCGGCCCGCAGCCGGCGGACCAGTTTGCGCAGGCCCGCCTGCCAGCCGTCCGGGTCCTCGGCGCGGCGCAGCGCGTACCCGGCGACCTCGGGGTGGGGCAGGATGAGGAAGCGTTCCTCGGCGAGCCCGGCGACCGCCGCGTCGGCGACCTGGTCGGGGGTGAGCACCGGGCCGGAGGCGGCGATCACCCGGGCGGCCAGGTGGCCGGTGGCCAGCCCGTCGGCGAGCATCGGGGTGTCCACCCCCTGCGGGCACAGGGCGCTGACCCGGATGCCCTGGTCCCGGTAGGTGACCGCCAACCACTCGGCCAGCCCGACCGCCGCGTGTTTGGTGGCCGTGTACGGGGCGTCGCCGACCGCCGTGAGCACCCCGGCTGCCGAGCAGGTGTGCAGCAGGTGGCCGCCGCCCCGGGCCAGCATGCCGGGCAGCACGGCGCGGGCGGCGTACACGTGGGCGAGCACGTTGACCCGCCAGGCGCGGTCCCAGTCGTCGTCGGGGGCGTCGATGCCGGCGCCGGTGGCCACGCCCGCGTTGGCGCAGAACAGGTCGATCCGGCCGTACCGTCGCTCGGTGTCGGCGACCAGGTCGCGGACCTGGCCCTCGTCGGCGGCGTCGACGGCGACCCCCCGGGCGACCGGGCCGACCGCCTCGGCGACGGCGGCGGTCGCGCGGGCGTCGAGATCGGCCAGGACGACGGCGGCGGCCCCTTCGGCGGCGAAGCGACGGGCCAGCGCCGCGCCGATGCCCCCCGCTCCCCCGGTGATCACCACCACCCGGTCGGTCAGGTTCATCTCAGCCCCGTTCCGTCGGCCGTCCGGCGTCCACCGCCGACGGCGGGCCCAGCCGGCTGATCAGCTCACCCAGGGCGGCGGCCCCACCGGCGGTCACCTCCGGGGTGGGCAGCAGGGCCAGCACCGGCACGTCCACGCCCGCGTCGGCGTAGCGGCGGACCTGGTCGCGGCAGTGCTCGGGCGAGCCGTGCAGGATCAGCGCGTCGACCACCTCGTCGGGCACGGCCGCGGCGGCGGCCCGCCGGTCACCTGCCGCCCAGGCCGCCCAGACCGGGCCGAGCACGTCCTCCCGCCCCAGCCAACGGTGGAACTCCGCGTACGCGGGGACGGTGAGGTAGCTGGTGATCAGCCGCCGGCCGAGGGTACGGGCGTAGCCGGCGTCCTCGGTGGGGCAGACGAAGATCCGGGCGACCACCTCGAAGCCGGGGCCGCGCCCGGTCAGCTCGGCGAGGGCCTGCGCGACGTCGTCGGCGGCCAGCCAGTTGAGGATCACCCCGTCGGCCTCGGCGGCGGCCAGCCGCAGCATCCCCGGGCGCAGGGCGGCCAGCAGCAGCGGCGGTGGGCTGGCCGGCGGGCGTTCCAGGGTGAACCGGCGCACCCGGAACGTGTCGAACGCCCCGTCGACCGTCTCGCCCCGCAGCGCCGGCCGGAGGAACCGCAGCAGGTCGCGGGTGCGCCGGAACGGCTCGGTGTACGGCACGCCGTTCCAGTCCCCCACCACCACCGGGGAGGACGCGCCGATGCCGAGGGCGAACCGGCCCGGGGCGGCCTCGGCCAGCGCCGCCGCGCTCATCGCTAGCAGGCCCGGCCCCCGGGTGAAGGCGGGGGTGATCGCGGTGCCCAGCCGCAGCCCGGGTTGCCAGGCGGCGGCCAGCGCCAGCGGGGTGAACGCGTCGGTGCCGTTGACCTCCGACGACCACAGGTCGGTGAAACCGGCCTCTGCCAGGGCCGCGTAGCCGGCCGCGTGCTCGGCGAGCGGGACACCGGTCAGCGGCACGGTGAAGCCCCATCGGTTCGTCATCCGGTCGATCGTGCCCGCTCGCCCCGGCCGGAACAAGGCCGGCACCGGGGTGGATTCGGCGATGCCCGCCGCCGCAGCCGCCCGGGATGTTACGAACCCCTGGTGGGCCGGGCCGACGGCGACTGCCGACGATCATGACGGGCGGCGAGGAGGCCGCTCCGCTGCGGCGTACCGGATCGGCCCAGCGGGCCACGTTCCTGGAACTCTTCTTCGACCTGGTGTACGTCTTCGCGCTCACCCGGATCTCGTTCCGCGCCTTCGAGGACCTGGCCCTGGAGCCCGGCGGCACCACCGGCTGGTCCCCGGTCACCGGGGGCGTCAAGACGCTGCTGCTGCTGCTCGCGCTCTGGGCGGTCTGGCAGGGCACCGCGTGGACGACCAGCCGGTACGACCCGCACCACGGCTGGCTCCAGTTCGTGGTGATCACCGCCCTGATCGGCAGCATGGTGATGGGGGTGGCGATCCCCCACGCGTTCACCTCCACCGGGCTGGCGTTCGCGGTGGCGTACGTGGTGACGCAGGTGTCCCGCCCGGGTCTGCTGCTGCTGGCCCTCGGCAGCCACGAGTACCGGCGGCTCAAGCTGCGCATGCTCGTCACCTTCGGCGCGACCGGGGTGCTCTGGCTGACCGGGGCGTTCCTGTCGCCCACCCCCCGGGGGCTGCTCTGGGCGCTGGCGCTGGTCGTGGAGTACCTGGCCGCCCGGTTCGGGTGGCCGGTGCCGGGGCTGGGCCGGTCGAGGGCGAGCCGCTGGGACGTCGCCGGGGAACACCTGGCCGAGCGGTACCAGCAGTTCTTCCTGGTCGCGTTGGGCGAGACGATCCTGGTGGGCGGGCTGGCGTACAGCACGGGTCCGTTCGACCCGGCCCGGACCGGCGCGTTCGCGGTGGCGTTGGTGACCTCGGTGCTGCTGTGGCGGATCTACGTGCAGCGGGCCGGGCAGGTGCTCGCCGAGGCGGTGGTGCGGTCCCGGCACCCGTCGGACACCGGCCGCTCGGCGGCGGACACCCACCTGGCGATGGTGGTGGGGCTGGTCGGTACGGCGATCGGGTACGAGCTGACCATCGAGCACCCGTTCACCTCCCCGGAGGCGGCGTGGGTGGTGCTGGTGGTGGGCGGCCCGGTGCTCTTCCTGCTCGCCCGCGCCCGCTTCGAGTACGAGGTCTTCGGCCGGGTGTCGCCGTCGCGGTGGCTCGCGGCGGTGCTGCTGGTCGTGCTCTTCCCGCTGCTGCTGCACGTGGTGCCGCTGGTCTCCGCCACGGTGGCCGCGCTGGTGCTCGGCGGGGTCGCGGCGGCCGGCGCCCGCCGGGCCCGGGGCCGCCCCCCGGAACCCCCCGCCCCACCCCTGTAACCACCCCACCCCACCCGCCCCGCCGGGTGGGCCTGACCCCGGTGATCAAGAAGTTTGCGTCACGTTGATGATCAGAACTGACGCGAACCTCTTGATCACCGGGGCACAGTCGCGGGGGCACAGCAGCGGGAGCCAGCAGCGCGGGGCACAGCAGCGCGGGGGTGGGTCAGGTGGGGGCGGTGAGGAACAGGTGGGGCCAGGGTTGCGCCGTGACGATCCGCCGCTCGGCGGCGGTGAGCGGGGCCCGGCCGGTGGTCTTGCGGACCAGGGTGAGACGGTCCCAGCCGAGCCCGTCCGGCACCGGTCGTCCCCCGGTGACCAGGTCGGCGATCACCCGCGCGGCGGCGGGGGTGAGCCACGGCTCGCGGTGCAGCGCCACCGCCAGGTCCAGCCCGTGCACGCCGACCTCCACCACGCGGGTCACCAGGAACTCGTGCACCGTCATCGGGTCACCGTGGCGGGTGCGGACGACCCGGTCGGCGGGCTGCGCCCGCACCGCCGCGTCGGTGGCCCGCCAGGTGGCGGTGAAGGCCGCGGCGGTCGTCACCGCTTCCGTGGACCCGGTCGGGGCGGCGGGATCGCGGGCCGCCCGCCGGGCGCTGGCGATCCGGTCGGCGTCGACCTGGGGGGTGAACTTCGCCGGGCCGAAGTAGCCGGCGGCGTCCACCTCGGCGCGCGGCGGCGCGGGCGCGGCGAGCATGTCGACCAGCCGTCCGGCACCCGTGCGGACGTGGGCGACGAGGTCCCGGACCGCCCAGGGCGGGCACGGGGTGGGCCGGTCCAGGTCCGCGTCGGTCAGCGTGGCCAGGACCACGGCCAGCCGGGCACATTCGACTCGGAATGCCGTACCGGCCAGCGACGTCATGGTCGGGAGGTCCTCAACCCTTCCAGCGGGGCACCAGGCGGTGCACGGACAGCAGCACCAGCGCCGCCACCACCCCCATGGTGCCGGCGATCCCGGCGGCGCTGCCGGCGTACCCGATGAACAGGGTGCGGCGGGTCAGCTCGTCCACCGGCGTCTGCTGCTGGTCGAGCAGGCCGGACAGGGCGATGCCGCAGCCGAGGACGGCGAGCAGACCGCCGATGCCGAGCACGCTGGCGGCCACCTTGTGGGCGTCGTCGGGAGCGACCTGCGCCTGCTCGTGCTGGAAGATCAGCAGGAGCAGCCCGGCCAACGCCGCCCAGGCCCCGACCACCAGGAACGCGGCGATCGCGTCGCTGGGCCGGTGCCAGCCGGCGGAGAGGGTGGCGACCCCGGCGACGGCCGCGTACGCGGTGCCGAGGAACGCCCCGAGGACGCGCACCTTGGCCGGCAGCACCAGGATCAGCGCCAGCGCCACCGAGGCGGCGATGGTGGTGTGTCCACTGGGCAGGCTGTTGCCGACCGCGTCGCGTTGCGGGTCGATGCCGAGCGCGGGTCGGTCGATGACGTACTTGAGCACCTGGGTGGTGACGTTCGCCCCGGCGATCAGCAGGGTGGCCGAGATGGCGAGCGCCTTGCGGCCCCGGATCAGGGCGATGAAGAAGATCACCACCATGGCCGCCAGCAGGGAGACCACCGACATGGCGTTGAGGATCCGGTTGACCAGCCCGTCGATGCGGTCCTGGCCGATCCGGTTGCCGGTCAACGCGACCGTGTCGAGCCACTGCCCGGTGCCGGTGTGCACGGCGAACCGCCACACCAGCAGGAAGGCCGCCGTCTGGGCCAACGCCAGCACGACCAACCAGACCGCGGTCCAACCCCTTGCCGTCGCTCGCACCCGCACACCGTAGCGGCATGACCGGCACGTCGCGCGGGGGCCCACCGGCTCGACCCGGATACCTTGACACGGGACCACGGGAGGTGACGGTGACCGGCACACCGCAGCACGGACGATCGACCCGGCAGCCGCCGTCCGGGGACCCGCCGGCACCGCCGCCGCACGGGCCGTCCCCGCAGCCACCGGCCGGGAACCCGCCGGCCGGACGGTCCGCCGCCGCGCCCACGGCGACCGGCCAGCCGACCGCCGCACCACCGCCGGCCGGGGACCCGGCGGCACCGCACGGGCCGGCACCGCACGGGCCGGCACCCCACGGGCCGGCACCGCACGGGCCGGCACCGCACGGGCCGGCACCGCACGGGCCGGCACCGCAGCCGCCGGAGCAGGGAGATTCGTTGGCCGGTCTGCTCGGTGGGCGCGGTGGCGCGGTCGACGCGACCCTGCCGCCGGTCGCGTTCACCATCGGCTGGCTGGCCACCGGGCGGTCCGTCGTCGGCGGGGTCGCCGTGGCCGTGCTGGCCGGTACGGCGGTGGCGTTGTGGCGGTGGCGGCGCGGGGACCGTCCCCGGGCGGTGCTGATCGGGTTGCTGGCGGTCTGCCTGGCCGCGGTGGTGGCGTTGCGCACCGGCCGGGCCGCCGACTTCTTCGCGGTGCAGGTCTTCTCCAACCTCGCCAGCGCGCTGGTCTGGATGGTGAGCATCGTGGTACGCCGGCCGCTGCTCGGGGTGGTCGTCGGGGCGGCGCTGCGCCAGCGCGGGCGGTGGCGGCGCGACCCGGCGCTGCTGCGGGCGTACGGGCGGGGCAGTTGGGTGTGGGCGGCGACGTACGTCGTGCGGGTGGCGGTGTTCCTGCCGCTGTGGCTGGGCGGGCAGGTGCTCGCGTTGACCGTGGCCCGGGTCGCGCTGACCTGGCCGCTGGTGGCGGCGGCGCTGACGGTGAGCTGGGTGGTGATCCGCCGGTCGCTACCGACCGGTCATCCGGGGCTGCGACACCCGGTGGACCCCGCTGAGGCGCGGCCGGAGGGCTGAGGCGCGGCCGGGCCACGGCCGACGGCCGGGGGCTGAGGTGTGGTCAGGGGTGGAGACGTTAATGGAGAGGCCGCCACGGGGGGAGCGGCCTCTCCGATCAACACGGTACTCCGTCAGGTGGCGTCGCGTTATCCCGCGCGCCCTCTTTTTTCACAGCCCTTTCCCGCCGGAGCGGGAAAGGGGATGGTGGGGTGGGCCGGCCGTTCCGCTGCGTCGGCCGGACGGTCGACCCACCCCCGGCCTGACCGTGGGAATCAGGCCGCCCGCCGACCGGGCGTCCGCTCCCCCGGGCCCGGTCGGCCTCCGGGTGGGCGGCGCCGCGCCACCCACCCGGCAGGGTCAACTCAGCCGTTCGGGAAGAGCATCCCGTAGTCCGCGTACGCCATGGCGATGTCGGACTGGGCCCAGAACCGGTGGTAGTTGAACGTCGGCTCGGGGCCGCCCTTGAGGTACGCGTCGACCTTCGGCCAGTCCGGGTCGTTCTTGTAGAACGACCGGATGTCCAGGAAGCTCTTGCCGGCGGCGATGGTGTCGCCGTTGGGCATCTTCCCGGTCCAGCCCGGCGGCACGTAGAGGCCCTGACCGTCGGCGGCGTTGTAGACGTCGTCGAAGCGCTTGTAGTCGCCGCGCGTCTCCGTCGTCGACACACCCTTGCTGTCGCTGGCCGCCGAGAGCGCGTCCAGCAGACCCTTCGCGGTGGTCTTGGCCTGCGTGTTGCCGGACTTGGCCGCGTACGCGATCAGGGTCCGGGCGAGGGAGCCGGTGACGCCGACGTCCTGACCCGTGGAGCTGACCTCGACGTGCAGGCCGGTGTTGGACGCCGGGCTGCTCGGGTTCCAGTTGGCGGGCTGGCCCGTCCACTTCAGCTCGGACGGAACCGCCCAGTTGGTGCCCAGCTTGGTGTTGGCGATCGCCCACGGCACCCACTTGTCGAGCAGCGCCTTGGCCTTGGTGTTGCCGGTCTCCAGGTACAGCTCGGCGATGCGCTGCATCGACCAGACCTGCATGCCGAACCACTGGTTCGACGGCGGGTCGTTGTAGACCGGGTCGACGTCGTAGAACATGCCGTAGAAGGTGGCGGTGCCGGCCGGCGGCTGGGCGTAACTACCGTCCCAGCTGTTGGTGGCGCCACCGGCGATGCCGCCCTCGGCGGACTGGAGCCAGGTGTAGAACTCCAGCTGCCGGTCGAAGCTCTTCTGCCAGTCCGCGACCGCGGTCGGGGACTTCGGCTTGAGCTCGCTGATGTTGGTCATCGCCCAGGCCGCGAACGGGTTCTGGTAGCCGAAGTGGTTGTGGCTGGAACCGATCCGCCAGGACCAGCCCGCGCTGGCGTCGTACGCGCCACCCCAGGCGTAGTACCAGGACAGCAGGTAGTGCGCCGAGTCCTTGCCGGTGCCGGCGGCGCAGGTGCTGGCCCCGACGCAGTTGCCGATCTTCTTGAAGTACTTGTCGAACATCGCGTACCGCAGGTAGTCGCCCATCTTGGCGGCCTTGGCCACGGTGGCCGCGACGTCGGCCTGCTTGCCCTGCGCCTTGGCCCAGGTCAGCGCCCAGTACGCGGCCTGCACGGCGCGGGCGTCGGCGTCCGGGGCGTTGGTGTACTTCCACTGCTTGGCCGGGGCACCCGAGTCCTTGACGAACAGGTCGAGGTAGCCGTACTGGCCGCCGTGCTTGAAGGTGTCGCAGGAGGGCTGCGGGATGGTCTCCCACACCGACTCCTGGGTGCCCCGCTGGAAGGTGTTGATGTAGGCCGGCTTGGTGGTGCCGTCACCGCAGCGGCCGAAGCCGTAGGTGTTGTCGACGTCCATCAGCCAGTGCATGCCGTAGATGTCGCCGGTGCCGTAGGTGGACTGCAGCTCCGAGCGCAGCGGGTCCTGGCCGACCGGGACGCTGGCGTTCAGCGCCGACGGGTACTGGCTGGGCAGGTTGTACTCGGAGGCGTACTGCGGGGTGCCGGCGACGCCCGCGGTGGGCTGGTCGGCGTGCGACGGGATGATGTACTTCTCCATCACCGTCCAGGCGTTGTTGAACGGGGCCCAGTTCTGGGTGACCCGGCCGTAGTAGGCCTCCAGCCACAGCCAGTAGCTGAACGCCTCGGAGGTGGTCTCGTGGCCGTGGTCGGGCGCCTCGACGATCAGCGTCTCGATCGAGTGGTACGGCACGCCCTCGGGGCTGAAGTAGCCCGAGTTCTTGATCTTGCCGTACTGGTCGAGGAACTTCGCCACGTAGGCGTTGTCCCCGCCGGGGGTGTCGTTGTCGATCTCGGTGGCGGTGACCACCACCGAGGAGACCCCGGTGCCGGCCGCGGTGATGGTGGCGGTGCCACCGGCGGTGTCGGTGTCCTCCGCCGCGGCGACCGTGACGGTGGCCCCGGTGTTCCAGTTGCTCGGGGTCAGCGTGACGCTGGCCGGCGAGACCGTGATGTCGGTGTCACCGGCACGGGTGATGGCGACCGGCACGTTGCCCGAGGGCGCGGCGCTGAGCTTGAGGTTGAAGGTGGTGCTGCCACCCTCGTTGACGCTCACCGTGGACGGCGTGGCGACCAGCGCCGGGCCGGTGGCCGGGTTGACGGTGAACGACTTCTCCGCCACGCCGATGCCGTTGGCGTTGTCGTACGCCTTGGCCTGGACCGTGTAGCTGCCGGACGGCAGCGAGGTCAGCGTGTACGCGTACGGCGCGGAGGTGTCGGTGTTGACCAGCAGGCCGTTGCGGTAGAACTCGACCTTGCTGATCGTCCCGTCCGGGTCGCTGGCGGTGGCGGTCAGCGGCACGTCGGCCGGCGCGGTGAACGGGCCGGCGGGCACACCGAGGGAGACCGTCGGCGGCTGGTTGGCCGGGGTGCCGTTGCACGGGGTGCCGTTGAGGGTGAACGACGTCGGCTTCGGGTTGCTGCCCGAGTAGGAGCCGTTGAACCCGATGGTGGTGGAGGCCCCGGTCCCGATGTTGCCGTTGTAGGACTCGTTGGTGGCGGTGACCTCGCTGCCGCTCTGGCTCCACTTCGCCGACCAGCCCTGGGTGACCCGCTGGCTGCTGTTCGGGAAGGTCCACTTGAGCGACCAGCTGCTGAGCGCGTCACCCATGTTCTTGATGGTGACGTTCGCGGTGAAGCCGCTGCCCCAGTCGTTGGTGGCGTAGACCACGTCGCAGGCCGGCGCGGCCTGGGCCGCGCTGGCCGGCAGGCCCACCCCGCCGATGGCGAGTGCGGTGGCGGCGAGCATCGCCGTGCGGCGACGTCTTGCCATGAGTCTCATGTGCGCGGTGTCTCCTCGGACCGGGCCGGGGCTGCGGGCCCCGGCGGAGGCACCTCCACGCGCGGATACAGGGGTGCGCGGGGGGACGGAGGCGCCGGAATGGTGGTCGGTCCGGCCGGTGGGCCGGGACAGGGACGGGGTACGGCCGAGCAGGCCGGCCGTGCCGTTCCTTCGGGTGCCGTCCGGGAGACCCGGATGCCCTCGGCTACCCATCACTCGCGCGTGTTTGGCTCCGCTGCGTTGATTCGACAGTGTGCCATGGAAGCGCTCCCACGACAACTACCAGTATCGAAACGCAGGTCGATGTTTCGATCTCGTTTAGGGGCTTTCACAAAGCCGTGACGGGCGTTACAGTCGCAGCATCGCCGATGGGAGCGCTTCCATCGACGGAGATGCAACAAGTGAAGGTCAGAACCGTGGTCGCCCGACCACGGGGTTCAGCCCGAAAGGCTGACGACGGGCCAGCCCGGACACCGTCGCCAGCCATCATCCCACCATCACGGAGGGAGGTGGAACCAGAGCCACTCGCGTGGCCCGGCTCCCGCGCGACACGCACGGCCGGACGCCAATTCGAGCGTGCGTGTGTGCAACACAGGTGGGGACGGGGGTTGCCCTCCCCCGTCCCCACACTAAACCCCCGTACTCGACGGGAAAAGAGGCCGACGGGTCAGGCGTGCGCGCCGCCCGGCCGGCCTCGATCGCTATCTGCCCCTCGGCAGTTGGGCCGACCGTCCCCACGACGGCGCCCGTCACACTCCCGATTCCCCATCCCGGCCGCCCACGCGCGGCCCTCTAGGCTGGCGGCCCGCCCCGAGGCGGCCGGGCCGTCGCACGCCCGCGCTGGGAGCGCTCCCGGCCGTCGGGGTGGCCCGCACCCTGAGGAGAAACATCCATGTCGATACTCACCCGGCGACGCCTGCTGCGCCGCGCCGCGCTCTCCGCCACCGCCACCGCCGGCGCCGGGCTCACCGCCGCCACCGGTGCCGGTGGCCTGGTCGCGGCCACCGGCACCCTGGCCGCCGGCTGCGACACGCCGAAGGGTGGCGATCCGGCGCCCGACCCCGCCACGGAGCAGCTGCGGTTCCCCCACGACTTCGGCTGGGGTGCCGCCACCTCGGCCTACCAGATCGAGGGCGCCGCCAAGGAGGACGGCCGGGGCGAGTCGGTCTGGGACACCTTCAGTCACACCCCCGGACGCACCCACAACGGCGACACCGGTGACGTGGCCGCCGACCACTACCACCGCTGGGCCGACGACCTGGACCTGATGCGCGACCTCGGGCTGCGCAGCTACCGGTTCTCCGTCTCCTGGCCCCGGATCCAGGCCGACGGCACCGGCAAGCCCAACCAGCGCGGGCTCGACTTCTACAAGCGGCTCGTCGACGGGCTGCACGAACGCGGCATCGCCCCGATGGTCACCCTCTTCCACTGGGACCTGCCGCAGGCGTTGCAGGACGAGGGCGGCTGGGAGAACCGGGACACCGCCCACCGGTTCGCCGACTACGCCGACGCGGTCTTCCGGGGCATCGGCGACCAGGTGCCGGTCTGGTTGACCATCAACGAGCCCAAGACCGTGGTGCAGAACGGCTACCTCTGGGGCCACCACGCCCCCGGCCGACAGGACGCCGACGCCGCCTACCTGGTCGCCCACCACCTCCAGCTCGCCCACGGCCTCGCCGTCCGCGCGCTGCGCGCCACCGGCTACGACACCCGCATCGGCCCGGCGCTCAACCTGCACCCGTGCTACCCCGCCGACGACAGCCCCGCCGCGGCCTCCGCCGCCAAGCTGCACGACGGGTACGAGAACCGCCTCTACCTGGACTCCATCCTCACCGGGGCCTACCCGGCCGACGTGCTGGCCGACCTCGGCCCGGACAGCCGGATGGTCCGGGGCATCCACGACGGCGACCTGGGAATCATCTCCAGCCCGGTGGACCTGCTCGCGGTGCAGTACTACACCCCGCTCTACCTGACCGGCAACGGCAACACCGTCACCCGCTGGCCCACCAGCGAGGCGGACTGGCAGCAGATCTACCCGCAGGGCATGTACGACACCCTGACCCGGGTCACCCGCGACTACGGCCCGATCCCGATCACCGTCACCGAGAACGGACTGCCCTGCCCCGACACCCTCGGCCCGGACGGCACCGTCGACGACGCCGGCCGGATCGCCTTCCTGCGCGACCACTTCACCGCCGCCCACCGGGCCATCGCCGACGGCGTACCGCTGGAGAGCTACCATGTCTGGTCGCTGCTGGACAACTTCGAATGGGCCGAGGGGTACGACCAGCGCTGGGGGCTGGTCTATGTGGACTACCCGACCCAGCGGCGCGTCCTGAAGCGCAGCGCCCACTGGTACCGCCAGGTCATCCGGGACAACGGCCTGTAGGGACGTCGACCGGGAACCCGGCGACGGGGGCACCACCGGCACGGCCGGACCGCGTGGGGGCGGTCCGGCCCGGCACCCGACCGACCGTCAGCGGGGCAGTGCCTGCTGGAGTTCCGCGCGCAGCGCCGGGGTCAGCATCTCGCCGGCCTGCTTGGCCAGCCGGGCCATCTCGTAGCCCACCACGCCGATGTCCGCGTCCGCGCCGGCCAGGGTGGCCAGGATCGAGCCGTCGCGGATCTGCATGACCAGGAAGTAGCCCCGCCCCATCTCGACCACCGTCTGCTTGACGATGTCGCCGTCGAACATCTGGGCGGCACCCGCGGTGATGCTCATCAACCCCGAGGTGACCGCGGCCAACTTGTCCGCGTGGTCCCGGGGCAACTGCGCCGAGATCGCGACCAGCAGACCGTCCGAGGAGACCACCACCGCGTGCGCCACGCCCGGCACCCGCTCCGCGAACGCGTTGACCAACCAGTTCAGGTCACGCGCCTCCTGACTCAGCGTCATCACTGTCGTCCTCCTTCGCTGCGCACACCCGGCGGCAAGATTAACTCGGTGGTCTCCTCGGCCTCGGCACGGCGCACGCCGCTGTAGAGCCGGGACAGCATCCCGCCCACCGCCTCCGGGTCCAGGTCCTCGCGTACCCGGGCCGCCGGCCGGGCCGGCTCCGTCACCGAGGTCAGCTGGGCCATCGGCACCCGCACCGGCAGCCCCCGGTCGTTGGTGCCGCCGGTGACCGGGACGAGCGGCGGCGCCGGCGTGCTCTCCCCCAGCGACACCGGCGACGACGGGGCCGGACCCTGCCGGGACCACCAGCCGCCACCGGTGTCGGCCGGGGGCGCAGCGACCGGCGCCAGCACGTCCGCGGCGCGGACCGGCAACGGGGCCGGCGCGTCGGGCCGCTGCTGCAGCACCCCCGGCCACTGCTGCGGTGGCCGGCCAGCCACCGGCAGGTCGACCGGGTGGACCGCACCGGGCTGGCGCGACGCCCCGACGGGACGGGGCGCGGCGGTGACTGCGGTGGTGAGGGCCCGCTGCCCGACCGGCATGTCCAGCTCCACGGCGGGCGCCGGCGCGAGCAGGCTCGCCGGCAACGCGATCCGCGCCACCAGCCCCTGCCCCGGGGCGGCCAGCTGCACCCCGACGCCGTGCCGTGCGGCCAGGTGGCTGACCACGAAGTGACCCATCCGCTCGATGGCCGCCACGTCCGCCGCCGGTGGTGCCGCCAGCACCGCGTTGGCCTGCGCCAACGCCGCCGGGCTCATGCCGAGACCGGCGTCGGCGACCTCCACCACCGCACCGCCGCCCTCGGCCCACGCGCTCACCCGGACCGCGGTGTCCGGCCGGGAGAAGGCAGTCGCGTTCTCCAGCAGCTCCGCCATCAGGTGGACCAGCTCACCGACGGCGTGCCCGACCACGTAGAGGTCGGCCACCGACTCGTGGCGGACCCGCTGGTACTGCTCGATCTCGGCGCTCGCCGCGAGCAGCACCGCACCCAACCGCACCGGCCGGTTCCACCGGCGGGTGGACTCGGTGCCGGCGAGCACCAGCAGGCTCTCGTCGTTACGGCGCATCCGGGCGGCCAGATGGTCCAGTTTGAACAGGTTCTCCAGCTGGTCCGGGTCGGCCTCCTCCCGTTCCAGGTCGTCGAGCAGCTCCAGTTGCCGCTCCACCAGCACCTGGCTGCGCCGGGCCAGGTTCACGAACATCGCATTGACGGTACGGCGGGTCTCCGCCTGCTCCACGGCGACGCTGACCGCGCTGCGGTGCACCGCCACGAACGCCTCGGCCAGCTCGCCGATCTCGTCCAGGGACCGCACCACGGCGGGCGGCACGTCGATCCTCGGCACCCCGCCGTCGACGGCCCGCAGCCGGTCCAGGGCGTGCGGGAGTTCGACCTGGGCGATCCGCAGTGCCTGGTCACGCAGCCGCTGCATCGAGTTCGCGATCGACCGACCGATCAGCACGGCCAGCAGCACCGCCAGGGCGAGCACCACCACGATGCCACCGAGCACCAGCAGGGTGGTGCGCAACTGGGCGCCGCTGACCTCGTCGGCCCGGACCACCGCGTCGTCGAGGACCCGGGTCTCCAGCTGCCGCAGCAGCGCCTGCCGCTGCTCGCTGACCGTCCACCACTGGTTCGCGGGCAACACCGCGGGCAGGGCGGTGCCGCCGGTGGTGATGCTCTTCTCCTCCAACCGGGTGGCGTCGACGAACGCCCCCTGCCGGGAGGTCCGGTCGTACGCCTGGATCTGGCCGGTGGTCGCGGCGACCCGGAACGCGCCCAACGCGGCCAACTGCTGGGCCCGCAGGTCGGTCAGGTTCACCTGGTCCTCCAGGCCGTACCGGCCGGCCCGGCCGGCGGCGTACAGCTGGGCCCGGATCCGCGACGACAGCTCCTTGACCCGGGCCAGCTGCACGTAACGCAGCACCGCGTCGGTCAACTCCGGACGCTCCGGCCCGGGGTTGGGCTCGGCGAGCAGGCCGAGCAGCGCCTCCACCGCCCGGTGGTAGTTGCCCAGGATGGTGTCGCTGCTCAGCACCGCCGGCGGCACCGCCGCCCGGATGTAGACCACCTGGTCGTACGCCTCCAACGCCTCGGCGTAGGCGACCTGCCAGGCGGCGTCGGAGTCGGCCAGCGGGCCGGCCGCCTCGCGCAACGCACCGATGGCCGTGTCGGTGGCGGAGTGCAACGGCCGCAGGGCGAGCTGCGCGGCGTCCCGGTCGGCGGCGTTGCCCGCGCGGCGCAGGGCCGCCAGTTCACCGGCGGTGCGGTCCCGTTCCTGCTGGAGCCGGTCCACCACGGTGGTGATCTGCTGGCCGATGCCGACCTGCCGGGCGAAGTCGTTCAGCGCGGTGGTCCGCCCGACCAGCCCCGCCGTCTGCACCCCGGCCAGCACCAGGAAGGCCACCGACGGGATGACCAGGACGGTGGCGAGCTTGGTCCGCATCCGCCAGTCCCGCAGCCGCAGCGGCGAACGCCGCCGGTGCGGCACGACCCGCTCGTCGAACCGGTTCCGACCCGGCGACTCCGCGCTCGGTGTCGGGTCGGGACCTGCGTCCACGTCTCGCCTCCTCGGTCCCCGTCCCCACGACGGGTGGCCCGGTCCATCCAACCAGGCCAGACACCGGTGTCAACGGGTCGACGGGGCATCCGACCGGGCGGACGTGCCGGACCCGACGGTCGAGGTCGGCGAGGGGTCCTCCTCCGTACGGCCGGTGCCGGCGAGCCGGTCCGCGTCGGGCACCCGACCCAGCGCGACCAGCGCGGCCCCGGTTGCCCCGATCTCCCGCTCGGCGCGGTGCCGGACCGGTCGCGGGGCGAGCGCGGCGGCGAACGCCGTACGCCACCACGCGGAGGCGGTCACCGCTCCCCCGCCGAGCACCACCTCGACGGGTGCGTCGACACCGGACTCCAGCACGGCGAGGTCGTCGGCGACCATCCGGCACAGCCCGGTCATCAGCCCGGCGAGAATGTCCACCCCGGTGCTGGAGAAGCTGAGTCCGTGCAGCTCACCGGAGCCGGCCGGGGCCAGACCGGGCGGCCGGTCCCCACCCAGCCGGGGGTTCGCGGCGAGCACGCCGTCCGGCGCTACCCGGGCCAGCGCCGCGTCGAGTTCGGCCCCCTCGGGCAGCCGCAGTTCCCGGTTCGCCCAGGCGAACAGGTTCCCGCCGGACGAGTAGGCCGCACCGGTCACCACGTGCTCGTGGTCCACCCGGTAGCGCCACAGCGACGCGGGCAGGGGCGGCAACGCCGTCCCTGCCGGGACCCGCTGGACCAGCCGTACCGCGGCGGAGGTGCCGACGGTGACCGCCGCCCGGCGGGGGTCCACGCAGCCCGAGCCGACGTTGGAGGCGGCCCCGTCACCGACCGGCGCGGCCCAGTCCGCCGCGGCGAGTTGCGGCCACCGCCGGGCGTGCCCGGCCCGCAGCCGACCGTGCCAGCCCATCGGGGCCAACTCGGGAAGCTCACCCGGGCGGACCCCGGCCAACGCGACGGCCTCGTCGTCCCAGTCGAGGCGGCGCAGGTCGAGCAGGCCGGTGCCGGACGCCATCGACACCGACATCGGCGCGTCGTCGAGCAACTGGCCGAGGACGTACTCGACCAGGCCGGCGAACCGGGTCACGCCGGTCGTGCGTTCCCGCAGCCAGGGCAGCCGCACCGACCAGTAACAGCGATGCCACCACGCCCCGGTACGACGGTGGAAGTCCTGCGGATCGGCCGGACCGCTCGCGCCGGGGGCGGCTGCGGGCCGGGTGTCCAGCCAGGTCAGGACCGGGCCGAGCGGGTCACCGGCCCGGTCCAGGGGCAGCACCGAGTGCCACTGCGCGCAGACCGCGACCAGGCCCACGTCGCGCAGGTGGCCGGCGGCGGCCAACTCGTCCAGACACTCGGTCAGGCCGGCCAGGTAGGCGGCGGCGTCCAGGGTGCCGGCGCCGTCCCCGGTGACCGACAGGTGCACCTTGCGGCGGGCCAACGCTTCCGGCAGCGGGTCGGCGTCGGCGTCGAGCACCAGTCCCCGTACCGAGGAGGTGCCCAGGTCGAGGGCGAGAATGTTCATCGCGGATCACGCTACCCGCAGCTGCGGGTGGGAACGCCCTTCCCCGTCGTCCCCGCACCGCCTAGGGTGGGGGCATGCTCGCGCACCTGACCTGCTGGTGGCCCGCCGACCCGGCGGCCATCCCCCGCGCGTAGCTCTCACGCGGCCGCCCCGACGAGGCGGCCGACGGTTATCTCCCCGGCACCGGGGCCGCCCGACGACGAGGCGGCCCGGCCGACGAGGAGAACCCGATGAACCACCCGTACGACCTGCTCGCCGTCCTCGCCGACGGCGGGGACCCCGGCCCGTTCGCGCTGGTCCGCCGCGACGGCGTCGACCACGTCGACCTGTTCACCGGCCCGGTGGGCGTCGCCGACCACCTCGCCGAACTGCCGCTGCCCGAGGGCGGTCCGGGCCCCCGGACGCTGGCGCTGGTGCCCTACCGGCAGATCGCCGAACGGGGCTTCGCGTGTGTGGACGACGGCGTCCCGCTGGAGTACCTGACCGTCGAGTCGCACGTCGCGTTGCCGCTGGCCGACCTGCTCGCCGCCCTGCCGACCGGACCGGTGGTCACCCGCGACGCCGCCTTCGACGTCGACGACGACGAGTACGCCCGGATCGTCGACCGGGTGCTGGCCGAGGAGATCGGCCGGGGCGAGGGGGCGAACTTCGTCATCCACCGCACCCTGCACGCCACCGTACGGGGCACCCCGTTGGGTGCCGCGCTGGCGGCGCTGGGCCGGCTGCTACGCGACGAGCGAGGCGCGTACTGGACGTTCCTGGTGCACACCGGCACCCGGACCCTGGTCGGCGCGAGCCCGGAACGGCACGTCAGCGTCGACGACGGCCTGGTCATGATGAACCCGATCAGCGGCACCTTCCGGCACACCGGGACGGCCGCCGACCGGGACGCGCTGCTGCGGTTCCTGCACGACCCGAAGGAGGTCGAGGAGCTGTACATGGTCCTCGACGAGGAACTGAAGATGATGGCCGGGGTGGCCGAGCACGGCGGGCAGGTGGTCGGGCCGTACCTCAAGGAGATGTCGCACCTGGCGCACACCGAGTACCTGCTGGCCGGTCGGGGCACCCGCGACGTCCGGGAGGTGCTGCGCGAGACGATGTTCGCCCCGACGGTGACCGGCAGCCCGATGCAGAACGCCTGCCGGGTGATCGCCCGGCACGAACCTACCGGCCGGCGGTACTACTCCGGGGTGCTGGCGCTGCTGGGCCGCGACGCCGAGGGCCGGCAGACGTTGGACGCGCCGATCCTGATCCGGACCGCCGAGATCTCCCCCGCCGGGCGGCTGCGGGTGCCGGTCGGGGCGACCCTGGTGCGGCACTCCACCGCCGCCGGTGAGGTCGCCGAGACGCACGCCAAGGCCGCCGGGGTGCTCGCCGCGTTGGGGCTGGGCCCGCAGGCGGCGACGGTCGGTGCGTACCCGCCGGTGCGGTGGGCCGACGATCCGCAGGTACGGGCGGTGCTCGCCGCCCGCAACGACCCGCTGGCCCGGTTCTGGCTCGACCAGCGGGCCCCCGGCGCGGTGGTGCTGCCCGGGGCGGCGGGCCGGCGGGCGCTGGTGGTCGACGGGGAGGACACCTTCACCGGAATGCTCGCCCACCAGTTGCGGGCGCTGGGCCTGACGGTGGACGTGCGGCCCTGGCACACCCCCGGCCGCACCGACGGATACGACCTGGTGGTGGTCGGCCCCGGACCGGGTGACCCGGGCGCGGTCGACGACCCGAAGATGGCGGCCCTGCGCGGGCTGCTGACCCGGCGGCTGGACGCGGACCGGCCCACCCTGGCGGTGTGCCTGGGTCACCAGCTGCTCAGCGGGCTGCTCGGATTGACGCTGCACCGCCGGGCCGCGCCCTACCAGGGCCTGCAACGGCAGGTGTCGCTGTTCGGGGTGCCACGTCGGGTGGGTTTCTACTCGACGTTCACCGCCCGGGCGGCCACCGACCGGATCGGCTCGCCGTACGGCCCGGTGGAGCTGGCCCGGGACCCGGCCGACGGGTCGGTGCACGCGCTGCGTGGGACGACCTTCGCCGGGGTGCAGTTCCATCCGGAGTCGGTGCTCAGCCGGGACGGCCTGGCGGTCCTGGCCGAGCTGCTGGGTCAACTCCTGGCCCGGCCGGCGCTGGCGGCGCACGGCGACCCGGTGGGCGGGTAGTGCGGCGGTGGGCGGTGGATCGGACGGTGCTGGCGACCCGTCCGATCCACCGCCCACCCGCCGGCACTGCCCCACCCGCCGGTCCGGTCCGGCGGGTCGACCTGGTCCGCCGGCTCGGTCTGGTCCGCCGGGGCTCAGCCGGCCAGGCCGCGCTTGACGGCGGCGCCGATGCGGACCGCCCGCTTGGCGGTCAGCGCGGTGGCCGCGAGCGCCACGTGGTCCGGGGCGATCTCCCCGTTGTTGCTGGTGTGCGACGCGCCGTACGGGTTGCCGGCGACGAACTGACTCGGGTCGGTGTAGCCGGGGGTGACCACCACACCACCCCAGTGGTAGAAGATCGTGAACAGCGACAGCAGGGTCGACTCCTGCCCGCCGTGCGAGGTGGCGGTGGAGGTGAAGCCGCTGTAGACCTTGTCGGCCAGCGCACCGTTGGCCCAGAGCGGGCCGGTGGTGTCGATGAACTGCTTGAGCTGGGCGGCGATCATGCCGTACCGGGTGGGGCTACCGAAGATCACCACGTCGGCCCAGGCCAGATCGTCGATCTCGGCCTCCATCACGTCCTGGGTCTCCAGCCGGTGCGCCTGCCAGCCCGCGTTCGAGCGGATCGCCTCGTCGGGCGCCAACTCCCGCACCTTGCGCAGGCGCACCTCGGCTCCCGCCTCACCGGCGGCCTCACAGGCCGCCTGCGCCATCTGGTAGGTGATGCCGGTCGCGCTGTAGTAGATGACCGCTACCTTGACCTGGCCGTCCATTCCTGTGTCCTCCTCGGTTCGGGTCAGCTCCCGCGACTACCCGGTGGTTGCCGGGTCAAACGTTCCCGCGTGGCATGATCCGGACATGCAGCTGCGCGCCGCCACCGCCGGGGACTGGCCCGCGATCTGGTCCTTCCTGCGCGAGATCGTCGCCGCCGGGCAGACGTACACCTGGCCGCGTGACGTGAGTGCGGACGACGCCCGCCGACGGTGGTTGGTCGTCCCACCCGGTCGGACGGTGGTCGCGGTGGACGACGACGGGACGGTCCTGGGGACGGCGAAGCTGGTCGCCAACCAGGAGGGGCCGGGCGACCACGTGGCCAACGCCAGCTTCATGGTCGCGCCGACGGCGGCGGGTCGCGGCGTCGGCCGGGCCCTCGGGGTGTACGTGCTGGAGCTGGCCCGGCGCGACGGCTACCGGGCGATGCAGTTCAACGCGGTCGTGGCCAGCAACACCCGGGCGGTGGCGCTGTGGCAGTCGCTGGGATTCGCCGTGGTCGGCCGGGTCCCGGAGGGTTTCCGCCATCCCGACCTCGGCCTGGTCGACCTGCTGGTGATGCACCGCCGGCTCGACTAGACCGGCCGGCGACACCGAGAGTTTCGGCCGCAGCTCAAGATTTCCGCAAGTTCCGCCCGGGAACGCTCCCACGCACGGACGGGAACGCGATCCTGGGGGCACGGACGCCGGGGTGGGGGCCACCCTCGGGGTTCGGGGGGACCTGCACGGGGGATCGCGCTCCGCCGGTTCGGCAACCGGCGTAGCGCGATCAGGGGTCTCCACCCACATGACCACCGCGCTGCGCGCCCCGCGGTGGCGGTCCGGTCCGGGTGTGCCGGCCGACGTCGGGGGTCGCTCCTATGCTGGCCGCATGGTGGAGCTGACCGGCGGCGAGGCGCTGACGTTGCGGATGACCGCGCTGGGCCTGCGGGAGCACCCGGGTGGCCGGCCGGTGGACGTGGCCGGGGTGGTGGAGTGGTTCGGTGCCATGCAGGCCCAGGACGCGGCGAGCGGCCTGTGGTCGCTGGGCCTGCGGCTGCCCGGTCACACCGAGGCCGACGTACGCGCCGCCCTGGAACGACGCGAGGCGCTGCGCACCTGGCCGATGCGGGGCACCGTGCACCTGCTCCCCTGCCGCGACGCCCGCTGGATGCTGGAGCTGACCGGGGTACGCGCCCTGGCCGGGGCACCGGCCCGCCGGGCCACGATCGGGCTGACCGAGGCAGACGCCGACCGGGCCGCCGACGTGCTCGGCGCGGCGCTGGCCGGCGGCGGCCGGTTGACCCGCGCCCAGTGCCTGGCCACACTCGCCGCCGCCGGCATCGACACCACCGGCCAGCGCGCCTACCACCTGCTCTGGTACGCCAGCCAACGGGGTGTCACCTGCATCGCCCCGCACGTGGGCACCGAGCAGACCTTCGCGCTACTCGACGAGTGGGCCCCCGACCCGCACCGGCCCGAGCGCGACGAGGCGCTGGGCATCCTGGCCCGGCGCTACTTCCGCAGTCACGGGCCGACGACCCGGCGGGACTTCACCGGCTGGACGGGGCTGACCGCCGCCGACGCGAAGCGCGCCATCGCGGTCGCCACCGACGCCGGGCAGTTGGCCGTGGTGCACGTCGACGGCGTGGAGTCGCACCTCGACCCGGCGTTGCTCGACGCGCCCCGCCTGCCGGTGGACGACGTCCACGTGCTCCCCGGCTTCGACGAGTATCTGCTGGGCTTCAAGGACCGCACCCTGATGGTGGACCCGGCGCACGTGCCGGCGGTGATCCCCGGCGGCAACGGCGTCTTCCAGTCCACGGTGGTGCGCGGCGGCCGGGTGGTCGGCACCTGGAAGCGCCGCCTCGCCCGGACCAGGGTCACCGTGACGGTGCAGCCGCTGGTCCCGCTGGACACGGAGATCAGACAGCGGGTCGGGGTGGCGTTGGAAGGCTACGCCCGCTTCCTCGACCTGCCGTTGCACCTCTCCTGGTAGCCCGCCGCATCCCGCAGCCCCTCGTGCCGGAACTCCCGGCCGCCGCCCGCGCCGCACAGCCCCCACAGGCCGCACAGTCCGCCTGGGCCGGGCAGCCCCATAGGCCGCGCAGCCCTCCTGGGCCGGGTAGTCACCACGGGCCGGGCAGCCGCCACGAGCCCGGTAGCCACCACGGACTGGGTAGTTCCTGCGCGCCGCAGTGATGCGCACACATCCCGAACACCTTGCCCCGGTGACAACTCAGCGTAATTCTCGGCAGTATTACTGCCAGTAATCGGCCGCCTCGGCTGCCGAGAAGCCAGAAACCCCACCCTCATGTGCCCTGAACTGGTAATTCACCGAAACACCTCGCCGACCGCCGCCACACCCACCCGCCCCCTTTGCTCTGCTGCCATCCACGCGACAGTTGCGGAAAGTGAGCGTCGCATCGGTGGCAGCAGAGCAAAGGGGCCGAAGGTGGTGGGGCGAGGCGGACGTTTGGGTTACTGTCCGCGCTGGGCGGGTGGCGGCGAGCCCCGAGGTCGGGCTCGGACGGCGCAGGCCGTCACCGGCCTCGTGGGCAGCCGCACCGGGCCGCTGCGTCTGCGGTCCCAGCGGGGCTGCGGTCCCAGCGGGGCCTGCAGCCCCAGCGGGGTGGGCCGCCGCCGCTGGGGCCGGACGTCCGGGCCGGGAGGGGATCAGTTGCCGAGCGTGCCGGCCGACCGGCCCTCGTGCAGGGTGAGATTCCGCCCGTTCGACGGGTCGAACAGGTGGATCTTCTCCAGGTTGAACCAGACCCGCCGGTCCTCGCCCTCCTGCACCGGCGACTCGGCCGACAGCCGGGTCACCAGGTTGCCCCCGCCGCCGCTGAAGTCGGCCCCGGCGTCGGCGGCCAACTCCTCCAGCTCGGCGGCGCTGGCCCGCTGCCCCTCGACGGTGAAGTAGACGTACTTGTCGGAGCCCATCGACTCGACGATGTCGGCGGGGGCGGTGAACTCCATGCCCCGGGCCCGCGCCTCGTCGTCGATCAGTTCGGCGTCCTCGAAGTGCTCGGGGCGGATGCCGAGGATCAGCTCCCTGGGCGCGTCGGCCCCCTCCAGCTCGCGGCGGATCCGGTCGCCGATCGGCACGTCACCCAGGGCGGTCCGCAGCTTCCCGTCCTCCACGGCGGCGTGCAGGAAGTTCATCGACGGGGAGCCGATGAAACCGGCGACGAAGAGGTTGCGGGGGTGGTCGTACAGCTCCTGGGGCGGGCCGACCTGCTGGATCGCGCCACCCCGCATGATGACCACGCGGTCGCCGAGGGTCATCGCCTCGGTCTGGTCGTGGGTCACGTAGACGGTGGTGGTGCCGAGCTTCTTCTGCAACCGGGACACCACGGTACGCATCTGCACCCGCAGCTTGGCATCCAGGTTGGACAGTGGCTCGTCCATCAGGAACGCCTTGGGCTGCCGGACGATCGCCCGGCCCATCGCCACCCGCTGGCGCTGCCCACCGGAGAGGTTCGCCGGCTTGCGGTCGAGCAGCGAGGTCAGCTCCAGCACTTTCGCCGCCTCGTCCACCTTCTGGTCGATGGTCGCCTTGTCCAGCTTGGCCAGCCGCAGCGGGAACGCCATGTTCTCCCGGACGGTCATGTTCGGGTAGAGCGCGTACGACTGGAACACCATCGCGATGTCCCGGTCCCGGGGCGCCTTGTCGTTGACCCGCTGCCCGCCGATGCGCAGCTCACCGGAGCTGATGTCCTCCAGCCCGGCGATCATGTTGAGGGTGGTGGACTTCCCGCAGCCGGACGGCCCGACCAGGATGACGAACTCGCCGTCGGCGATCTCCAGGTCGACGTCCTGCACCGCGACGGTGCCGTCGGGGAAGCTCTTGCTCACCTTGTCCAGCACGATGTCAGCCATTTTGTCACCTATCCCTTGACTGCGCCGGAGGTCAGACCGGAGACGATGCGGCGCTGGAAGAAGAGCACGAACAGGATGATCGGAATGGTGATCACCACGGCGGCGGCGCAGATCGCCCCGGTGGGGTCCTCGAACTGCGACTCGCCGGTGAAGAACGACAGCGCCACCGGCACCGTACGGGCCCGCTCGGTCGAGGTGAGCGTGATGGCGAACAGGAAGTCGTTCCAGCAGAAGATGAAGACCAGGATCGCCGTGGTGAACAGGCCCGGGGCGGCCAGCGGGGCGATGACCCGCCGGAACGCCTGCGCCTGGGTCGCGCCGTCCATCTTCGCGGCCTTCTCCAGGTCCCACGGGATCTGCTTGAAGAACGCCGACAGCGTGTAGATCGCCAGCGGCAGCGCGAAGGTGATGTACGGCAGGATCAGCCCCGGCCAGGTGTCGAAGAGGCCGAGTTGCCGTTCGATCTCGAACAGCGGCGACACCAGCGACACCTGCGGGAACATCGCGATCAGCAGGGACACCCCGACCAGCAGGCGCTTGCCGGGGAAGTCCAGCCGGCTGATCGCGTACGCGGCCATCGCGCCGAGGACCACCGCGATGAGCGTGGCGATCAGGGCGATGCCGATCGAGTTGACCAGGGCGCGGACGAACTGGTCGGTGTCGAAGATGCTCCGGTAGTTGTCCAGCGTCCACTCCCGGGGCCAGAACTTGCCGTCGGTGAGGGTGGCCGGGGTCTTGAACGACAGGGAGGCGATCCAGAGCACCGGGACCAGGGCGAACACGACGACGATGACGTCGATCAGGCCCCAGCGCAGCTTCGCGCGGGTGGTGGTGTCGGCCATGTCAGCGCCTCTCCCCGTCGTCGCTGCCCGGGGCAGCGGTGCCGAACAGCTTCACGAAGACGAACGCGATGATCGCCACCGTGATGAAGATCAGCACGGACATCGTGGAGCCGATGCCGAGGTTGAGCCCCCGGATCAGGTTGTTGTAGGCGAGCATCGACACCGACGAGGTCTCGTTGCCGCCGTTGGTGAGCACGAAGATGTTGTCGAAGACCCGGAACGCGTCGAGGGTGCGGAACAGCAGCGCGACCAGGATCGCCGGCTTCATCACCGGCAGCATCACCTTGGTGAACCGCTGCCACGCCGTCGCCCCATCGGTGGAGGCCGCCTTGAGCAGGTCCTCCGGCACCAGCGCCAGCCCGGCCATCAGCAGCAGGGCCATGAACGGGGTGGTCTTCCAGATCTCCGCCAGCATGATGATCGCCAGCGAACTGGCCCGCTCGGTCAGTGGCGCGCTGCCGTCGAACAGGTTGGCCAGGTAGCCGGTGCCGGGCGTCCAGGCGTACCGCCAGGAGAACGCGGCGACGACCGTGACGATGCCGTAGGGGATCAGCGCGGCGGTCCGGACGATGCCCCGGCCGACCAGGGTGCGGTGCATGACCAGGGCCAGCCCCATGCCGAGCACCAGCTCCACCGCGACGGTGACCACCGTGATCAGCATGGTCACCCCGAACGCGGTCCACCAGAACTCGTTGCTGAGCACGGTGACGTAGTTCTCCAGCCCGATGAACTTCCGCTCGTCGGGGAAGCGCAGGTCGAAGCGCTGCAACGACAACCAGACCGAATAGATGATCGGGTACGCGGTGACCAGCACCATGACCAGCGCGGCCGGGGCGCACAGCAGCCAGCCCAGTTTCCGTTCGGCCTTCTTGTTCTCGCTCAGCGGGGCTCGCCGACTCACGGCAGGACCCCCTTGGACTGGAGCGCGTCGGAGATCGCGTCGCGCAGCTCCTTGGCGGTCTGCTCCGGCCTGATCGCCGACGGCGGCGACAGGATCGCCGACATCACCGTGGAGATGCTCTGGTACGCGGGGGTCAGCGGACGGACCGCCGGCTCCTTCAGCTCCTCCAGGATGGTCTCCTTCATCGGGTACGCCTCGTCCATCTCCGGGTCGTCGTAGACCGCCTCGATGGTCGGTGGCACCCCGTCGTTGATCGCGGAGAACTTCTGGTTCTTGGCGTCCCGGAGGCACTTCGCCGCCTCGAAGGACTCCGTCGGGTGCTTGGAGTAGGCGCTGACCGCCATGTTGACCCCGCCGATGGTGACCTTGCTGGGGGTGTTCGCGTCGATGCCGGGCACCCGGGCCCACTTGACCTTCTTGGCCAGCTCCGGGTCGGCCTCCTGCAACGCCGGGTAGACGAACGGCCAGTTGACCTGGAAGGCGCCCTTGCCGGACTGGAAGTCCAGCCGGACCGGATCCTCGGTGGAGTTGCTGAACGACGGTGACGTCACGCCCGACGTGGCGAAGCGCTGGAGCTGGTCGAGGGCCTTGACGGTGCCTTCGTCCATCACGGCCTGCTTGCCGTCGTCGCTGAGGATCTTGCCCCCGGCACTCTCGGCGAGCGTGTTGTAGAGCACCACCAGGCCCTCGTACTGCGCGCCCATGGTGAGCACCTGGTACGGCTTGCCCTGCCCCTTGAGGTCCTTGGCGACGGTGATCATGTCGTCCCAGGTCTTGGGTGCCTGCGGGACGAGGTCGCTGCGGTACCAGAGCAGTTGCACGTTGGTGTTCTTGGGCGCCCCGTAGAGCTTGCCCTCGTAGCGGGCGGTGTCCAGCGGGCCCGCCAGGGTGCCCTGTTCGACCTCGGACTTGTCCTGACCGGTCCACTCCCGGATCCACTTCGCGCTGGCGAACTCCTGGGTCCAGGTCACGTCGAGGCCGAGCACGTCCATCCCGCTGTCCTCGGCGGCCAACCGGCGGACCAACTGCACCCGCTGGTCGTCGGCCTGCCGGGGCAGCACCCGGTAGGCGATCTTGTAGCGCCCCTCGGCCCGGGTGTTGCAGTCGTCGACCACCTTCTGCAGGTTCTGCTCGGGCGGGTAGTACAGGTTGATCGTGGGCGTACCCCCGCCACCGTCGTCGGTGCCGCACGCGGCCAGCGGCGCGACCAGCGCCAGCGCGGCGGCGGCCGCCCCGGCCCGGAGCGCCGGCCGACGCCGGTGTCGGGCCGTTCCGGGGTCCGTCATCGCCCCTCCCCCTCTCTTCGGCGAAACCGGGGAGGTCAACCCGTGCCCCGGTGCACGGCAAGCCGTTACCGGGCCGGTGAAGTGCGGAAACGCGCCGCCCCGGGGTGTTGCGTGCGCCTACACTGCCCGACCTGCGAAGTCGTGAAACCTGTCGGTAACCGGAGTCGGGACGGGTGGGGCCGGGCCCACCGCGCAGGCCGTCACCGGTGTCCGGGTCGTGCCCGTGCGGGCGGTTTCAGCGCCGGGCCCTGGCCCAGGTCAGGAAACGTTCGGTCATCCGGGCCGGCGGGTGCCCGGGGTGCAGTTGGGCGAGCTGGTTGGTCGCCTCGTGCATCAGGGTGCCGAGGTAGACCAGCAGCCCGGTGCGGTCCCTGCGGTACTCGGTGAGCAGGGCGAGCTTGGCCGGCTGGCAGGGCCACTCCCGGCCACAGTTGCGGCACCGCCACAGCGGGCGCATCGCGACGTGCGGGACCGGCGGTCGGACCACCATCACCGCTACCTCCTCGAATCGTGGGCGCGGTGGCCCCCGGCCGTCGTGGCCGGAGGCCGACCGCATCGACCTGGGATTGGAATGGGCCGCTCCCGCACGGGGGGTGTCGGGAGCGGCCCCGGGCAGGGCCCGCTGCCGCCCTCCCCGGCTGCCAGCGGGCCCGCCACCGGTGACAGTTTGCTGACCGGACCAATACTGTCGATACACGCTCACGTCATCTGCGCAGCTCAGCAGGGTGGGTGAGCGACCACGAGCGACCCGCCGGTCCACGGTGGGCAGGAACCGGGGGTGTGATGGGGACGGCTACCGACTACGTGTTGGAGGAGTTACGCCTGTTCCGGGCGTCACTCGCACTCAGCCAGGAGGATTTCGGTAAGGGCATCGGCTACTCGGGGTCGCACGTCAGCTCGGTGGAGACCGGCGGCCGGGCGCCCACGAAGGAGTTCATGAAGGCCGTCGACGGCCACCACGACACCGGCGGGCGCTTCCTGCGGATGCTGGACCGGTTGGGCCGGCTCGACGCCGAGCCCGCCTGGCTGCGGGAGTGGATCGAGTTCGAACGGGAGGCGACCACGCTGCGCTGGTTCGAGCTGGCGTACGTGCCGGGCCTGTTGCAGACCGAACGGTACGCCCGCGCGACGCTGGCCGGTGGCCGGTTCGCCCCGGAGGACGTCGACCGGATCGTGGCGTCCCGGCTCGAACGGCAGGCGATCCTGCGGCGGGAACGCCCACCGCAGCTCATCTGCGTGATCGACGAGACGGTGCTGCGCCGGCCGGTGCTCGACCAGCCGGGGCTGATGATCGAGCAGTGCGAGCACCTGGCCCGGTTGACCGCCGAGGAGCACGTCCAGGTGCACATCGTGCCGACCGACGCCGGCATGTACCTGGGGCTGGCCGGGCAGTTCATCATCGCCGAGATGCCCGACGGCGAGCGGGTCGCCCATGCGGACAACCAGCTCACCGCGCAGATCGTCGATACGCCGACCGATGTCGCTACGCTGGCCAGAACGTGGGAGATCGTGCGGAACGAGGCGCTCCCCCGCCGGCAGTCAATCGAGCTGATCGAGGAAGTGGCGAAGTCATGGACATGATGACCCCGCAGTGGCGGAAGTCGACCAGGTCCGGCGGCAACGGCGGATCGTGCGTCGAGGTCGCCGACAACCTGCCCGACCGGGTGCTGGTGCGCGACACCAAGGACCGCGAGGGCGGCACCCTGCACTTCGACCGTACGGCCTGGACCGCGTTCGTCGGCTACGCCAAGCGGCACTGACCAGGTCGGTCGACCAGGCTCCCCCGCACCGCCGGGAGCCTGGTCGACCCGGCCCGGCCGCCCCGCGCCGGTCAGCCTGACCAGCCCCGATCCCGGCCCGCCCTGACCCGGCCGCGGCCGGCCCCCACCCGACCCGCCCTCGGCTGCCCTGGCCCGGCCGGCCGCAGCGTGCCGAGCGCAAGATCGACTCATGTGGGGCGCAACAGCGGTATCGAGGTGCGGCGGACACCGCAACATCGACCCCAAGGAGTCGATCAACCGCGCCGCCCCCGTCCCGACCGGCATCGCACGTCCCGTCGGCTTGTCGACGACTGTCCGGATGGCGGGCGCGGTGGGCTGTCCCGGGGCATGCCGCGTGCACTAGCGTTGACGCACTCACTCCACCAGGCCGCGCGTCGCCGTCGTAGTCGATACGCCTCCGGCCGACATCAGCCTGCCCGTTCGGTGGGTTCTCCCGCGAACTCCCACTGCGCGCCCCCGGCCCGGGCAGGATCGTCCTCAACGAGGAGGTGCCCCGTGGTGCAGGACACCCGCGCTCTCGCCCTGACGTTCGAGGTGAGCGGCCTGCCACCGGTGAAAACCGAGGCGCTGTCCATCTTCGCTGCCGGCCATCGGCAGGCGACGAGGGTCCGCGCCCTACTCGAGGCGGCCTGCGCCGCGGCCCAGCAGACCGGCTGGACTCCGTTGGCCGGGCCGATCGAGGTCGACCTGATCCTGCGGTGCCCACCCGGGCACCGCACCTCCGACGCCAGCACCCTGCTGGGCGGGGTGTGCGCGGTGCTCCAGGACAAGAAGCGGGTGGCCAACATCGGGCTGGCCCATCTCGGGGTCCTGGTCGACGTCGCCCTCTACGTCGACGACCGGCAGATCCGCCGGCTGTCGTACCGGGAGGAACCGGCGGAGGACTTCTCGTACCAGGTCCGGGTGGCCGACGCGTCAGCCGTGGTTTGACCGACGTCCGCGGTGGGGTACCGCGGACGCCGACGAAGGGAGCGCCGATGTCGGAGCCACATGTCACGCTCGACCCGAGAGGGCTCGATCCGGTGCAGCAGAAGCTGCGCGGCCCACTGGAGGATCAGCTGACCTCGGCCCTCCAGGCCGCCACCGACCGGGTCCGGGCCGGCTACGCGGGCGAGCCGGTCGAGCAGGTCTGCCAGCAGCTGCTCGACGAGACCCGGTCCGGGCTGCACCCGGACATCGCCGCCGGTTTCCGGCCCGACATGGACGAGTTCTGCCGGGTGGCGGTGGCGATCGTCCGGGACGAGATCGCCTGACCCCGGCGCACCGCGTGCCAGCTCAACCCCGACCAAGGCCCTGCACCAGCCAGGGCTCACCCGACCATGCCTCCACCGGCCAGGGCCCGACACCGGTCAAGCCCACCAGCCAGGGCCCGACACCCACCAGCCAGGGCCCGACACCGGCCGAGCCCTCACCGGACGGGGATCAGTAGCGGCCGAGGTTCTGGGCCGGGCAGATCACGATGCGCGGGGCATGCTTCGGGTCCAGCCAGCGCAGCACGGTCACCAGGTCGGCGTGCGACATGCTGACGCACCCGGCGGTCGGGCCGCCGCCGGCCTTGCTGAACTCGTGCAGGAAGATGCCGCTGCCGGCGTTGGGCACGGGCTTGGGCACGGTCGGCGGCATGTTGTAGGTGATGACCGCGAAGTGGGTGTACGCCGGCACCTCCCGCCACAACGCCTCGCTGTATCCGCCGGGGTTCGTGCTGCTGTGCTGGAACGTGTTGTAGGCCGCCGAGTTCGGGTTCTCGTTCCACCAGTCGTCGGTGACCACCCGGTGGTAGGGGAAGCGCACGCCCGGGTCGGCGGCGATGCCGTACATGGTGGGGCCGAAGGAGTAGACCCCGGTCGGGGTGGTCGCCGCCCCCTCGGTGTGGTTGTCGCTGAACCCCTTCGCGCCCAGCCGGGCGGCCAGCGGGGCCGAGACCGCCACCCAGCGCCCACCCGCCTGGTGGAACGTCTCCATCGTGGCGTACGTGGTGGAGTAGCTGCTGCCGGTGACGATGACGACCTGGCGGGTCCCGGCGGGCAGGGTGGTCAGCCGGGAGGCCCGGTTCGGTGGCGGGAGCGGCCGCCCGCGACCCGTCGCCAGTGCCGAGCCGGGTGTGGTTTCCATCCCGAGATGATCGCACCACGAACGACACCAGGTGTCCCGAGGATCGCCGGGTGCTGGTCCGGTGGGTCAGGGCCGGGTCCGCAACTCCCCGGCCCTGACCGCCAGCCGTCCGGCCCGGCAGCGGTGGTCGCCGGTGCGAGCACGACAGGCGGGGCAGGCCGCCCATGTCGGGCCCGACACTCGGGCCAGGCCGCCTGCACTCAGCTCCACGGTGCCCCGGGCGTCGGACTTCGGCGCGTCCCGGCCACCCCGAATGGCGCCGGACGCGGGCCCAGGTTAGGCACCCGTCGCCGGGCCGGGCAAGCAGGTAGGTGGGGGCTGCGGGGCTGATTCCCGCCGGGGCGGAATTGCGGCATCCCGGCGTGACACGGTCAGCCGGGTCGACGCTGTTGGCGCTCAGAAGTGGGCGAGCAGATCCGGGAAGGCAGCCAGCCGGATCACCCCGGTGTCGGCCGGGTCGAGGTCGTCGTTCTCCAGCACCCAGGTGTTCTCGTTGGGGATGAACACCGCCCGCATCCCGGCCGCCCGCGCCGGCAGGATGTCCGACTTCGGGGAGTTGCCGATCATCCACGCGTCGGCCGGCGCGAAGCCGTGTTCCCGGGCCAGCCACCGGTAGGTCCCGGCGTCCTTCTCGGCCACGACGTGCGCTGCGGTGAAGTGGTGCAGCAGGCCGCACGCGTCCAGCTTGCGTTGCTGCTCCTCCCGGTCCCCCTTGGTCAGCAGCAGCAGGTCGTAGCGGGTGGCCAGGGCGTCGAGGGTGTCGGCGACCCCGGGCATCAACTCGACCTGGTGGTTGACCAGCGCGGTGGCCAACCCGTCGATGTCCGCACGTTCCCGGTCGGTGGCCGGCCGTTCCCGCAGCCGCTCCAGGCACTCGCCGAGGCTGCGCAGGAAGACCTTGCTGCCGTAGCCGTGGGCCACCGCGTTGGCCCGCTCGATGTCGTCGAGCACGGTACGGATCTGGGCCCGGTCGAGGCTCGGGTGGTCGAGCCAGTCCAGGAAGTCGTCGATCACCCGCTCGAACAGGACGTTGTTCTCCCACAGCGTGTCGTCGGCGTCGAAGATCAGCGTCGTCGCGCGCCCACCCGGGACCGTCCCGGCCACCGCAGCGGCCCCGCCCGACGTCGACCCGGTCGCACCCGTGTCCACCCTGGTCCCCTCCCCGATCGGTCGGCCGCCCGGCCCGGGGGCGGTCCCGGACACGTTAGCGGCCCGGCCCGCCCGGCACATCCGGGTTGTCCCGGCGCAGGGTCAGGATCAGGTCGGCCACCAGCGCCGTCCACCCGGTCTGGTGCCAGGCCCCGAGCCCGGCGCCGTTGTCGCCGTGGAAATACTCGGGGAAGGCGATCAGGTCCCGCCAGTCGGGATGGGTCTGGAACAGCTGACACGCCCCGTAGATCGGCCGGCGGCCCCAGTCGTCCCGGGTGAACAGTGAGATCAACCGGACGGACAGGTCGTCGGCGATCTCGTCCAGGGTGCACTTGCGCCCCGACCTGGTCGGGTACTCCACCTGCAGGTCGTCGCCGAAGAACGCCGCGTAGTCACGCAACGCGCTGATCAGCAGGAAGTTCGTCGGCATCCAGATCGGGCCGCGCCAGTTGGAGTTGCCGCCGAACAACCCGCTCGTCGACTCGGCCGGCTCGTAGCCGACGCAGAACTCCTGCCCGCCCAGGTCGACCGCGAACGGCTTGTCCAGGTGCGCCCGGCTCAGCGTCCGCAGACCGTAGTCGGAGAGGAACTCGTCGGGGTCGAGCATCCGGGCCAGCAGCCGGACCACCTGCTCCGGGCCGACCATGGACAGCAGCCGCTGCTGACGCCCGTCCGGGCCGAGCCGACGGGCCCCGATCACGTCGGCGTACTCGGGGCGTTGGGTGAGGAACCAGCGCAGCCGGGCACCCAGCTCGGGCAGGCGGTGCAGGGTACGGGCGCTGAGCCGGGTGGTGGCCGCCAACGGCAGCAACCCGACCACCGAACGGACCTTCAACGGCACCTGACTGCCGTCGGCGAGGCGCAGCACGTCGTAGAAGAACGCGTCCTCGGCGTCCCACAGCCCCTGCGAGTAACCGGCGGCGGCGATGTACGCGAAGTGTTCGAAGAACTTCGTCGCGGTGTCCACGTACGCCCGGTCGTGCTCGGCCAGCACGATGGCCATGTCCAGCAGGTTGAGGGCGTACATCGCCATCCAGCCGGTGCCGTCGGACTGTTCGAGGACCCCGGCCACCGGCAGCGCCGCCGAGCGGTCGAACGGGCCGACGTTGTCCAGCCCGAGGAAACCGCCCTCGAACAGGTTGTTGCCGCCGGTGTCCTTGCGGTTGACCCACCAGGTGAAGTTGAGCAGCAGCTTGTGCATCACCCGGGCGAGGAACTCGTGGTCGCGCCCGCCGTCGATCTCGAACACCTTCAGCGCCGCCCAGGCGTGCACCGGCGGGTTCACGTCGCCGAACGCCCACTCGTACGCCGGGATCTGGCCGTTGGGGTGCAGGTACCACTCGCGGAGCAGGAGCAGCACCTGCGCCTTGGCGAAGCCCGGGTCGACCCGGGCGATGGTGACGCAGTGGAAGGCCAGATCCCAGGCGGCGTACCAGGGATATTCCCACGGGTCCGGCATGGAGATCACGTCGAAGCTAGTCATGTGCCACCAGGCGCTGTTGCGCCCGTGGCGGCGGCCGGCCGGCGGCGTCGAGCCCGGGTCGCCGTCGAGCCACCGTTTGACGTCGAAGTGGTAGAACTGCTTGCCCCACATCAGCCCGGCGATCGCCTGCCGGGCCACCAGTGCCTCGTCGGCGCTGGCCGCAGCCGGGATCACCCCGGCGAAGAAGCGGTTCGCCTCGGCCCGCCGGGCCCACACCACCGCGTCGAAGCCCGCGCCCAACTCCGCCGGGGGCGGCGCGACGGCCCCGGGCGGCGGGGCGGTCCGGGTCAGCCGCAACCGGATCTGCCGTTGCCCGCCGGCCGGCACGTCCAGCACGTAGTGCAGGGCACCCTTGGTGCCCTCCCGGTCCGGGTTGACGGTGGCCGCGCCGGCCACCACGTGGTCGTTGATCCCGTCCTTCGGGTACGGCGAGCGACCGGCCAGCCCCCACAGCCGCTCGGCGTTGGTGTCGTTGTCGCAGAGCAGCGGGACCGGCTCGCCGTCGCCCTCCAGCAGGATCTGCCCCAGCACCCAGTGCTCGCCGACCAGCCGGCCCCCCTCGCCGGTCAGCCGGGGCACCCGGTCCGCGCCGGGCGGACCCCAGGCCCAGGTGTTGCGGAACCACAGCGTCGGCAGCACGTGCAGGGTGGCCGCCTCGTCGGCCCGGTTGGCGACGGTGACCAGGATGCACATGTCCGTCGGGGACGCCTTGGCGTAGTCGACGGTGACCGCCCAGTACCTGTCGTCGTCGAAGATGCCGGTGTCGACCAGCTCGTACTCGTTCTCGTCCCGGCCGCGCAGGGCGTTCACGGCGACCAGCTCGTCGTACGGGAAGGCGGCCTGCGGGTAGTGGTAGCGCCAGCGCATCCACGAGTGGGTGGGGGTGCTGTCGAGGTACCACCAGTATTCCTTGGCGTCCTCGCCGTGGTTGCCGCCGTCGCCGCCGAGGCCGAACATCCGCTCCTTGAGGATCGGGTCGACGCCGTTCCACAGCGCCAGCGCGAAGCAGAACGTCTGCCGGTCGTCGCAGACGCCCGCCATGCCGTCCTCGTTCCACCGGTAGGCTCTGGACCGCGCGTGGTCGTGGGGGAAGTAGTCCCACGCCGTGCCGTGTTCGCTGTAGTCCTCCCGTACCGTCCCCCACGCCCGCTCGGACAGATAGGGACCCCATGCTCGCCAGTCCTGCTCCCCGGCGTCAGCCTGGGCGAGCCGGAGCCGCTCGGCGTCGGGGGACGGGGCGTCGGAGGGCGATCTGTCGGTGAGCACCTGCACATTTTCGACGCCGCCGGGGTACTTGACCACAGCGGCCATTGTCGTCGTGGCGTGTTACACCTCGCCGCCACAGGAGGAAAGAAGTTGATCGAGTTCGGTTTCGGGCCGGGGGTCTGCGGTGAACTGGCCACCGGGGCGACCCGGGAATGGCTGGTCACCGACGGTCTCGGCGGGTACGCCATGGGCACGGTGAGCGGGTTGCGGACCCGCCGCTACCACGGTCTGCTGGTGGTCGCCGGGGAGACGCCGGCCGCCCGCCGGGTGGGACTGGTCAGCCTGGACCCGGCGGTGGTCCTGCCGTCCGGGGCCCGGGTGCGGCTCGGCGCGCACGAGTGGAACTCCGGCGTGGTCGACCCGCGCGGCTACGAGTTCCTGGAACGGTTCGACCTGGTCGACGGGCTGCCGCGCTGGCGGTGGCGGATCGGCGACGTGGTGATCGAGCGGGAACTGGCCATGACGTACGGCCGGCCCGCCGTGGCGGTGGTGCACCGGCTGGTGGCCGGCGGCCCGGTCCGGCTGGACCTGTCGGCCGCCTGCACCTGGCGCGACGCGCACGGCGAGCGGCGGGCCGACGGTCCGACGCCCCGGGTGGAGCCGGCCGACGGCGGCGCGGTGGTCGAGGGCGCATACCGGCTGACCGGCCCGGACTGGACGCCCGAGGGGCAGTGGTGGCTGGGCGTGCACCACCGCGAGGAGGCCGCCCGGGGGCTGCACCCCGACGAGGACCTGTGGTGCGCCGGGCGGTTCTCCGGCGCGCTGGACCGCCCCGGGGACACCGTGTCGGTGCTGGCCTGGGCCGGCGACCTGGCCGAGGAGCCGCCCCCGGCGACGCAGGTGGTGGCGGTGGCCCGGCAACGGCACCGGGCGGTCGTGGCGGCGGCGAAACCGGCCGACGCGGTGGACGCCACCCTGGCGCTGGCCGCCGACGCGTTCGTGGTGCGCACCGCCACCGGCCCGGACGTGGTCGCCGGCTACCCGTGGTTCGGGGCCTGGTCGCGGGACACCATGACCTCCTACGAGGGGTTGTTCCTGTGCACCGGGCGGGCCGACGAGGGGCGGGAGCTGCTGCGGGGGTACGCGGCGACGCTGTCGGAGGGGATGCTGGCGAACACCGCCGACACGGGTCGGGTGGAGTACAACACGGTCGACGCGACGCTGTGGTTCCTGCACGCGGTGAGCCGGCACGTCACCGTCACCGGCGACACCGACCTGGGTGACGAGCTGCTGCCGGCGCTGCACGGGGTGGTGCAGGCACACCTGGCCGGCACCCGGTACGGCATCGCGGTCGACCCGGCCGACGGGCTGATCACCCAGGGTGGCACCCCGGGCACCGCGCTGACCTGGATGGACGCCCGGGTGTACGGGGTGCCGGTGACCCCCCGGGTCGGCAAGCCGGTCGAGGTCAACGCGTTGTGGATCAGCGGGTTGGCCGGGTTGGCGGAGCTGACCGAGCTGGCCGGGCAGGACCCGGACGAGCTGTGGCGGTTGCACCACCGGGCCCGGGACGCGTTCGGCAAGCGGTTCCCCACCCCGGCGGGCTGGCTGCACGACGTGGTGGACGCGCCCGCCCCGGCGTACCCGCTGGGTGGGGCGGCGCACCACGACGACGACCTGCTGCGCCCCAACCAGCTGCTCGCCTGGTCGCTGCCGTACGCCCCGCTGGAGCCGGACCCGGTGGCGCTGCGTCGGGTGGCCGCCGGGCTGTTCACCCCGCTGGGCCCGCGCAGCCTGGCCCCCGACTCGCCGGAGTTCGCGCCCCGGCACCGGGGTGGCCCGGCGGAGCGGGACGGCGCGTACCACCAGGGGACGGTCTGGCCGTGGCTGGTCGGGCCGTTCGTCGAGGCGTACCGCAAGGCCGGGCTGCCCACCGACGACCTGCTGGTCGGGCTGGTCGGACACCTGGGGGAATTCGGCCTGGGCTCGGTCAGCGAGACGGCGGACGCCACCGCCCCGCACGCCGCCACCGGCTGCCCGTTCCAGGCGTGGTCGGTGGCCGAGCTGCTGCGGGTCAGGCGGGTTCGATAGGCAGGCGTTACACACCGGCAACGGCGGCGTCTCCGCTGGTTATCCACCGGTGGGCAGGATGGGCCCCAACCCCGGGCCGCAGCGAGGACACCCTTCTGGTGTCCCACCGGCGTGCGCCCAGGACACCACCCGAAGGGGGCCGCATGTCACCTGACGCCGACGTGATCGACATCCACCCCGCCCGGCACCAGCGGGTGCTGATGCTGTCCTGGGAGTACCCGCCGGTGCTGGTCGGCGGCCTCGGCCGGCACGTACACGCGCTGGCCACCGCCCTGGCCGCCGCCGGGCACGAGGTCACCGTGGTCACCCGGCACGCCGAGGGGGCGCCGCTTCAGGAGTACGCCGACGGCGTACGCGTCCTGCGCGCCCCCGAGGACCCGGTGACCTTCCCGCTGGCCACCGGGTCCCTGCTGGCCTGGACGATGGCGTTCAACCACACCCTGACCCGGACCGCCCTGCGGGCCACCGACTCCGCCGACTACGACGTGATCCACGCCCACGACTGGCTGGTCGGGCACACCGCCGTAACCCTGGCCGAGCACCTCGACCTGCCGCTGGTCACCACCATCCACGCCACCGAGGCCGGCCGCCACCAGGGCTGGCTGCCCGGGGAACTCAACCGCACCATCCACGGTGTCGAACACTGGATCAGCAACGCCTCGACCCGGGTGATCGCCTGCTCCGGTTACATGCGCGCCCAGGTGAGCCGGCTGTTCGACGTCCCGGCGGGGCGGGTCGACGTGGTGCCCAACGGGGTCGACGACCGGGCCTGGCGGGCCCGGCCCCGGGCGGTCGCCTCGGCCCGCGCCCGGTTCGCCGGGGACGGCCCGCTGGTCGGCTACGCCGGTCGGCTGGTCTACGAGAAGGGCGTACAGCACCTGGTGGACGCCGTGCCGCACCTGCGGGAGCGGCACCCGGGGCTGCGGGTGGTGATCGCCGGGGACGGCCCGTACAAGGACGAGCTGGTCGACCAGGTACGCCGGCTGCACGTCGGCGACAGCGTCCGGTTCGCCGGGTTCCTCGACGCCGGACAGCTCCCGGCGGTGCTCGCCGCCACCGACGCGACGGTCGTGCCGAGCCTCTACGAGCCGTTCGGCATGATCGCCCTGGAGGCGGCGGCGGCCGGCGCCCCGCTGGCCGTGGCGAGCACCGGCGGGCTGGCCGAGATCGTCGAGCCGGGCGTCACCGGGGTGACCTTCCCGCACAGCGACCCGGGCGCGCTCGCCGGTGCGGTCGACCGGCTCGTCGGCGACGAGGTCTTCGCCCGCCGGGTGGCCCGCCGGGCCCGCACCATGGTCGGCGAGCGGTACGGCTGGGCAGCCATCGCCGCACGTACCGTGAGCAGCTACTCCACCGCCCGTCGCGAACACGGCGGCTTCCTTGCCCGACGCGCCGCGACCCTGCTGACCGGCGGTCGCCAGCGGATCGCCATCCCCGAGGGCAACCTGCTGGCGTTCGACGGTGCCGCCTGCTGAGGAAACCGGGACCCGACGACCGATAGGTCCGCCCCGATCCATTGGCTACGGTGTACCTCGGCCGATGGTGAGGAGAACGGTGCAGCAGGTAGTGATCGCCGGCCGGTACCGCCTGTTGAACTTGGTGGGCCGGGGTGGCATGGGCCGGGTCTGGCTGGCCCGCGACGAGGTGTTGCATCGCGAGGTGGCGGTCAAGGAGGTGGTGCCCCCCGCCTGGTTGGCTGACGACGAACGCGACGAGGTGCGGCTGCGGACCCTGCGTGAGGCGCGCACCGCCGCCCGGCTCAACCATCCCAACGTGGTCCGGGTCTACGACGTGGTGCAGATCGAGGAACGCCCGTGGATCGTGATGGAGTACGTCCTGTCGCGGTCGTTGCAGGCGGTGCTGGACACCACCGGCCCGGTCGACCCGGTGCGCGCCGCCGAGATCGGGCTGGCGCTGCTGGCCGCGCTGCGGGCCGCGCACTCCGCCGGGGTGCTGCACCGCGACGTGAAGCCGCAGAACGTCCTGGTCGCCGACGACGGACGGGTGATGCTCACCGACTTCGGGCTGGCCACCTTCGACGGTGGGGACGGGCTGATGACCCGCCCCGGGATGGTGCTCGGCTCGCCGCAGTTCGTCGCCCCGGAACGCGCCGCCGACGGCGTGTCCAGCGTGGAGGCGGACATGTGGTCGCTCGGGGCCACCCTGCACGCCGCAGTGGAGGGCCGCTCCCCGTACGCCCGGAGCACCGCGATGGCCACCCTGGCCGCCCTGGCGAGTTCCCCGCCGGACCCGGCGCCGCACGCCGGACCGCTGCGCCCGGTCCTCGACGGGCTGCTGCTGCGCGACCCCCGGCAGCGGATCGGCCACGACGAGACGAACCGCCGCCTGGAGGCGGTGACCCGACCGACGCCCGCCGCCGAGCCGCCGACGGTGATACTGCCGGTCGCCCGTCCGGTGGGCGTGGCCCGGCCGCCCCGGCCGGGCGGGGACGGCGAGCCGACGCAGCAGCCGACGGACCGCGCGGCGAGGAGCCGCGCGGAACTCGACGCCGAACGGGAGTGGGGGCCACCAGGTCGCCGGGTCGCCGGTGACTCGGGGGAACGCCCCACCACGTCCTCCTCCCCGACGTCGGCCGGCACCACCGGCTCGACGTCGTCGGGCCCGGAGCCCGGCCGTCCCGGGCCGGGTGTCGGGGCACCGGACGGCAGCGTGCCGACGTCCGGCCCGGCCACCGCCGCGCCGGGGTCGGGCGGACCTGCCCCCGCCGGCGCCGGGGCGGAACCCGGCGTCCCGGGGGGACACGGTCCCGGGACGGACCCGGGACGCGGTAGCGCGGGTGGACGAGGCCCGGGGCGGTCCGGCGCGGGGGCGGGATCACGGCGGGCGACCGGGACGGGTGGGGTGGTCGGGATGTTCACCCGGCTGCCCGGCGGCACCCGGGGCTGGCTACTGGCCGGGGCGACCCTGGCGGTGGGGGCCACGGTGGGCATCGGCACCACGTTCGCGATCGACAACGACGAGCAGCGGGCCGCGCCGCGCAGCACCGACGTGCCCGTCACCGGCGTGCCCTCCACCCGCCCGTACGGCCCGCCGGGTGCCGACCGGGGCCGGCCGAACCCACCGCCCGGCGCACCGGGCCTCGCCCCGCCGCCCCTGCCCTGCCTGCGGCCCGATCCGGTCGGCACGAAGGTCACCGGCCGACCGGCGACCGTGGACGGCGGGTTCCGTCCCCCGGCCGGCTGGACCTGGTACGACGGTGCCGGCTTCCGGATCGCCGTCCCGATCGGCTGGCTGCGCACCCAGGAGGGGCAGGTGGCCTGCTTCCGCGACCCGGGCAGCCGCCGGACGCTCAGCGTGGAACCGCTGGCCGGTGGTGGCGGCGGCGCGCTGGACCGGTTGCGGGCCGAGGAACGCACGCAGCTCGACTTCAACGCCCTGCCCGGGTACGACAAGATCAGGCTGGACACTCTCGACGATGACGGCGCCCAGTGGGAGTGCCGTTGGGACACCCCGTTCGGCGGCCGGGAGCACGCGGTCCGGATGATCCCGGGTCGGAACCTGTCCGGGTTCATCCTCAGCTGGTCCGCCGCCGACGAGGACTGGAGCAACTCGAACAGCCAGCTGCGGGTGGTGCGGGAGAGCTTCCAGGGTCGGTCGACCGAGGTGACCTCGCCCACCTGACCGGCCCCGCCGCTGCGCCCGCCCCCATCGTCACGGTCACCGTCACTGCGGCCGCCGTCACTGCGGCCGCCATCGCTGCGGCCGCCATCGCTGCGGCCGCCATCGCTGCGGTCGAGAAACCGCAGCTCGGTGGCTACCCTGGTGAGGGGGCAGTCGAGGGGGAAAGTCGTGCAGCAGCAGCTGGTCGCGGGGCGCTACCGCCTGCTCGAACTGGCCGGCACCGGCGGGATGGGCCGGGTCTGGTTGGCCCGCGACGAGATGCTGCACCGGGATGTCGCCGTCAAGGAGGTCGTCCCGCCCCACTGGCTCGCCGAGTCCGAACGCTCGGAACTACGGCTACGGACGCTGCGTGAGGCGCGTACCGCGGCCCGGCTCAACCACCCGAACGTGGTCCGGATCTATGACGTGGTGCACGACGGGGACAACCCCTGGATCGTGATGGAGTACGTCCCGTCCCGGTCGGTGCAGCAACTGCTCGGCATCGAAGGACCGCTGGACCCGCACCGGGTGGCGGGGATCGGGCTGGCGGTGCTGGCCGCGCTGCGGGCCGCACACACCGCCGGGGTGCTGCACCGCGACGTCAAACCGCACAACGTGCTGGTCGCCGACGACGGGCGGGTGGTGCTCACCGACTTCGGGCTGGCCACCTTCGACGGTGGGGACGGGCTGATGACCGGCCCGGGGTTGGTGCTCGGGTCGCCGCAGTTCGTCGCTCCCGAGCGGGCCCGCGACGGGGTCTCCGACCCGCGTACCGACCTGTGGTCGTTGGGCGCCACGCTCTACGCGGCGGTGGAGGGGCAGTCCCCGTACGCCCGCGCCAGTGCGATGGCGACGTTGAGCGCCCTGGCCACCGAGCCGCCCGACCCGGTGCGTCGGGCCGGGCCGCTGCGTCCGGTGCTGGAAGGTCTGCTGCGCCGGGAGCCGGGCGAACGGCCCACCGCCGCCGAGACGGAGTCGTTGCTGCTCGCCGCGCTCGCCGCACCGCCGACCGGCAGTCCCTCCCCCGCCGGGCCACCTCCGCCCGGCGCGGCTGTCCACCGGCCGGAGATCCCGACCGACCCGGCAACCGTCGACGCGCCCCCGCCCTCCGGGTCGGCCGGGCCGGGTCCCGGGATCGGTCCACCGGGACCGGGTCCCGCCGGGCCGAGTCCGGCCAGGCCGGATCCAGCCGGGCCGGGTCTGGCCGGGCCGGGTCTGGCCGGGCCGGGTCTGGCCGGGCCGGATCCAGCCGGGATCGGTCCACCGGGACCGGGCCCGGCCGCGCCGGATCCAGCCGGGATCGGTCCACTGGGACCGGGCCCGGCCGCGCCGGGTCCAGCCGGGATCGGTCCGGCCGGGATCGGTCCGGCCGGGCGGAGTCCGGTCGACGGGCGTACCCCGGCGGTGCCGGTGGCGGACGCACGTCGCCGCCGACGGATCGCCCTGGTCACGGTGGCCGTCGCGGGCGCCCTGCTGGCCGGGGTCGGGACGACGCTCGCCCTGCACGACGGCGGCACCACCCCGTCCTCACCGGGCGGCGGCGCCGGCAACCCGGTGGCCCGGCCGGCGGCCTTCCCGTGCGCCGCGCCCGCGCCGACGGACGCCACCCCGGTCCGGTCCGCGCCACCGCCGGCGGGTGAGCGGTTCGGCCTGGTCCCGGGCTGGACCTGGTACGAGGACCCGACCGGATTCCGGATCGCCGCGCCGGCCGGGTGGCTGCACTACACCGAGGGCACGGTGACCTGCCTGCGGGAGCCGGGCGGCCCCCGGGTGCTCAGCGTGGCCCCCGGTGACGCCCCGGCCGACCCGGTCGCCCACTGGCAGGCCGAGGAACGCCGGCTCACCGATGACGGCCGGCTCACCGGTTACCGTCGGGTGGAGATCGTCCCGTTGGACATGTTCCGGGGTGGCGCACTGTGGGAGTGCGAGTGGACCGGTGCCACCGGTGGCCGGCTGCACACCGCCCGGCTGCTGGTACGGGTCACCCGGGACCGGGCGTACACCGTCTCATGGCTGACAGACCAGTTCGACTGGCAGGTCAACGCGACATACTTCCTGATGATCAGGCAGAGTTTCCGCCCCGCCGACTGACACCGTCCCCTGTGGATTGTCCGGGTGATTGCCCCGTCGGTGACGGCTCTGACACAGTGGCGTAGCGTTGTCGATCAAGAACCCGGGGAGGGGCGAGGCGAGATGATGGGACCGTCCCACGCACTGTCGGGCGCGGCGGTGTGGCTGACCGGGTCGTGGGCGCTGGACTACTTCGCCGACTACCACCAGTCCCCGCTGGCGCTGGCCGTCGGCACGGCGGTCTGTGCCGGTGGCGCGCTCTTTCCCGACCTCGACCTCTCCGGCAAGGTCACCCGTAACCAGGGCGGCGCGACGGTGGCCCGCACCTTCGGCGTCTTCTCGCTCTTCGTCGCCGAGGTGATGGAGAAGATCTCCCTCGGCGTCTACTACGCCACCAAGCTCAGCCGCGACCCGCGCCGCAACAACGGCCACCGTACGCTGACCCACACCATCCCGTTCACCGTGCTGGTCGGCTGGGGCACCACCGCGCTCTGCGCCGCGTACGGCAAGTGGGCGGTGGTGAGCATCCTGTTCTTCATGATCGGGCTGGCGCTGCGCGGGCTCTTCGACGAGTGGGCCGAACGGGCCGGCTGGGTGATCGTCACGCTCGTCTCGGCCGCCGCCGCCTGGTTCACCTTCGCCACCCTGCCCGGCGACCGCGGCTACCCGATGATCGGGTTGGCCGTCGGAGTGGGCTGTTTCGTGCACATCCTCGGCGACATGATCACCAAGGCGGGGGTGCCGATCCTCTGGCCGATCCCGATCAAGCGCCGCATGTGGACGATGATCGGGCTGCCGAACAGCATCGCCCTGCGCACCGGCAGCAAAGCCGAGGTGGTCGTGTTGCGCACCGCGCTGACGGTGCTCTCCGTACTCGCGGCGGTCGGCCTGGTAGCCCCCTCGGTCCTGCAACGATTCAACATAGAGGTCTAACCCCTCCCGCTCGCCCCCGCCCCCGCCCCGCCTCCTCCCCGCCCCGGCCCCGGCCCCGGCCCGGCCTTTCCCCGGTGATCAAGAGGTTTGCGTCAACATGGAGATCATTCTTGACGCAAATCTCTTGATCACCCGGGGGAAAGGCGGGCGGGGAGGGGCGGAGTCGGCCTGGTTGGCCGTGGGTGGGGGCCGGGTTCGTGGGTGAGGGGACGGTCGGGGGCGCTGGCCGAGCGGTCGGCGGTCACCTGTCGCGTTCCGCAGGCGGCAGCATCCCCGCCGCCTGCCTGAACGCTGATCAGACGCCGACCCGCTGCGGTGGCACGGTGAGGCCGTAGAGCGCCATCAGCTCCGGGGTGTCGACCCGGTTGCCGTCGGCGACCGAGTCGCAGGCGATGTCGACGATTTGGTCCTTGTGCGCCAACAGGTAAGGTCGGGCTCCGACATCGGCGCTGGCCAGGGTGGCGATGCCGGCCCAGTGCCGACGGCCGAACAGCATCGGGTAACCGCGCAACCCGTCGTAGGTGGCGCAGGCGAGCACGTCCGGGTAGGGCAGCGCGGCCACCCGGCGGACCGCCTCCGGGGTGAGGCCGGGCATGTCGACCGGGACCACCACCACCGCCTCGACCCGCCTGTCGGCCAGCGCGGCCAGGCCAGCCCGGATCGACGAGCCGACGCCGGTGCCCCAGGCCCGGTTGACCACCACGGTGGCAGGGCTCAGGTCAGCCGCCGCCCGTACCTCGTCGGCCGCCGCGCCCAACACGACCACCAACTGCCCGCACCCGGCCTCGGTCATCGTGTCGATCATGCAGCTGACCAGCGGCCGGCCTCCCTGGAGCAGTAATGCCTCGGGGCCGCCGAGCCGGCGTCCCCCGCCCGCCGCGATGATCATTCCTGCGATACGCACACCGGGTGCAACGAGCCCTCACCCGATCCGTGTCGGCACGAAACGGATATTTCACGCGTAATACCCACCCGCCCCCTGCCCTAACCCTCCTCCCGTCCCCCACCTGCCCTCGGTGATCAAGAGGTTTACGTCAGGAAACTCGATCCGGCTGACGCAAACCTCTTGATCACCGGGGACGGGAGGGGATGGGCGGGGGACCCGGGGATGGGCGGGGGTGGGGACGGGAGGAGGGGTGGGGTGGGGGTGGGGGTGGGTTAGGCGTGGGCGTAGCAGTCGACGGTGGAGAGGTCGAGGGGGAAGCGGACGGGGGTGTCGCCGAAGAGCAGGGTCGAGGCGCGTGCTCCGGCCCGGCGGATCGCCTCGGTCACCGGATCGGCCAGCTCGGCCGGGCAGTGCACGATCACCTCGTCGTGCTGAAAGAAGACCAACTCGCCACCGATACCGGCCAGCTCGCCCCGGAGCGTGGCGAGCATCGTCGAGGCCCACTCGGCGGCGGTGGCCTGGATGACGAAATTCCGGGTGAACCGGCCCCGGGACCGGGCGGCCCGCGCCCGGGGTGAACGGGGGTCCGACCCGGCGTCCGGGTCCACCAGGGCATCGTCACCGGTGTCGAAGCCGGCTGTCCCCGGTGGGCAGGTCCGCCCCAGCCAGGACCGGACCAGACCGCCCGCCTCGCCGGTGCGGGCTGCCGCCTCCAGGTAACCGAAGGCGGTCGGGTAGCTGCGCTTGAGCACCGCCAGGGCGGGCAGCGCCGAGCCACCGGTCTGCCCGTACATCGCGCCGAGCAGGGCCAGCTTGGCCCGGGCCCGGTCACCACCGAAGGAGTCCTGCGCCAACGCCGCATAGAGGTCACCGGCCGCACCGGCGGTGGCCAGCCGGGCGTCGCCGGAGACCGCGGCGAGCACCCGGGGCTCCAACTGGCCGGCGTCGGCCACCACCAACTGCCACCCCGGATCGGCCACCACCGCCTGCCGGATCACCTTGGGGATCTGCAACGCGCCGCCGCCCCGGGTCGCCCACCGGCCGGAGACCACCCCGGCGGGGACGTACTCCGGGCGGAACCGGCCGTCGCGGACCCAGGCGTCCCGCCAGGCCCAGCCGTGCGCCGTCCAGATCCGGAACAGCTCCTTGTATTCGAGCACCAACGGTACGGCCGGATGGTCGACGCCGCGCAGCACCCAGGCCCGGGTGTTGGGCAGCTCCACGCCGACGCGGGCGAAGGCGCGCATCAGCTCCGCCGGGGAGTCGATGTGCAGCTGCCGCACCCCGAGCGCCTCGGCGATCCGGGCGGCCAGTTCGGCCAGCCGCCGGGGCGGCCCGCCCATCGGGGACGCCTCGCCCAGCAGCTCGGCGAGGATCTCACCGTGCACGTCGACCCGCCACGGCAGCCCCGCCGCGGCCATCTCGACCGCGACGAGCGCACCGGCCGACTCGGCGGCGACCAGCAGCCGGAACCGGCCGGGATGCGCGGTGGCGGCGATCCGGGTGAGCTGGTCGGCGTACACCCGGGTCAGGGTGTCGATGCCGGGGCCCGGCGGGCCGGGGACGGCCTCGAAGAGCGCGGCCTGGCCGTGACCGGGCGGCGCGGGCGGCCGGGCCGGCGGGTCGGGTGGGACCACGGCCCCGATGAGCCGGGCGTACGCGGCGGCCGGCGAACGCGGCTCGCCCCACCGCCCGGCGTGCCCCAGCAGCAGCGCCTCGGTCAGCTCGACGTCGTGGCACCGCTCGACCCGCACCCCGGCACCCAGCAGGATGGGGTAGACCGCCGTGCCGGAGCCCCACACCCAGCGGGGACGCTCGGCGGCCTCCCGGGCGGCGACCGCGCGGGTCAGGTCGTCGACCAGCTCGACCGCGCCGGACGGGCGGCCGGCGGCGTCCAGCGGCCGGAGCGCGCCACTGCCCCGCTCGCCCGCCACCACCGCCACCACCGCCACGGCCCGATTCTGCCCCGCCCCTGTGACACCCCGCCGCTTCCGCCGGTCGCCGGGTCCGTTCCACCTGTCAGGCCGTCACCTACCGACACCTGCGGATCGCCCACTGCGGTACTGAGGGGCAGGGGGCGTGCCGGCACCCGGACAGCTGCCGCAGCGCAGCGGCGGGGCCGGGTGCCGCCGCGGCCCAGCGGCCCAGCGGCCCGAGAACCGCGGTCCGGGGCCCGAGAACCGAGAACCGGGGCCCGAGAACCGAAGTCCCGGGCACTGACCGCGCATGAGGGCTGGCGGCAGGGCGGAGCGCCAGCCGGCCCGGCGGCGGGATGGAGCGGGTCGCCTCGCCGCCGGGACGGAGGGGGCTACTTGACCGCGCCGGAGGTCAGACCGGACTGGATCTGCCGCTGGAAGATCGCGTACACGATGATCATCGGGAGGATGGCGATGGTCAGGGCGGCGAACAGGCCGGACCAGTCGGCCTCGTAGCCGGCATTGACCGAGATGTCGGCGATGCCCTGGGTGAGCACCCACTTGTCCTTGGCGTTGGAGAGCAGCACCAGGGGCAACTGGTACTGCGCCCACTGCCCGATGATGTTGAAGATCGCCACGCTGATCAGGCCCGGCTTCGCCATCGGCAGCATCACCTGGAAGAACAGTCGGGTGTGCGAACAGCCGTCGATCATGCCGGCCTCGGCCACCGAGTTCGGCAGCGTCCGGAAGAACGCGGCCAGGAAGAAGATGGTGAACGGCAGCGAGTAGGCGATGTAGACCAGGATCACGCCGGTGTGGGTGTCCAGCAGGCCCAGGTTGCGGACCACGAAGAACAGCGGCACCAGCGCCAGGAAGACCGGGAAGGCCAACCCGGAGACGAACAGGTAGTAGATCGCCCGGTTGCCCCGGAACTTGTACCGGGCCAGCACGTACGCGGCCATCGAACCGAACAGCATGGTGCCGAAGGTGCTGCACGACACCACGAAGACGCTGTTGAGGAAGTACCGGCCGACGTGCGCCTTGGTCCAGGCCCGGCCGAAGTTCTCCCAGCGCAGCTCCGCCGGCAGCGTCCACGGGCTGCTGAAGATCTCGCCGGTGTTCTTGAACGCGGCCAGGAACGTCCAGAGGATCGGCACGATGACGATCACCGCCCAGACGGCGAGCGCCAGCTGACCGAGCCCGCTGAACAGTCGTACCTCGTGGTGCTCGCCCCGGCCCTTGCGGGTGCGGGCGGCGGGCCGGCCGGGCGGGGTGTCCGCCGCGGCCGGCGGCAGCGTCGTCTGTGCGGCCATGTCAGTACTCCACGCTTTCCCGCTTGGTCAACCGCAGCGTCAGCGCCGCGAACGTGAGGGTGAGGAAGAACAGCGCCACACCCATCGCCGAGGCGTAGCCGTACTTCGAGTAGACGAAGGCGTTGCGGTAGATCTCCACCGCCAGCACCGTCGTCGCGCCGTCCGGGCCGCCGCTGTCCACCGAGAGCACCGCGACGATGGCGAACGCGTCGAACGCGGCGATGCCGAGATAGACCCAGGCCACCTGGAGGGTGTCCCAGAGCAGCGGCAGGGTGACCCGGAAGAACAGCATCACCTTGCTCGCCCCGTCCATCTCGGCCGCCTCGTAGATCTCCCCCGGGATCGAGGCCATCCCGGCCGAGAAGAGCACCACGTAGAAGCCGACGGCCTGCCAGACCAGCACCGCGATGATCGACCACAGGGCCAGGTTCGGCCGGACCAGGAACAGCACCGGGTCCAGCCCGATCTTCATCAGCACGCCGTTGATCAGGCCGGACTCGTTGGGCCGGTACACCATCTGGAACAGCACCGCGATGATGGCCACCGCCAGGACCTGGGGGAAGAAGAACACCACCCGGTAGAACTTCGACCCCCGGACCCCCTGCCGCTGGCCACCCACGCTGCGTCCGCCCACGTTGAGCAGGAAGGCGAAGAACAACGCGATGGCGATCGTGATCAGCGGCAGGGCAAGCAGCAGTACGCCGTGGTGCTGGACCGCCTGCCAGAAGCGCCCGTCGTCGAGCAGCCGCCGGTAGTTGTCGAAGCCCACCCACTGCGGGGCGGACAGCCCCCGCCAGTTGGTCATCGAGATCTGGAACGCCTGCGCGTACGGTGCGATGACGAAGACCACGTACAGCGTGACCGGGGCGAAGAGGAACCCGATCACGAACGGATACTTGCCGTGCCGCATGATCCCGCTACTCCGATCGGTCAGCGCGTGAACTTGGCGACGGAGCTGTCCTTCTTGATGGCGTCGGCCCGCTTCTGGATCCGCTCCACGAAGGCGTCCGCCTTGATCCGGCCGAACATCAGCTCGTTGGTGGCGGTGCGCGCCTCCGTGTCGAGCTCCTTGTACCAGCCGTCGAAGTACAGGTTGAACACGTCCTTGCCGGCGGCGGCGAGGGCGGCCTGCGAGCTGGCCACGCCGGGCGGAAAGGCGAAGCCGGCGCTGCCGGCGGTGACCACGGTCGGGGCCTTGACCACCTCGGTGAAGCCCTTCGCCCCGGCGACCGAGAGCATCTGGCGCATGTACTCCAGACCACCGCGCGGGTTCTTGCTCTTGGCCGAGACGAAGTAGCCCTCACCGGCGGTGGCCCGTACGGCGGTGGCGGGCAGCTTGTCCGAGCCGGTGAGGCTGGGCACCGGCATCAGCTGGTAGTCGAAGCCGGCCGGGGTGTCCTTCTTCTGCTCGCCCTCCAGCCAGTCGCCGCTGGGGTAGAGGGCCAGCTTGTACTGGTTCTGCCGCAGCTGCACGTCGGTGTGCTTGAGCCCCTCGAAGCTCTTGTCGACGTACTTCGCGCCGATCTCCTCCCATGCCTGGGCGGCCTGCTTGACCGCGTCCTGCTGCCAGGCGCCGTCCTCCAGGTTGTCGATGTTCTTGAGTACGTCGGTGCCGCCGATCTTCGCGGCGTGGGTCAGGATGACGTTCCACTGGTAGTAGGCGGCGTTCGCCCCGGCGTAGCCGTACGGGGTGATGCCCTTGGACTTGATGCCGTCGAGCAGGGCGGTGAACTCCGACCAGGTCTTCGCGGGCGCCCAGCCGTTGTCCTTGAACAGCTTGCCCGAGTACCAGATGCCGAAGACGGTGGAGACGTAGTACAGGACGTACGGCTTGCCGTTGAACGAGCCGGCCTCGACGGTGCCGGGGACGACGGTGTCGCGGACCTTCTTGCTCGGGTCGTCGACCGACGGGGCGTCCCACAGCTCGGTGAGGTCCATCAGCTGCCCGTCGGCGACCAGCGAGCCGAAGTCGATCAGCTTCTCGCCGGAGTTGTTGACGAACTCCGGCGGGTTGCCCGAGGCGAACCGGGGCTGGAGCACGGTGGAGACCGCCTGGGTGGACTGGTGCTTGATCTCCGCCTTGGGGAACGCCTTCTTGTAGAGCGGCTCGTGCACGTCGGTGGCGTACTTCTCGCCGTAGCCACCGTTGAAGATGACCACCTCCAGCGGGGCGTCCTCGGCGGCGCCGAGCGGGTTGGTCGCGCTCTTGGTGCCCTCCTCGGCCTTGGTGGTGTCCTCGTCGGAGCCGCTGGTGGCGCAGGCACCGAGCAGGCCGACCACCGGGGTGGCGAGCAGGCCCGCCGCGGCGGTCCGGCCCAGCAGGCTGCGGCGGCTCATCGGGGTCGGGGTCTCGGGGGTGTTCGACATCGTCGTCTCTCCTTGGGTGTCCGGGTCAGGCGGTGCGCCGGAGACGCCCGGCGTACCGCGACTCGAGGGCGAGGTTGTGCGCGTCCCCACCGGGGACGTTGGCGGAGAGGTAGATAGGGGGTACCTCTCCGGCCTGGTGGAACCGTCGGACGACCTCCGCGGTCACCAGTTGCGCCAGCAGCGCGGAGGTGACCGAGGAGACCGCACAGACCGCGCCGCCGCCCTCCAGCGGCAGCAGTGCGTCGCCGTACGGTGCGCCGTTGTCCAGCACGACGTCGGCGAGTTCGGCGAGTCGGCGACCGGACGGGTGGCGGGGCGCGACCCGTGCGGTGTGGGCGACCGAGGTGACCGCGATCAGCGGGTGGCCGTGCCCGGTGACCAGCGTCGCCAGCTCGACGACCGAGCCGTTGATGCCGGACTGGGAGGCGATCAGGAAGACGTCGGCCGGCTGCGGCCGGGCCAGCGGGTAGAGCTGGTGGGCCACGGCCGGGTCGCGTTCCAGCTTGGGGTCGGTGAGCACGTCGCGCGGGGCGTCGCCGTGCAGCACCAGGTCGTGCAGGCCGATCCGGTTGGTGGGGACCAGGCCGCCGGCCCGGGCCACCAGTTCGGCGGCGAACGCCTCGGAGTGGCCGGCGCCGAACGCCTGGAGCACGCCGCCGGCCCGCAGGCTGGTGGCGATCAGGTCGGCGGCCCGGCCGATCGCCTCGGCCTGGGTGTCGAGCAGCCGGTCGAGGACGGGCCGGACGGCTCGCGCGTACCCCTGGGCACTGATCATGACGTGGTCCCCTTCGCGGCCTTGTGCCCGTCGACGGCCTGGGCGGTACGCCGGAAGGCCGCGTGGGCGCGGTCGTGGGTGCGCTGCGCCACGGCGATGTAGAGCAGGTCGAGCACGACGAGTTGGGGGTGCCGGGCGGACAGCGCGTCCGGCCGGAAGGTGGTGGCCTGGCTGGCGGTGAGCAGGACGATGTCGGCCAGTTCGGCGAGCGGGGAGCGGGGGAACCCGGTCAACGCGACGGTGGTGGCGCCCCGGCTGCCCGCCTCGGCGAGCATCTCGATGGTCTCCCGGGTCTGCCCGGTGTGCGAGATGCCCAGGGCGACGTCGCCGACGCCGAGCAGCGCGGCGCTGGCGAGCCCCTCGTGCACGTCGCTCCAGGCCCACGCCGCCACCCCGATGCGGTGCAGGCTGAACTGCATCTCCTCGCCGACCAGGGCGCTGCCGCTGGCGCCGAAGATGTTGACCCGGGCGGCTCCGGCGATGGCGACGGCGGCCCGTTCGACCTCGGCGAGGTCGAGCAGGGTGGCGGTGTCGTGCATGGCGCGGGTGTCGGCGGCCATGATCTGGTCGAGCACCCGGGCCAGCGGGTCGCCGGGCTGGATCTCCCGGCCGATGTCGACGGTCCAGCCGGCCGAGCGGGCCCGGCCGGTCTCGGAGGCGATGCCCAGGCGCAGGTCGGCGTAGCCGTCGAAGCCCATGGCCCGGCAGAACCGGGTGATCGTCGCCGGTGAGGTGCCGCTGCGTTCGGCCAGCTCGACGATGGTGGCGCGGGCCGCTGCCTCCGGGTCGCTGAGCACCTGCTCGGCGACCCGGCGCAACGCTCCCGTCAACTCCCCCGTGCCGGCCCGGACCCTGGCCAGCACTCCGTCCGCGCTGCGCCGGTCGACCGGCTCGGCATCGACCACCGCGGTTGCCGCGGTGGTGTCCGCCTCGTGCTCGGCCATCGACGCGCCTTTCGGAAAAGAGTGTTAACTGTTAGTGGTAAAAGTTCTTACTGAAGGCCCCTTCCTGTCAAGACCATGGGCGAAGTTTTCAAACTGTTACCTGTCGCTACGGCCCGCCACCGGCGCCCGGTCTTGCCCTGCGACACCGCACCGACCAGCATGGACACCCCCACACCAGCGCACCCCCGGGAGGCCCGCGAGGATGTCCGACACCGTCGTGGTCGGCCTCGACGTCGGGGGTACGTCCACCCGGGCCACCGCCCTGACCCTCACCGGCGAACGCCTCGGCACCGGCCGGGCCGGCGGCGGCAACCCCACCAGCCACGGTGCCGAACGGGCCGCCGCCGAACTGTCGACCGCCCTGCGGGAGGCGCTGCGCGACGTCGACCCGACCCGGGTCCACGCCGGGGCGATCGGGCTGGCCGGGGCCGGCCGGTTGCGCGCCGACCCGGCCGGCCGGGCCGCCTTCGACCGGGCCTGGTCGGACGCCGGCCTGCGCTGCCCGTACACGGTGCACAGCGACGCCCTCGTCGGGTACGCCTCCGGCACCGCCGCAGCCGACGGCACGATCCTGATCGCCGGGACCGGGGCGATCGCCGCCCAGGTGTGCCGATGGCGACTGGACCGGGTCGCCGACGGGCACGGGTGGTTGCTCGGCGACGCCGGCTCCGGGTTCTGGCTGGGCCGGGAGGCGGTCCGGCGCCTGCTCGCCGACCTGGACGCGGCCCGGACGCCGGGGCCACTGGGCCGCCGGGTGCTCGCCACCCTGCTGGGGGACGACCGGGTCGCCGACCGGCCCCGAGAGACCGTGGACGCGGTGGTGCAGGCGGTCACCCGCCGGCCGGCGGTGGAGCTGGCCCGGCTCGCCCCGCTGGTGGTCGCCGCCGCCGCCGAGACCGAACCGGTCGCCGTCACGCTGATCGAGCGGGCCACCGGGCTGCTGGCCGACAGCGTCGCGCGGATCCGACCGGCCGACGCGGTGGACCCGGTGGTCCTCGGCGGCGGTCTGCTCACCGGTGACACCCCACTGGCCGTCGCCGTCACCGCGGAGCTGGCCCGGCGGTGGCCGGTCGCGCCCCTGCGTCCGGCCGGCGACGGCGCCTCCGCGGCGGCCTGGCTCGCCGCCCGCGACCTGCCGGGGGCCACCGATCCAACGGCTCTGCACCCGCTGCTCGTACCGGACCCGCCGGTCGACGGGAAGGGAGTCGCGACGGATCGTGTGCTACGGTAACCGGGTTGCAGTTTTGATTTCCGTAGACGTCTCATGGCGCCTGGTGGGTTATCTAAAACCCATCCGGGCGCTTTTCGTTTTTCGTGTCGTTTCGATGCGGGTTATCAACTCGGCGGCTAAGGGTCCGCGCAGTGCGGTCTCTCCACAGCCTGCAGAGGAGCAGACATGACTACAGGTACCGTGAAGTGGTTCAACGCCGACAAGGGCTTCGGCTTCATCAGCCCCGACGACGGCGGTGCCGACGTGTTCGCCCACTTCTCCGCGATCTCGGCGAGCGGCTTCCGCAGCCTCGACGAGAACCAGAAGGTGGAGTTCGACGTCACCCAGGGCCAGAAGGGCCCGCAGGCGGAGAACATCCGCCCGCTCTGATCCACGCTTCACGAACGGCGGCCCGACTGGTTCAGCGGGCCGCCGTTCGGCGTCTCCATCGCTCACCACGGCGACCGGGGCTGAGCGACCAGGGCCGCCCGGCCAGGCGTGAGCCGACGCAGACCCCTCCCGCTACGCGCCACGTTCCACAGCGCCGCCGCCCTGACGGTCGGGGCACGTACGACCCTGGTCCCGATGGAGCACAGCCCGACGCCCCGGCTCCCGATGACCACGGCCGGGGGCCGAGGTGCGCAGCGTTCACCCTGAAAGGCTGATGACTTTGACGACGACCTACTCGGGTCCGGCGAGGCTGATCCTGGCCGACGGCGCACGCATATCCGGCATGGCCTCCCTCAGCACCAACCAACGCGGTGGACTCAACGGCTGGGGTGGCACCTTCCGTCCGGACGAGATCACGACGGACCTTCGCAACGCCGTCGAGGGACTGCAACTGGAACTGCCCTACGACCGCGTGGGAACGGTCGCCGTCACCGGCCTACGCAAACTACTCGCCACGCAGGTGTTGATGTCGCTGGCAGGCCGCGGACCCGCACCATTCTGACCGTACGCCCGCACGGCCCCACCCCGCAGACTCGGTCACCCGTGCCTGCGGGGTGTGCCGCGGCTGCTCAGCTCTGGGTGGGGAAGCCGAGGTTCACCCCGCCGTGGTGCGGGTCCGGCCAACGGCTGGTGACCACCTTGCCCAGGGTGAAGAACCGCACCCCGTCCTCACCGTGGGCGTGCAGGTCACCGAAGAGCGACGCCTTCCAGCCGCCGAACGAGTAGTAGGCCATCGGCACCGGGATCGGCACGTTGATCCCGACCATGCCGACCTGGACCTCGTACTGGAACCGCCGGGCCGCCCCACCGTCGTTGGTGAAGATCGCCGTGCCGTTGCCGTACGGGTTGGCGTTGACCAGTGCCACCGCCGCGTCGTACGAGTCGACCCGGACGACGCCGAGCACCGGGCCGAAAATCTCGTCGGTGTAGATCGACATGTCCGGGGTGACGTGGTCGAACAGGGTCGGGCCCAGCCAGAACCCGTCCGGGTCCCCGTCCGGCACGACGTCCCGACCGTCCACCACCGGCACCGCGCCCGCCGCCACCCCGGCCTCGACGTACCCACGGACCCGCGCCAGGTGCGCGGCGGTGACCAGCGGCCCCAGGTCGCCACCGCGCCGACCGTCGCCGGTGCGCAGCCCGGCCATCCGGTCGGCGATCCGGGCGACCAGGGCGTCGGCGACCGGCCCCACCGCCACCAGCGCGGAGATCGCCATGCACCGCTGGCCCGCCGAGCCGAACCCGGCGTTGACCGCCGCGTCGGCGGCCAGGTCCAGATCGGCGTCGGGCAGCACCACCAGGTGGTTCTTGGCCCCGCCGAGGGCCTGCACCCGCTTGCCGGTCAGCGTCGCGCGCCGGTGCACGTGCCGGGCGACCGGGGTGGAGCCGACGAACGACACCGCCTGCACGTCGGGGTGGTCGAGCAGCGCGTCGACCGCCTCGGCGTCGCCGTTGACCACGGTGAGCACTCCGGCCGGCAGGCCCGCCTCGACGAACCACTCGGCCAGCAGCAGCGCCGCGCTCGGGTCCTTCTCGCTCGGCTTGAGCACCACCGCGTTGCCGCAGGCCACCGCCACCGGCACGAACCACAGCGGCACCATCACCGGGAAGTTGAACGGCGAGATCACCGCCACCACCCCCAACGGCTGCCGCAGGCTGTACGAGTCGACCTCGGTGGACACGTTCGCGCTGAAGCTCCCGCGCGACGCCGAGGCGATGCCGCAGGCGTACTCGATCACCTCGAGGCCGCGCTGCACCTCGCCGGCCGCGTCGGCGAGCACCTTGCCGTGCTCGGCGGTGATCACCTCGGCGAGCCGGTCCCGGCGGGCGTGGACCAGCTCCCGGAAGGCGAACAGCACCGCCGTGCGGCGGGCCAGCGAGGCGTCCCGCCAGCTCCGGGCGGCCCGCCCGGCCACCTCGACGACCATCGCCACCTCGGCCGCGTCAGCCAACGCCACCCGGCCGGTACGCCGGCCGGTGGCCGGATCGAAGACGTCGGCGTACCGCCCGGACGTCCCGTCGATCCGCCTACCGTCGACGAAATGCCCGATCCGGGGCGCGTCGCCCGCCCCCTGCTCGATGTCGGCGAAGTCGTCTTCGCTGTCGGCCGCCGCAGCCACCGGCCCGGCAGCCAGCGGCCCGGCAGCCACCAGCCCGGCAGCCAACGGCGCTCCGGAGGGTGACGTCCCGCCCGGCGTGCTCACCGGGCCGCCTGCGCCGCGACGGCGCACCGGATCGCCTCGACCAGGATGGCCAGCCCCTCGCGGGCCTCGTCCTCGGTGAGGGTCAGCGGCGGGCCCATCCGCAGCACGTTGCCGTGCAGGCCGCCCTTGCCGACCAGCAGGCCACCGGCCCGGCACGCCTCGAAGACCCCGGCGGTCAACACCGGATCGGGCTCCAGCCCGCCGGGTCGGACGAACTCCACGGCGAGCATCAGACCCTTGCCCCGCACCTCGGCGACGCCGTCGAGGTCGGCGACCGTGGCCCGCAGCCCGTCGAGGAGGATCGCGCCCACCCGCGCCGCGTTGGCCTGCAGGTCGTGGTCGCGCAGGTAGTCGAGGACCGCGTTGCCGGCGGCGGTGCAGAGCGGGTTGCCGCCGAAGGTGGAGAAGCTGATCGCCGGCACCGACTCCATGACGTCCGCCCGGCCGACCACGCCCGCCAGGGCGAACCCGTTGCCGATGCCCTTGGCGAAGGTCAGCAGGTCCGGGGTGACCCCGTGCGCCTGGTAGCCCCAGAAGTGCTCGCCGGTGCGCCCCCAGCCCGTCTGCACCTCGTCGGAGATGAGCAGGATGCCGTGCTCGTCGAGCACCTTGCGCCAGCCGGCGAACAGCCCGTCGGGCGGGGCGACGAAACCGCCGACCCCCTGGATCGGCTCGGCGATCAGGCAGGCCACGTCGCCGCTGGTCTGGGTGGCGAGCACCTCGCGCAGGTCCTCCACGGCGGCCTCCGTCCGGTCGGCCTCGGGCAGCCGGGCGAGCAGCCCGCGCAGCCGCTCACCGGAGTGCAGAAAGGCCACCTGGAGCGGATTGTGCGCGCTGGCCGTCCAACCCCCGTTGCCGGTGATCCCCATCGTCGCGTACGACCGGCCGTGGTAACTGTTGCGGACGGCGAGGATCTGGTGCGACCGGCGGTGGTTGGTGGCGACCAGCAGCGCCGCCTCGTTCGCCTCGGTGCCCGAGTTGGTGAAGAAGACCCGGGCGTCCGGGATGCCGGCGAGCGAGGTCACCCTCTCGGCCAGCTCCACCTGTTGCCGGATCAGATAGAGGGTGGAGGTGTGCACCAGACCGGTCCGCAGTTGACGCTCCACCGCCTCGCGGATCTCCGGGATGTCGTAGCCGATCATGTTGGTCAGCACACCGCCGAAGAAGTCCAGGTAGCTGCGGCCCTGGGCGTCGGTGACCCGGCGGCCGGACCCGGCGACCAACTCGATCGGCTCGGCATAGTAGAGCGGCATCCAGGACGGGAGCACGGCCCGGTGTCGGGCCAGCAGGTCGTCGGCGGTCATCGGCACACCCTTCAGCGGCGGCGGCTTGCGCGTCCTCCGCACGCTGCCACCCCGACCGGCCGGCGACAACTGGCACTGTGTAGCCCGGCGTCCGTCCCCGCCTGACACCGCGTCACCCGGCCCGGTGTCGTCGGGCCCGTGCCGGGGCCGAGGTCGCCGGCCCGCGCTCAGCCGGCGGCGGTGTCCCGGATCGCCTCGGCGAACACCTCGGAGCGGTGCTCGAAGTTACGGAACCGCCCGTAGCTGGGCGCCGCCGGGGAGAGCAGCACCACCCCGCCGGCCGGGGTCACCGACCGGGCCAGCCGGACCGCGTCCACCAGGTCGTCCACCAATTCGGTACGCACCTTCGGCAACCCGGCCAGCGCCGCCACGATCCGGGGACCACTGTCGGGAATCCCGATCACGGTCAACTCCCGCTCGGCCAGGTGCTCGGCCAGCGGCGTGTAGTCCAACCCCCGGTCGGTGCCACCGACGATCACCGTCAACGGCCGCCCGTCGTACGCGTCGATCGCGTGCATCGCCGCGTACGGGCTGGTGGCGAGGGTGTCGTCGACGAAGGTGAGGCCGGACGGGTCGGCGATCTCGGTGAGCCGGTGGGCCAGCCCGTGGAACCCGGCGACCGCCACCGCCAGGGTGTCCTTGTGGGCGACGACGTCGACCCCGAGCGCGTCGAGCACGGCGAGCGCCACGCACAGGTTGCCCGCGTTGTGCCGGCCGACCAGCGGCAGCACCCCCCGGGCGAACAGCGGCCGGTCGCCGAGGTGGAACCAGTCGGTGCCGTCCGGGCCGGTGCCGACGTGCACACTGTCGGGCAGGCCGGCCCGGATCGCCGCCCGGTCGCCCAGCTCCAGGGCGAGACGGGGGTCGTTGCCGTTGACCACCACCGTGCGGGGGCCGTACGCGATCAGGTTGAGCTTGTCGCGGTAGTACTCGGCCTCGCCGCCGTGCGCGTCCAGGTGTTCGGGGAACAGTGCGGTGACCACCGCGACCCGGGGCGAGTCGGTCAGGTCGCTGCACTGGTAGCTGGACAGCTCCAGCACGTACGACTCGGCGTCGGGCAGGTCGAGGGTGGGCACCCCGATGTTGCCGCCCAGGACGTTGGGCCGGTCCACCGCCGCGAGCAGGTGACTGATCAGGCTGGCCGTGGTCGACTTGCCCTTGCTGCCGGTGACCCCGATCGTCCGGTCGGCGTGGTCGGCCATCCACAGCGCGGTGCCCTGGGTGACGGTGACCCCCTTGGCGCGCAGCTCGACCAGCCACGGGTGGGTGTTGGGCACCCCCGGGGAGCGCACGACGACGTCGGCGGCGGCCAGCCGGGCGTACCCCTGCTCCCCGGTGACCAGCGGCGCGGCCTCGGCGAGCGGCCCCTCCCAGGCCACGGCGAGGAAGTTGGCGCTGTCGTCGACGGCGACCAGGTCCGCCGGGCCGTGCGCGGCGATGGCGGTCACGGCGGCGCGGCCCTCGCGGCCGGCCCCCCAGACGGCGACGGTACGGCCGCGCAGATCGGACAGGCGCACGAACTCTCCCTCAGGTGTCGACGGTGGTGCGGCGGCCGGTCCGGCGCAGCGGACCCGGCCGGACGGACCAGGGCCTAGTATGGCGTGTGCCCAACGAGCAGCTCCGGCGGATGGACGCCTTCACCTTCCCGTCGTACTCGTTCGACCCCGCCACCGGCGCGGCGTCGTTCGACTACGCCCTGACCGGTCCCGACGGCGAGCAGCGGTTCACCGAGGTGATCACGTTACCGGTGCCGGCCGCGCCGCCGTCGGACGAGACGGTCGCCACCCTGGGCCGGGTCCTGGAACTGCTGCACGTGGTGGCCGGGGTCAGCTACTACAAGGCCGCCGCCCCGCCGCGCCTGGTGCTGCCGACGCCGCTGGGCGGGGCCGCCACCGCGCTGGTCACCGCCGTCTACACCAAGGGTCTCGCCGAGTACGCCTACCGCAACCAGCTCCCGCACGTGCTGCAGCTGCGCCCCGAGGTGCCGGCCGGCGAGGTCCCGCCACCCCGGGTGTACGACGACTCGGACCGTCGGCCGCTGTCGGCCGTCGGCGGGGGCAAGGACTCCATCGTCAGCCTGGAGGCGCTGCGCCGGGGCGGCTTCGACCCGGTGCCGTTCTCGGTCAACCCCAACCACGTGATCGTCGCGGTGAACGAGGCGTCCGGGTTGCCGGCGCTGGCCGCCCGCCGGCGGCTCGACCCGGTGCTGTTCGACCTGAACGCGGCCGGGGCGCGCAACGGGCACATCCCGGTCACCGCGATCAACTCGCTGATCGCGGTCGCCACCGCCGTGCTGCACGGGCTCGGGCCGGTGGTGATGTCCAACGAGCGGTCCGCGTCCGACCCGAACCTGATCTGGAACGGTCACGAGATCAACCACCAGTGGTCCAAGGGGGTCGAGGCCGAGGGGCTGCTGCGGGCGGCACTGGCCGAGCACGCCGGGCTCACCGAGCCGTACTTTTCGCTGCTGCGTTCGCTGTCGGAGCTGCACATCGCCCGGCTGTTCGCCACCATCGACCGCTACGACGCGGTGGTGACCAGTTGCAACGCCGCGTTCAAGCTGCGCGACGCCAGCGCCCGCTGGTGCCGCGACTGCCCGAAGTGCCGGTTCGTCTTCCTGGCCATGGCCCCGTTCATGCCCCGGGACCGGGTGGTCGGCATCTTCGGCGGTGACCTGCTGGCCGACGAGACGCAGATCCCCGGCTACCGGGAGCTGCTCGGCGTGGACGGGCACAAGCCGTTCGAGTGCGTCGGCGAGGTCGAGGAGTCGGTGGTGGCGTTGAGCCTGCTCGCCGCCCAGGACCAGTGGCGCGACGCCCCGGTGGTCCGCACCCTGGTCGACGCGGTCCCCGCCGCCGCCTGGTCGACGGCCGCCACCTCCGACGTCTTCACCCCCGCCGGCCCCCACCACGTCCCCGCCCCCTACGCCAAAACCCTGGACACCCTGACCTGACCCCCCTCCCCCGCCCCCTCCCCGCTCCCCCTCCCCCCACCCCCATCACCCCGGTGATCAAGAGGTTCGCGTCACCAGGGCGGCAAATTCTGACGCAAACCTCTTGATCACCGTGAACCTGCCGGCCGGGCAGTCGGTGATCAAGAGGAATACGTCATCCGGACAGCGAAATCTGACGCAAACCTCTTGATCGCGGTCGACGGGCAGACCGCGTAGGCGGTGATCAAGAGGAATGCGTCACCCCGCCGACGAAATCTGACGTATTTCTCTTGATCACCGGAGACGGGCCGGGGGCGGGCGGGCACGGGCCGGGGGCGGGCGGGCACGGGGCGGGGGCGGGCACGGGGTGGGGGCGGGGCGGAAGGGCGGTGGGGTGGGGAGGGGCGTCAGGGGGTGCGGATGGCGTCGAGGGCCAGTAGGGCTACGTGGAGGGAGAGGCTGGTCTCGACCGAGTCGAGGTCGACGCCGAGGATTCGGCCGATCCGGGCCAGTCGCTCGTAGAAGGCCGGGCGGGACAGGTGGGCGGCAGCCGCGCCGGCCGACTTGTTGCGGCCCTGCTCCAGGTAGGCCCGCAGGGTGCCGAGCAGTTGCTCCCGGGGGTGTTGGGCGTCGTGGGCCAGTAGCGCGCCGAGTTCCCGTTCGACGAAGGTCTGTAACCGGGGCTCGTCGCGCAGCAGGTGCAGCAGACCGGCCAACCCGACGTGCGGCAGCCGGAAGACCGGCAGTTCCCGGCTGTCCCGGCGGGCGGCCTCGGCGAGCTGCCGGGCCTCGACCAGCGACCGGCGTACCTCCCGCAGGCTCCCCACTCCGGAGCCGGCGGCGACGATCACCGTCAGCCGGTGGCTGTTCCCGCCGGACGGCGGCGGGTCGGGGTGGCGGCGGCGCACGGCGGCGGCGAAGGCGGCGAGGGCGCGTTCCTCGGCGGCGGCGTCCGGCAGGGCGAGCAGGACACCCACCGCCTGGTCGTCGACCGGACTGGTCAGACCGGACAGCTTCGTCTCCCGCAGCGCCTGGCCGACCGCCTCGGCGAGATCCCGCAGCCGGGCCGGGCCGGCCTGCGGGTCCGCCGGGGCCGGTGTCGGCCAGGTGGCCGGGTACGCGGGAGGGCCGGCTCCGTCGACGGGTGGCCCGCCCTCGCCCGGTGCGGGGGTGCCCGCCGGGGCGGCGCGGCGGTGCCGGACCATGATGCCGACCAGGTGCCGGCGGTCGAGGGTCACTCCGAGCGCCCGGGCCCGCAGGGCGATCTCGTCCACCGGGCGGGAGTGGTCGAGCAGGGCGGTGAGCAGGGTACGGTGCAGTTGCCGTTCCAGTCCTTCGGCGTCGCGGCGGATCAGCCGGCCCAGCGCCAGCGTCGAGGCGGCCCGCTCCACCAGGATGGTCAGCCGGGTGGGCGGCGTGCCGACGGGCCGACCGTCGCCGAGGCCCGCCCGTGCCGGCCAGCGCAGCAGCAGCCGACCCCAGTCCTGCCCGCGCGCGCCGACGGTGGTCACCAACCAGCCGCTGTCCCCGTCGTACGCGGTCCGGCCGGTGGGACGGATCCGGCGGGAGTGCTGCTCCCAGCCGTCGAGCAGCAGGTCGGCGCTCTCCCCCGCCGGGTCGTAGGCGAGCACCTGCCGGGACAGGTTCTCCAGCACCACCGGGCAGCCGGCCAGCTCGGCGGCCTGCCGGACGACCTCGGCCGCCCCGGCACCCTCGACGGACAGCTCGGTGAACCGCTGGTGGATCTCCTCGGTGGCCCGCAGCTCGTGCAGTTGGGCGTCGACGATCTGGGCGTGCACCGCCTCGGTGATCCGGACGAACGGGGTGGCCCGCCGCAGCTCGACCAGGGGCAACCCGCGCCGCTCGGCGGCCACGGCCATCACCCGGGGCACCTCGGTCGGGTAGCGGCGGCCCAGCTCGACCACCAGACCGGAGACGCCCACCTCGGCGAGGTCGCCGATGAAGGCGCGGAGCCCGGCGTCGTCGGCCGGTAGCCCGATGCCGGTGGTGAGCACCAGTTCACCACCGCCGAGCAGGGTGGCGATGTCGGGCACCTCCGCCACGTGCACCCAGCGCACCGGCCGGTCCAGGCCGGCCTCCCCCGCCACCAGTCGCGGTGCGCCCCGACGGACCGGGTCCAGCGCCAGCACCTCACGGACGGTCGGGAACACGGGCGACACGCTACCCTCCGTGACCCCGGGTCCCGCCATCCGCCGTCCGTCGCCGCCCCGACGACGAGGGCGGCCCCGCCGGCCGGGGCGGTGACCCGTCCCGGCCGGCGGCGCGACGGTCAGTCGACGCCGAACTCCATCGCGGCCCGGTCGAGGGCCTCGTCGTCGGCCGAGGCGACGCCCCGGGAGGCGATGGCCTCCGCGCCGCCCTGCGGCATCGCCCCGATCAGCCCGGTGGAGGCGGCCTGGGCCGCGCCGACCGCCCGCTGGGGGGTCCCGCCGCCGACCAGGCCGAGGGTGGCGTACTGCTCCAGCTTGGCCCGCGAGTCGGCGATGTCCAGGTTGCGCATGGTGAGCTGCCCGATCCGGTCGGACGGGCCGAAGGCCGAGTCCTCGGTACGTTCCATCGACAGCTTGTCCGGGTGGTAGCTGAACGCCGGGCCGGTGGTGTCCAGGATCGAGTAGTCCTCGCCCCGGCGCAGCCGCAGGGTCACCTCGCCGGTGACGGCGGTGCCGACCCAGCGCTGCAACGACTCGCGCAGCATCAGTGCCTGCGGGTCGAGCCAGCGGCCCTCGTACATCAGCCGGCCGAGGCGGCGGCCCTCGTGGTGGTAGTTGGCCAGGGTGTCCTCGTTGTGGATGGCGTTGACCAGCCGCTCGTACGCGGCGTGCAGCAGCGCCATGCCGGGGGCCTCGTAGATGCCCCGGCTCTTGGCCTCGATGATCCGGTTCTCGATCTGGTCGGACATGCCCAGGCCGTGCCGGCCGCCGATGGCGTTGGCCTCCAGCACCAGGTCGACGGGGCTGCCGAACTCCTTGCCGTTGATCGTCACCGGGCGGCCCTGGTCGAAGCCGATGGTGACGTCCTCGGTGGGGATCTCCACGGACGGGTCCCAGAACCGGACCCCCATGATCGGGCTGACCGTCTCGATGCCGGTGTCGAGGTGCTCCAGGGTCTTGGCCTCGTGGGTGGCCCCCCAGATGTTGGCGTCGGTGGAGTACGCCTTCTCGGTGCTGTCCCGGTAGGGCAGGCGGCGTTCGAGCAGCCACTCCGACATCTCCTTGCGGCCACCCAGTTCGGTGACGAAGTCGGTGTCCAGCCACGGCTTGTAGATCCGCAGCTGCGGGTTGGCCAGCAGGCCGTACCGGTAGAACCGCTCGATGTCGTTGCCCTTGAAGGTCGAGCCGTCGCCCCAGATCTGCACGTCGTCGGAGATCATCGCCCGGACGAGCAGGGTCCCGGTCACGGCCCGGCCCAGCGGCGTGGTGTTGAAGTAGGCCCGGCCGCCGGAGCGGATGTGGAAGGCGCCGCAGGTCAGCGCGGCGAGGCCCTCCTCGACCAGGGCGGCGCGACAGTCGACCAGGCGGGCGACCTCGGCGCCGTAGCTGAGCGCACGTCCGGGCACCGAGTCGATGTCGGGCTCGTCGTACTGGCCGATGTCAGCGGTGTAGGCGCACGGGACGGCGCCCTTGTCGCGCATCCACGCGACCGCGACCGAGGTGTCGAGGCCGCCGGAGAAGGCGATGCCGACACGTTCGCCGATGGGCAGGGAGGTGAGAACCTTGGACACAGGAAAGATTATGCACCTGGCCGCATTCTCATGCAAATAGCCGGTGGTCGTGGTGGCTACCCGTCGACCGGGTCGTCCCGGCCCAGCTCCCAGAACGCCACCGCCGCCGCTGCGGCCACGTTCAACGAGTCCACGCCACGCCGCATCGGGATCACCACCCGCACGTCGCTGGCCGCCTGGGCCGCCCCGGTCAGCCCCGGGCCCTCCGCCCCCAGCAGCAACGCCGCCCGCGCCCGCTGCGCCGACGTCAACCGCTGCATGGGTACGGCGTCCGCCGCCAACGTCATCGCGAGCACGGTGAACCCCGCCTCCCGCACCTGGTCCAACCCCACCGGCCAGCGCTCCAGCTTCGCGTACGGCACCGCGAACACCTCCCCCATGCTGACCCGCACGCTGCGCCGGTAGAGCGGATCGGCGCAGGACGGCGAGAGCAGCACCGCGTCGATGCCGAGCGCGGCGGCCCCCCGGAAGATCGCGCCGAGGTTGGTGTGGTTGTTGATGTCCTCCAGGATCACCACCCGACGGGCGGCGGCCAGCACCTCGGCGGCGGTGGGCAGGGGCTTGCGGTGGAACGAGGCGAGCACGCCCCGGTGGACGTGGAAGCCGGTCGCCTTCTCCAGCACGTCGGGGGTGGCCGCGTAGACCGGGACGTCCCCGGTGTCCAGGTCGGCGAGCTGGTCGACCCGTTTCGCGTCCACCAGGTACGACCGGGCCGGATAGCCGGCCCGCAACGCCCGGCGCAGCACCAGCTCCCCCTCGGCGATGAACAACCCGTGCGGGGGTTCCCACCGGGTACGCAGCTCGACGTCGGTCAGCGCGCGGTAGTCGGCGATCCGGGCGTCGTCGGGGTCGGTGATCTGGTGAACGGGCACCGCCCGATTCTGCCGGGTGCCCCGGCGCGCACCTGCGGGGCGGTCCGGCGCACCGCCCGCCGGAACCCGGTCGCCTTCCCCGACCCGGTCGCCTTCCCCGACCCGGTCGCCTTTCCCGACCCGGTCGACCTCCCGCCCACGGGCAGGTTCCCGGACACCGTCGCCTTCCCGGGCACCGTCGCCTTCCCGGACGCGGGCGGGTTTCCCGGGCCGGACGGGGTTTCCCCGGACGCGGGGCGGGAAGGGGGCGGGAAAGGGACGCGACCGGAGGGACCACCACGATGAGCGCAACAGGCACCGCCGACGGCAGCTTGCCGAAGAACGCCACGGTCGCCGACCACATCGTGGCCCGCCTCGCCGAATGGGGGGTGCACCGCTACTTCGGGTACCCCGGCGACGGGATCAACGGGATGACCTCCGCGCTGCAACGAGCCGGCGGCCGGGTGGAGTTCGTCCAGGTACGCCACGAGGAGACCGCCGGTTTCGCCGCCAGCGCCCACGTGAAGTACGGCGGCGGCCCACTCGGCTGCGCCCTGGCGACCAGTGGCCCCGGCGCGATCCACCTGCTCAACGGCCTCTACGACGCCAAGCTCGACCACCAGCCGGTGGTGGCCCTGGTCGGCAACACCGCGCTGACCGCCGAGGGCGGCGGCTACTACCAGGAGGTCGACCTGCTCGCCCTCTACAAGGACGTCGCCTCGGACTTCCTGGCCCAACTCGACGACCCGTCCCAGGTGAGGCACCTGGTGGACCGGGCCTGCCGTACGGCGCTGTCCCGCCGGACGGTGACCGCACTGGTGCTCCCGCTGGACGTGCAGGACGAGCCGGCGGTACCGGATCCACCGCACGCGCACGGCTACTACCACACCAGTTCGGTCCCGAGCAGCATGCCGACGGTGCCGCCGGAGGCGGAGCTGCGCCGCGCCGCCGAGGTGCTGCGCGGCGGCGAGAAGGTGGCGATGCTGGTCGGGCAGGGCGCGCTCGGTGCCGAGCAGGAGGTACGCCTGATCGCCGACCGGCTGGGCGCGGGGGTGGCCACCGCCCTGCTCGGCTTCACCGCCGTCGACCACCGTGAGCCGTGGGTGACCGGGGCGATCGGCCTACTCGGCACCCGACCGAGCTGGCAGCTGATGCAGGACTGTGACCGGCTGCTGATCGTCGGCAGCAACATGCCGTACTCGGACTTCTATCCGCCGCAGGGGCAGGCCCGTGCGGTGCAGATCGACCTGGACGGGTCCCGGATGGGGCTGCGCTACCCGACGGAGGTCAACCTGACCGGCGACGCCGGCCCGACCCTGCGGGCGCTGCTGCGGGAGCTGGGCGACGGTCCCGCCCCGACGGCCTGGCGGGCGACCGTCGCCGACGCCACCTCGGCGTGGCGACGCGCCCAGGCGGACCTGGCCGGGCAGCCCGCCGACCCGGTGAACCCGCAGCTGTTGTTCCACACCCTCAACGACGCACTGCCCGACGACGCCATGATCGCCGTCGACTGCGGCACCGCCACCGCCTGGTACGCCCGCCACCTCCAGGTCCGCCCCGGCATGCTGGCCAGCCTCTCCGGCACCCTGCTGTCGATGGGCGGCGCCATGCCGTACGCCCTCGCGGCGAAGTTCGCCCACCCCGACCGGCCGGTGGTGGTGTTGATCGGCGACGGGGCGATGCAGATGAACGGGGTCAACGAGTTGATCACCGTGGCGAAGAACTGGCGGCACTGGGCCGACCCGCGTTTCGTGGTGCTGGTGCTCAACAACCGGGATCTGGCGTTCGTCAGTTGGGAGCAACGCTCCACCGAGGGCAGCCCGCGCTATCCGGCCAGCCAGGACGTGCCGGACGTGGCGTACCACCGGTGGGCCGAGGTGCTGGGCCTCGACGGCGAACTGGTCGACTCCCCCGACCAGGTCGCCGGCCTGTGGCGTCGGGCCCTGACCGCCGACCGTCCCGTGGTGGTGAACGCGATGGTCGACCCGGCGGAGCTGATGCTGCCCCCGCACTTCACCCTCGACCAGGCCCGCAAGACGGCGGCGGCCCTGCTGCGCGGCGACACCGACCGGGCCGGCATCGTCCGCCGGGGCATCCCCGCCACCCTGGCCACCTACCGCCCCCGCCGCAAAAACCCCTGACCACCCACCCACCCGCCAGCCCACCCACCCGCACCGCCCGGAGCGGGACCGGACCGCCCCGCCCAGCCTCCGCGCCGGACCGCGGTGATCAAGAGGTTTACGTCAAGCAGAGCCCCATTCCTGACCTGAATCTCTTGATCACCGGGCCAAGCCGGGGTGGGGTGAGCCGGGGTTTGGGTGGTTTTGAGTGGGGGTGGGGTTCGGGGGGTGGTGGGGTCGTATTGGGTGGTTAGGGTGCGAAGGATGGGGCGTGGGGTGGTTGTCGCGATGGTGGGGACGGACGGGTCAGGAAAGTCGACCCAGGCCAGAGGGCTGGTGGGGCGGCTGAACGAGGCGGGGATACCCGCGACCTACCTCGAGAATGCCGGTGGACGGCCGCTGTGGAACCGGCTGGCGCGGGCGGTGGGCCGTCGCGACGGCGTGCATCTGTTCGGACGGCGTGCCTACCCGGTGCTGGAGGCGACGGTACGGTGGGTGGCGCTGGCACGTGCGGTGGCGGTCACCCGGTTGACCGGGCGGGTCGGGGTGATGGACCGTTGGACCTGGTGCCAGTACGTGATCATGCGAGCCCGCGGCGACCGGGGTGTCGGGCTGGTCCGCGCCGCGTACGCCCTCTTTCCCCGGCCGGACCTGGTCTGTTTCCTGGCGGTCCGGCCGGAGCTGGCCCAGCGACGGGTGCTGGAGCGGGGCATCGACACCGAGGAGTTGGCCCACCTGACCGCGCTCGACGCCGGTTACCGGGCGCTACCGGAGTTCGGCAGCTTCACTCTGGTCGACGGCAACGCCGCCCCGGCGACGGTGGCCGACGCCCTGGACCGGGCGGTCGCCACGGTGACCGGCAGGCGGTAGGGGTTTTGAGGCCACTCGAACATGGATCGAGCGCGATCTTGCACCTCGGTGCCACGCACGAACCCCGGCTGCGCGACCTGGGCGTACCGGCCGACTGGCACCCGCACGACCCCGGCTCAGCCCCGACGGTTCTGCAACCAGCGCAGCAGGTCCGACGGGAAGCCCTCGTCCGGTTGCGGCGCGCTGGGGGACGGCCGGGGCGTCGGACGCTGCGGGTTGCCGACGAGTTCCCGGCTGGGGGCGGTGAAATCGCGGACCGGCTGGCCATCCACGGCGGTACGGATGGTCCGGGCGACCGCCGTGATCACCTCACCCTGCACCGCCGCGCCGACCGCGTCGCTGGGGTCGTCGGGGTTGGCGGCGATGCCGGCGACCGCCACCTGCGGGGTGAAGCCGACGAAGGTCTCGGTGGCGTTCTGCTCCGAGCTGCCGGTCTTGCCGGCCACCGGGCGACCGACGATCCGGTCCACCCCACCGGCGGTGCTGCCGTTGCACTGCCCGTACGCCGACTGCTGGCCGACCGGGCAGCGGGCCGCGTCGGTGGCGGCGCGGGCCACGTCCGGCGTCAGCACCTGCTTGCAGGCCGGCTGCCCGACCGGCACGGTCGTGCCGTCCGGGGCGGTCACCGAGACCACCGGGGTCGGCGCACAGTACGTCCCCTCGGCGGCCACCGTCGCGTAGGCGTTGGCCAGGTCGAGCGGGGTGGTGGCGGACACCCCGAGGGTGAACGCCCCCCAGTCGTCGGCGTCGTGCGCGGCGAGGTCGGCGTCGGCCGGCGCGCGGAAGGTTATCCCGAGGCGCTGGGCCATCTCCACCACCTTGGCCGGGCCGACCTGCTCTTCCAGCCAGACGAAGTAGGTGTTCACCGAGCGGCCGAAGCCGTCCCACATCATCCGGTAGCCGTCCATCCGCGCCGGGTTGGCGTTGGCCGGGCACCACCGGCCGTCACAGGACGCCTCCCCCTCGGCGGGGAACCGGGTGGTCAGCCGGCTCGGCGAGTCGAACCCGGTGGACAGGGTACGACCGTTCTCCAGCGCAGCCAGCATGGTGAACAGCTTGAACGTGGAGCCGGCCTGGTAGCCGGCGATGCTGCCGCCGCCGGAGACCAGCGGGTTGACGGTCTGGCCGTCGCCCACCCCGTACTCCCGGTTGACGGCCAGGGCGAGCACCCGCCCGGTGCCGGGCTCGACGGCGGCGATCGGCAGGGCCCGGGCGTCGTCGGCGGGGTAGACCTTGCGGGCCTCGGCGACGGCGGTGGCCTGCACGTCGGGGTCGAGCGAGGTGACCACGGTGTAGCCGCCCCGGCGCAGCGACTGCTCCCGCTCCTGGGCGGTCGCACCGAAGGCGGGCTGATCCAACCACCAGCGGCGCAGGTAGTCGCAGAAGAAGCCGGCGTCGGCGCTGGCCGTGGCGGTGCAGCCGTTGGGCTGGGCCGTGGGGTGCAGGGTCAGCTTCTCGGCGCGGGCCCCGTCGGCCTGGGCGGCGGTGATCGCGCCGGTGGCGACCATCGAGTCGAGGACGTACCCGCGTCGCTTCAGGGCCGCGTCCTGGTCACCGTCGATCGGGCTGTACGCGTCGGGCGACTGGACCAGGCCGGCGAGCAACGCCGACTCGGCCAGGGTCAGGTCGGCGGGTGCCTTGCCGAAGTAGCGCTGGCTGGCGGCGGCGACCCCGTACGCCCCGGAGCCGAAGTAGGCGATGTTGAGGTAGCGGTTGAGGATCTCGTCCTTGCTGAGGGTCTTCTCCAGCTCGGTGGCGTACCGGATCTCCTGGAGCTTGCGCCCGACGGTCTGCTCGGTGGCCGCCTCCCGTTGCTCGGCGGTGGCCGTGGGGTCGGTCTTGAGCACGTTGCGCACGTACTGCATGGTCAGCGTGGAGCCGCCCTGGGCGGTGCCGCCGCCGGTGACGTTGGCGACCAGGGCGCGGGCCATGCCGCGCAGGTCGGCCCCACCGTGGGAGTAGAAGCGGCGGTCCTCGGCGGCGACGATCGCCTGCCGCAGTGTCGGGGCGATCTCGGCCAGCGGCACGTCGGTGCGGTTGACGTCGTAGAACGTGGTGAGCAGCGTCTTACCGTCGTTGGCGTAGAGGTAGGAGCGCTGCGGGGTGGCCGGGGTGCGCAGCGCCGCCGGCAGGTCGTCGAACGCCCCCAGGACCGCCTTGGTGGCGATGCCGGCGAGCAGGTTGCCCGGGAGCGCGGCGACTGCGAGGACCAGACCGGCCAGCAGGCCGGCGAGCAGCACGGTGAGCAGCCGCGTCAGCGGCGTCCGGGGTGAGGACATGGACGCAAGCATTGCCACCGCACCGGGTAGCAGCCCACTCCGCCAGCGGATTGTCAGGTAACTCACCGTAATCTGCCAGCGACTTCCCCGCCCCGTCCCCCTCCCGTCCCCGCATCCCCCGTCCATCCCGTCCATCCCGTCCATCCCCTCCGTCCCGGCGGCTCGGTGATCAAGAGCTTTGCGTGCTCTCCGGCCGAATTCCTGACGCAAACTTCTTGATCACCGACCCGAGCCGACCCGAGCCGACCCCGAGGCGGGGGCGGGGAGGGAGCGGGGGCGGGGTTAGGCGGCGGGGAGGGGGCCTTGCGGGCCGGGGGTGGGGGTGGGGGTGGTGACGCTGGCGGTGGCGGCGTCGTGGGCGATGGCGGCCGGGAGGAGGCGGCCGGAGCGGTAGCCGATACCGACACCCGAGATCAGCACGAAGATCGCGCCGAAGGTCGGCAGCGAGCCGACCAGCGCGCCGCCCAGGCCGAGCAGCGGGGCGGCGATCATCAGCATCGCCCCGTCACCGATGGCGAACGCCCCGGAACGGGCCACCGCCCAGCCGGTGAGCAGCCACCCCGCGCTGTAGCAGGTGGCCCCGACCAGCACCAGCGTCCGGGCGGTGGTGCCGAAGACCGGGGTCTGCTCGGTCAGGCCGGCGAAGGGCAGCATCAGCACCGTGCCACCGATGCCCACCAGCAGGCCGGCCACCGCCGCCCGCCGGCTGCGGGTGGCCGCGAGCAGACCGGTGAGCGCGAGCAGGGCGAGCAGACCCAGCCAGATGGCGGCGACCCAGCCGAGCAGGTAGAGGGGTCGACCGTCGGCCGGGTACGGGTCGTTGCCGACCGCGCCGTCGCTGGCCATCGCCACCGCCCCGTAGAGCACCGCGTAGGCGGGCAGCAGCCAGACCGCCGCCCGGGCGAGCCGGCGCAGCGACCAGGCCCAACTGGCGTCGGTGGCCGGCGCTGACGGGCCGGGGTCACCGACGAAGGGCAGCACCCCGAAGCCGCCGCCGGTGCGCCGGGTGCCCAGCGGACCCGCCGGGTCGTGTGCGCCGGCAACCGGGGTACGGGAGAACAAACGCTGCGCGGGTTCCTTCATGGCTCACCTCGTCTGCTCCGACGGGCGGCACGCGCGGCGACACCCGTCTGCTCCGACGGGTGGCACGAGCGGCGACACCCGTCTGCTCCGACGGGTGGACCGGCACGCGCCCCCGTCCGCCCTCCCGACGGGCGGCACGGGACGCGCCACCCGGCTGCTGGCGACGGGCCGGCCGGAACGCGTCCGGCGCCCCGGTGCCTGACCACCACCCGTCCCTCAGGACCGATCGTGGCAGGCACCGGGGCGCCGGATGAGCGTTTCTCACATTTGCCGCCGGGGTGGGCGGCGGCGGGTCAGGCCCGTTCGCGCTGGTCGACCGGGTCGCTGACCAGGCTGGCCGGGGAGACCGGCTCGGGTGCCGGCAGCCCCTGCGGCACCTTGCCGCCGGTGGCCTGCGCCTCGGCGACGCGTACCTCGTCGTGGATCTGCTGGGCGGCGATGGCCGCCGCCTGCGCCGCCTCGGCGGCCTCCCGCTCTACCTCGCCGGCGCTGTGCTTCGCCTCCGGGGCCGGCTCGTCGCCGACCATCCGGCTGAGCCCGCCCAGCGCGCCGCCCATGCCCTCCAGGGCCTTGGTCAGCTCGGTCGGGATGATCCAGACCTTGTTGGCCGTGCCGTTGGCGATCTGCGGCAGCGCCTGCAGGTATTGGTAGGCCAGCACCTTCTGGCTCGGGTTGGCGGTGTGGATCGCGTCGAAGACCGTCCGGATCGCCTTGGCCTGACCCTCGGCCTGGAGGATCCGGGCCTGCCGGTCACCGTCGGCGCGCAGCACCGCGGACTGCTTGTCACCCTCGGCGGTGAGGATCTGCGACTGCTTGTGGCCCTCGGCGGTGAGGATCGCCGCCCGGCGGTCCCGCTCGGCACGCATCTGCTTCTCCATCGAGTCGCGGATGCTGGCCGGCGGCTCGATCGCCTTGATCTCCACCCGGGTCACCTTGATGCCCCACCGGCCGGTGGTCTCGTCGAGCACGCCGGAGAGGTGCCGGTTGATCTCCTCGCGGCTGGTCAGCGCCCGCTCCAGGTCCAGCGAGCCGATCACGTTACGCAGCGTCGTGACGGTCAACTGCTCGATCGCCTGGATGAAGTTGGCGATCTCGTAGGTGGCCCGGACCGCGTCGACCACCTTGTAGTAGAGGACGGTGTCGATCGACACCACCAGGTTGTCCGAGGTGATCACCGGCTGCGGCGGGAAGCTCACCACCTGCTCGCGCATGTCGACCTTGGTACGCACCGCGTCGACGAACGGGACCAGCAGGTTCAGGCCCGGGTTCAGGGTGCGCTTGTACTTGCCGAGCCGCTCCACCACGTCCTGACGCTGCTGCGGCACGATGCGTACCGCCTTCGCCAGCGTCACCACCATGATCAACGCTACGGCCACCAACAGGACCGCTAGAAATTCCATACCGTCACCTTTTCGCTTCCGGCAGCTCGCCGGGGGAGGAAATGTCGTCCTGCCACACCAGGGCGGTGGCGCCCCGGACCTTTATCACCTGCACCCGCGCACCGGGCTCGAAAGTCTGCGTCGCGTCGTACGGACGCGCCGTCCACAACTCGCCGTCGATCTTCACCATGCCCTGGTCGGCACCGACCTGCTCGATCACCAGTGCGGTGGCGCCCTCCAGCGCCGCCACCCCGAACGGCTGCTCGCCGCTGTCCACCGACGGCCGCATGTGCCGGCGGATCGTCGGCCGGGCGAGCGCCACCGTCAACGCCGACACCACGGCGAAAACCACCGCCTGCACGGCGACGGGCGCACCCAGCGCGGCGGCCCCGGCAGCGGCGAACGCGCCCACCGCGAACATGATCAAAAACAGCGTCGTCGTGAAGATCTCGGCGACGGCCAACAGCACACCCAGCACGATCCACACCACGGCGTCCACCCCCCGATCGTGACACGTCCACGCGAATCCACCCACTCCTGGTGATCAGTAAGCTCAGTTCAGGCCCGTTCCGACCGCCGCCAAGGAGCCGATCGTGACCCTGCTCGCCGAGACCGTCCGCCGGATCGACACCCTCGTGGCACAGGCCCAGGCCACCGGGCGTACGCCGTCGTTGGCGCTGGGCGTCGTACGGAACGGGACCCTGGTGCACCTGGCCGCCGCCGGCGACCACCCGCGCCCGGACCCCGACCTCCAGTACCGGGTGGGCTCGATCACCAAGACGATGACCGCGACGCTGCTGCTGGGGGAACGGGACGCCGGCCGGCTCACCCTCGACGACCCGCTGGAGCGGCACCTGCCGGGCACCGCCGTCGGCGGGCTCACCCTGCGCCAACTCCTCGGCCACGCCAGCGGCCTGCACCGCGAACCCGACGGCCCCTGGTGGGAGCGGACCGAGGGCACCGACCTGGCCACCCTGGTCGCCGGCGTGACCACGGACAAGGTCGGCTACCCCGCCTGGCGCGGCTACCACTACTCCAACCTGGCGTACGGGCTGCTCGGCGGGGTGCTGGAACGGGTCACCGGGACGCCCTGGGCGCAACTGCTGAGCACCCGGATCCTCGACCCGCTGGGCCTGCGGCGCACCACCTACCACCCCACCGCGCCGTACGCCCCGGGCTACGTGGTGCACCCGTGGCACGACACCCTGCGGGAGGAGCCGCGCACCGACACCGGGGCGATGGCCCCCGCCGGGCAACTCTGGTCGACCGTCACCGACCTCGCCCGCTGGGCGGCGTTCCTCGCCGACCCCGACCCCGAGGTGCTGGCCGCCGACACCCTCACCGAGATGTGCACCCCGGTCATCCTCAGCGACCTGGACTCCTGGCGTGGCGGCCACGGCCTGGGCCTGGAGCTGTACCGCGAGGGCGACCGGGTGTACGTGGGCCACGGCGGCTCGATGCCCGGCTACGTCGCCGCGCTGACCGTGCACCGGCCCAGCCGGACCGCCGTGGTCGGCTACGCCAACTCGTACGGGTTCCGCACCGGCCACATCGGCGGGCTGTCCCGGCAACTGCTCACCCTGGTCCTGGACGCCGAACCGACGCCGGTCACGCCCTGGCGGCCGGCCGCCGCCCCACCCCCGGCGGAACTGGCCGAGCTGACCGGCCGCTGGTGGTGGATGGGCATCGAGTACGAGGTCCGGGCCGACCCGGCCGGCGAGCTGTGGGCCGGCCGGCCCGGCGAGCCGACGCTGCGGTTCACCCGGACCGGACCGGACCGCTGGCGGGGCCGCTCCGGCGAGGAGGACAGCGAGGTCCTCGCCGTGCTCCGCGACCCGGACGGGCGGGCGGTGGGCCTGGACATCGGCACCTTCGTCTTCACCCGCACCCCCGACCAGGAGCCCTGACCGGGGCCGACGGGCCGGCGGCGGCGGGTGTCAGCCGGGTTCGGTGACGAAGTCGATCAGGCGTTCCATCGCGTTGATCAGCGGCGTCTCCACGTCGGCGAAACTGTCCACCCGGGACAGGATGCGCCGCCACATGTCGGCCGGCTCGGCCACCCCGAGGGCCGCACAGACGCCCTCCTTCCACGGCCGGCCCGGCGGCACCACCGGCCAGGCCCGGATGCCCAGCGCGGCCGGCTTGACCGCCTGCCACACGTCGACGTACGGGTGCCCGGTGACCAGCACGTGCGGGGAGTCCACCCGGGCCACGATCCGGCTCTCCTTGGAGCCGGGCACCAGGTGGTCGACGAGCACCCCCAACCGGCGGCCGGGGCCGGGGGCGAAGTCGCGTACCTCGGCGTCGAGGGCGTCGATGCCGTCCAACGGCTCCACCACCACGCCCTCGACCCGCAGGTCGTCGCCCCAGATCCGCTCCACCAGGGCGGCGTCGTGCACGCCCTCGACCCAGATCCGGCTGGCCTTGGCCACCCGCGCCCGGACGTCGGCCACGGCGATCGATCCGGAGGCGGTGCGGCGGCGGGCGGCGGGCACCACGGGGCGTACCGGCCGGCGCAGGGTCACCGGTGCCCCGTCGAGCAGGAACGCGGCGGGCAGCAGCGGGAAGACGCGCCGCCGGCCGTGCCGGTCCTCCAGCACCACCGCCCCCGACTCGAACCCCACCACCGCGCCGCAGAACCCGGAGTCGGCGTCCTCCACCACGAGATCCACCTCGGCGTCGACCTCGGGGGTGACCTTCCGTCGCCGCCAGTCGCCCGCCAGCACGTCCTCGCCGTATCGCCCCGCCATGTCGATCACGCTAACCTCCGGCGCGCTCCGGCACCTCCCGACGCGCCCGTCCGACGTGCCGCCCACCCGGACCGACGCGCCGCCCGCCGAGCCCGACGCGCCCCATCCGACCGCCGTCCGCGCGGGCCGACGTGCCAACCGCCCCGGACCGACGTGTTAACCGCCCCGGACCGACGTGCCGCCCGTGCGGGCCGCCACCTGCACCGGTGGGTGGGCCGTGGGACCCACGATCCGGCAGTCGAGACAGGGGCGGCGGGGAGCACGTACCCTTTCGGCATGTCCTCCCCCGCAACGGGCGCGGCCACCCTCGCCGCGCGCCGGTCGAGCCGTTTCGTGGCCTGGGTACGCGCCTGGCGGGCCGGCCTGGTGCCCTTCGACGAGGTGGCCGAGTCGGTCGCCGGTGACGAGGAGCACCTGGTCGCCGACGCGCCGGGCACCTGGCGGGACGTGCCGCTGCGCGACGCCCTGCCGACGTTGGCCAAGCTCTCCCCCGACGAGATCCGCCTGGTGCTGCCGGCACCGGGCGACCCGCGGGGGCTGCCCGGTCCAGGCGACTTCGCCGGGGCCGCGCTGCTGGCCGGGGAGGCCGTGGTGGCCGGTGGGCTCGGGCTGATCCCCGAGGTGCGCACCCACACCTCCGGCTCCGGGATGACCTGGGAGACGGTGCTGTGGCGGGTCTACCCGCTGCCGGCCGACGCGCCGAAGGCGTCGCTGACCGCGCCCGGAGCGGCCGAGGCGGAGGCGGAGCTGGCCACCGCGCTGGCCGAGTCCACCGCCGCGCTGACCCGCCTCGACGTGGCCCAGTGGCGGCCCGAGCTGGCCGGGGCGCTCGCCGCGCTGCGCCGCCCGGACGGTGCCACCGACCTGCCGCCCGGGTTCGACCCGCGCGCCCGGCGGCTGTTCGCCCGCGCCGCCGTCCTCGACCGGGTCCTCGCGCTGGCCGGGGAGAGCGCGCCCGGCGGAGCGATCAACAACCACGAGGCCCAGCAGCGCGACGCCGCCCTGCGCCCGCTCACCACCGCCTGTAGGCAGGCGCTGGTCGCCGCCTGCAACGCCCCGCTGCGCCCCTGACCGCACCCGCCGCGCCGTCCGCACCGCGCCGCACACCGGGCCGGGCCGCTCACACCGCGCCGCACACCAGGCCGGGCCGCCCGCGCCGCGCCGTATGCAGGGCCGAGCCGTCCGCACCGGGACGCCATGCCCGCCGGCCGGGACGCCGCCCGCACCCGGACCGGATCGCGCCGGAACGGTACGGCTCAGATCTCGTCGATCAGGTCCAGCACCGAGTCGACGATGCGCGACGGCCGGTACGGGTAGCGTTCCGTCTCCGCCCGGGTGCTGATCCCGGTGAGCACCAGGATCGTCTCCAGTCCCGCCTCCAGGCCGCACAGGATGTCGGTGTCCATCCGGTCGCCGATCATCGCGGTGCTCTCCGAGTGGGCGTTGATGGTGTTCAACGCCGAACGCATCATCATCGGGTTGGGCTTGCCGACGAAGTACGGCTCCACCCCGGTCGCCTTCGAGATCATCGCGGCGACCGACCCGGCGGCGGGCAGCGCACCCTCCACCGACGGGCCGGTGACGTCCGGGTTGGTGCAGATGAACCGGGCCCCGTCGTTGATCAGCCGGACCGCCTTGGTGATCGCCTCGAAGCTGTAGGTGCGGGTCTCCCCCAGCACCACGTAGTCCGGGGCGAAGTCGGTCAGCACGTAACCGACGGCGTGCAGCGCGGTGGTCAGCCCCGCCTCGCCGATCACGTACGCGGTGCCGCCCGGCCGCTGGTCGGCGAGGAACTGGGCGGTGGCCAGCGCCGCCGTCCAGATCGCCTCCTCGGGCACCTCGAAGCCCATCCGGGTGAGCCGGGCCTGGAGGTCGCGCGGGGTGTAGATGGAGTTGTTGGTGAGCACCAGGAAGGGCTTGCCGGAGGACCGGAGCCGGTTGACGAACTCCGGGGCGCCGGGCACCGGCTGGCCCTCGTGCACCAGCACGCCGTCCATGTCGGTGAGCCAGCTCTGCACCGGTTTGCGGTCAAGCATCTGTCGTCCCAAGGGGGTGTCGGGGAGGGTGGGTCGTCGGCATCAGGGTCGGCGGGCGGCCGGCACGCAGCACGGGGTCGGGCAGCTGTCCCACATCGGCAGCTCACCGAGGCGACGGCGGGTCGCCGGCCCGTCGGGCGTGGTGCGTTCGGCCACCAGTTCGCGCACCATCGAAACGAACCTCGGGTCGGTGCCGGGGGTGCCCGCCCGGACGAAGTCCAGACCGAGCTGCTTGGCCGTCTCCAACGCCTCGGTGTCGAGGTCCCAGACCACCTCCAGGTGGTCGGAGACGAACCCGATCGGGCTGACCACCACCCCGGTCACCCCCTGCCCGGCGAGGGCGGTCAGGTGGTCGTTGACGTCCGGCTCCAGCCACGGCACCTGGGGCGGGCCGGAACGGCTCTGCCAGACCAGGTCGTAGGGCAGGTCGGGTGCGGCGGCGGCGTGCACCAGCCGGGCGGTCTCCGCCAGCTGCGCGGTGTACCGGCCGCCGTGCGGGCCGGCGGTGGCCGCCGCCGAGGTGGGGATGGAGTGCGCGGTGAAGACCAGCCGGGTGGTGTCCCGCCGGGCCGGGTCGAGCTGGGCCAGCGCCGAGCGCACCGCGTCGGCGTGCGGCTCGACGAAGCCCGGGTGGTCCCAGAACTGCCGCAGCTTGTCGATCACCGGGGCGTCCGGGCCGACGGCGGCCCGCGCGGCGGCGATGTCCTCCTGGTACTGCCGGCACGACGAGTAGCCGCCGTACGCGCTGGTGACGAACGCCAGCGCCCGGGTGATCCCGTCGTCACGCATCTGCGCCACGGTGTCGGCGAGCATCGGGTCCCAGTTCCGGTTGCCCCAGTAGACCGGCAGGTCGACGTCGTGCGCGGCGAGGTCCGCCCGGATCGCGGCGAGCAGTTCGCGGCACTGCTGGTTGATCGGGGAGACCCCGCCGAAGTGCAGGTAGTGCTCGGCGACCTCGGCCAGCCGCTCGGGCGGCACCCCCCGCCCCCGGGTCACGTTCTCCAGGAAGGGCAGCACGTCCTCGGGCCGCTCCGGGCCACCGAAGGAGACCAGCACCAATGCGTCGTACGACATGGGGTCATTCTCCCCCGCGCCCGAAGACGGCCCGACGACGCCCCCTGGTCGCGGGCGTGCCGCAGGGGCCCCGGTTCGGGGCCCCTGCGGGCGGTTCAGGCGCCGACGGCGTGGTAGCCGCCGTCGACGTGGACGATCTCGCCGGTGGTGGCCGGGAACCAGTCCGACAGCAGGGCCAGGCAGGCGCGGGCGGCCGGCTCCTGGTCGGTGAGGCTCCAGCCCAGCGGGGCGCGCTCGGTCCACGCCTGCTCGAACTGCTCGAAGCCGGGGATGGACTTCGCGGCCATGGTGCGCAGCGGCCCGGCCGCGACCAGGTTGCTGCGGATACCCTGCTTGCCCAGGTGCACGGCGAGGTAGCGGGAGGTGGACTCCAACCCGGCCTTGGCCACGCCCATCCAGTCGTAGACCGGCCAGGCCTTGGTGGCGTCGAAGGTGAGCCCGACCACCGAGCCGCCCGGCGACATCAGCGGCAGCGCCGCCATGGCCAGCGACTTGTAGGAGTACGTGGAGACGTGCAGCGCGGTCGCCACGTCCTCCCAGGAGGCGTCGAGGAAGCCGCCACCGAGGCAGCTCTGCGGGGCGAAGCCGATCGAGTGGACCACCCCGTCGAGTCCGTCGACGTGCTCGCGCACCCGGTCGGCCAGGCCGGCGAGCTGCTCCGGGCTGGTCACGTCCAGCTCGATGATCGGTGCCGGCTGCGGTAGCCGGCGGGCGATCCGCTCGACCAGCGAGAGCCGGCCGTAGCCGGTGAGCACGACCTGGGCGCCGTTGTCCTGGGCGAGTTTCGCCACCGAGAAGGCGATCGAGGCGTCGGTGATGACGCCGGTGACCAGCAGCCGCTTACCGGCGAGCAGTCCTGACATGTGTTGGCTTCCTCCGTACGTTCTCAGTGACCCATGCCGAGGCCGCCGTCGACCGGGATGACGGCACCGGAGATGTAGCCGGCGGCGTCCGAGGCGAGCCAGGTGACCACCCCGGCGACCTCGTCCGGCGCGGCGAACCGCCCGGCCGGGATGACCTTGCGGTACTCGGTGCGGCGCTCCTCGGGCAGCTTGGCCGTCATCTCGGTGTCGATGAAGCCCGGGGCGACCACGTTCGCGGTGATGTTGCGGCTGCCCAGTTCCCGGGTGATCGAGCGGGCCACCCCCACCAGGCCGGCCTTGCTGGCGGCGTAGTTGACCTGGCCGGCGCCGCCGTAGAGGCCGATCACCGACGAGATGAAGATCATCCGGCCCCACTTGGCCCGGAGCATCTTGGACGAGGCCCGCTTGGCGCACCGGAAGGCGCCGGTCAGGTTGGTGTCGAGCACCCCGGTGAACTGCTCCTCGGACATCCGCATCAGCAGCGTGTCGTCGGTGATGCCGGCGTTGGCGACCAGCACCTCGACCGGTCCCAGCTCGGCCTCGACCGCGGCGAAGGCGGCGTCGACGGAGGCCGAGTCGGTGACGTCACACCGGACCCCGAACAGCCCCTCCGGCGCGTCGCCGCTGCGGTGGGTGACCGCCACCCGGTCGCCCTGCTTGGCGAAGGCCTGCGCGATGGCCAGTCCGATTCCCCGGTTGCCGCCGGTCACCAGCACGGTACGGGCCACTGTCCCCCCTCGTTTCCACTGATCATTCCGGTCGGAGCCTAGGCGTTACCGACAGGTAACCGCTAACGGTCCGCCACCGGCGGCCGGCCGAGTACGCGTTCGCGCAGTCCCCGTTGTACGATCATCGTCGTCCGCGAGCCGAATGCGACTCGCGTTTCCGGGCCCGCCGACCGCAGGAGGTGATCGCTGTGCGAGATAGCGATCCTCCCAGTCGTGGCCGGGCCCTCCGTCAGCCCCGCTGAGCCACGACTCAGTCGGTCGAGCTGACCCAGCTCCCGCTCCCCGCACCTCCCGTCTGCGGCCCCGGCCACAGACCGGTCGGTGGTGCCGTCCCGCGTCGGGACGCCCCGGTGGAGCAGCCCGGTCACGACTTCGCGTGTGCGCCCCGTTCAACCCTTTGCGGTCCGCCCCGCCCCCGCGGACCGCCCCGTCGCCACCGGAGCCGTTCATGAGCCGCTACGTCGCCCCGCTGAGCTTCACCCTCGCCGCCGTCTGGGTGGCCGTCGTGTTCGTGCTGGCCGGCGGCGGTCACTGACCACCACCGGCCGTCGCGCCGACCCGCACACCCCGACGGGACACCCCGGACCGGGTCACCGCACCCCGGGACGTCCGCCAACCGCCGCACCACACCCCGGACGTCCAGCCGGGCGTCACAGCATCCGGGACGTCCACAGCAGGCTCAGGCCGCCCGCGCAGAGCACCAGCAGCAACGCCACCCCCGCGTACCACTGGGTGATCTCGCGGGGCTCGGTGCGGAACCCGATCGACGAGCCCATGTCCTGGTAGACCTGCTTCAGCTCGGCCACCGAGGCCGCCTCGTAGAAGTAACCCTCGGTGGTCTCGGCGAGCTGGGCCAGCGCCAGCCGGTCCACCGGCACCCGCTGCAACTGACCACCGATGTCGACCTGCCCCGAGTCGGTGCCGAACGCGATGGTGGACACCGGCACGTTCGCCGCCTGCGCCGCCGCCGCGGCCTCCTCCACCGACCGGCCCGAGGTGCGGAACCCGTCGGAGAGCAGCACGATCCGGGCCGGCGGAATGCCGGCCGCACCGTCGGCCGGCACCGACCGGATCGCCTCCAGGCAGGTGAAGACCGCCTCACCGGTGGCGGTCGCCTCGGCCAGGGTCAGCCCGTCGATGGCCGCCGTCACCGCCGCCCGGTCCTTCGTTGGGGCCACCAGCACGTTCGCCGCCTTGGCGAAGGAGACCAACCCCAGGTTGTAGCTGGCCGGCAACTCACCGACGAACTGCTTCGCCGCCTCCTGCGCGGCCTCCAACCGGTTCGGCGACACGTCGTCGGCCTGCATGGACAGCGACACGTCGATGGCGAGCATCACGGTGGCCCGCTCCAACGGCTCCCGGGTGTCGATCGCCGGCCGGGCCATCCCGGTGGCGAGCGCCACCATCGCCAGCAGCAGCACGGTCGCCGCCGCGTGCCGCCGCCAGCCCAACCCCTTCGGCGCGAGGGTACGCAGCAGGTCCACGTTGGTGAACCGCATCGCGTACGCCCGGCGGTGGCGCTGCCGCCAGACGTAGGCCGCGGCCAGGGCCAGCACCGGCACCAGCGTCAACAGCCACCACGGTTGCATGAAACGGATCATCGCGTCGTCCCCCGGGTGCGGGCGTGCCGCTGGGCGGCCACGAATCGCACCATGTCCAGCAGCCAGTCTCGGTCGGTACGCAACACCAGGTGCCCGGCACCGGCGGCACGCAGCTCGGTGGCGATCGCGCCGCGCTGGGCGGCGGCCGCCTCCGCGTAACGGCGGCGCAGCCGCGGATCGGCGGTCTGCACCTCGTGCAGCTCCCCGGTCTCCGGGTCCACCACCGGCAGCACCCCCACGTCGGGCAACTCCAGCTCGCGCGGGTCGACCACCTCGATGGCCAGCACGTCGTGCCGGACCCGCAGCTTACGCATCGGCCGGCCCCACTGCGCGGGCGGTGCGAGGAAGTCCGAGATCACCACGGCCAGGCCCCGGCGGCGCGGCGGCCGGTTGAGCAGGTCGATCAGTGCCCCCAGGTCACCGCGCCCGGGACGCAGCGGGGTGTGCGCCACCGCGCGCAGCAACGCCTGCGCCTCCCGCCGGCCGGAGCGGGCCGGCACCCGGGTCAGCGTCCCCGGCCCGGTGGGCTCCGGTGGTGGGGCGGAGCGCCACCGACGGGTGGGCGGGGCCGGCGGCGGGGCCCCGGTGCCGATCACCGCGCCGATCCGGTTGCCGCCGCGCACGGTCAGGTGGGTCAGCGCGGCGGTCGCGGCGACCACCACGTCCCGCTTGAGCCACCGGCCGGTGCCGAAGTCCAGGCTCGCCGACAGGTCCACCGCCAGCCACGTCTCCAGCTCCCGGTCGGCCACCGTACGCCGCACGTGCGGGGTGGTGGTGCGGGCGGTCACCGGCCAGTCCATCCGGCGTACGTCGTCGCCGGGGCGGTACTCGCGCGACTCCCCCGCCTCGCTGCCCGGCCCCGGCAGCAGACCCGCGTAGTCGCCCTGGAGCAGTCCGTCGAGTTTGCGGGTCACCAGCAGTTGCAGCCGGGACAGCACCGCCTCGTTGCGCTCCCCACCGGCGTCGGCCGGGCTTACCGGTGCGGTCACGGGCGCTGCCCGGGCCAGCCGGCGGCCGGCGGGCCGCTGACCGGCGGCGGCGCGGACGCCTGCTGACGGGGCGCCACCGAGGGCATCGGGATGGTCGACATCACCCGGTGCACCACGTGGTCGGCGGGCACGTCGTCGGCCAGCGCGTCATAGCTGAGCACCAGCCGGTGGCGCAGGATGTCCGGCGCGATGTCCTGGACGTCCTGCGGCAACGCGTAGTCCCGGCCGCGCAGCAGTGCCAGCGCCCGGGTGGCCCGGATCAGGCCGAGCGAGGCGCGCGGGCTGGCCCCGTACTGGATCAGCCGGGCCACGTCGGGCATCCCGTGCTCGGCGGGACTGCGGGTGGCCAGCACCAGCCGGACGGCGTAGTCGACCAACGCGTTGTGCACGAAGACCTGGTCGGCCTTGCGTTGCAGGGCGAGCAGGTCGTCGGCGGTGAAGACCTGCGCCGGCACGGGCGCGGCGACCCCCATCCGGTAGACGATCTCCCGCTCCTCGGCGTCGGTGGGGTACCCGACGACGATCTTCATCAGGAAGCGGTCCCGTTGCGCCTCCGGCAACGGATAGACGCCCTCCTGCTCGATCGGGTTCTGGGTGGCCATCACCAGGAACGGGTCGGGCACCCGGTGGGTCTGGCCGCCGATGGAGACCTGCCGTTCGCTCATCACCTCCAGCAGTGCCGACTGCACCTTGGCCGGGGCCCGGTTGATCTCGTCGGCGAGCAGGAAGTTGACGAAGACCGGGCCCAGCTCGACGTCGAACTTCTCACTCGACTGCCGGTAGATCCGGGTGCCCATGATGTCGGCCGGCACCAGGTCCGGGGTGAACTGCACCCGGGCGAACTCCCCACCCACCACCCGGGCCAGGGTCTCCACCGCGAGGGTCTTGGCCACCCCCGGCACACCCTCCAGCAGGCAGTGCCCCCGGGCCAGGAGCGCCACGAACATCCGCTCCACCATCCGGTCCTGCCCGACGATCACCCGTTTGATCTCGAACAGCGCCCGCTCCAGCAGGGTGGCGTCCTGGGCGGGAGTGGTCACCACCGCAGGTGTCTCGGGGGCCGTCCCGTTCGGGGTCGGGGCGTCGGGCGTGGTCGGCTGGGCCACCGGTCCTCCACAGCATGATCGGTCGTCGTGGCGTGGTGCGGTAACAAGACTCGCATGCCCGGCTGAGAGCCGAGGTGGGGAGAACCCGATTTCCGCCACGCCGTCCCGATCACCGAATCGCTGAACGAGGGTGGACACGAAGGGGTCTGCCGCGTGTACGATTCACCCCGTCGCCGGGCGGCTCCCCCCGTGGCCGCCCGGCGCTCAAACCTCCGGCCCAGGCGTGCCTACACTTCCCTGGTGACCGATCCCACCCCCACCGACGAGGCCCCCGTCTGTTCGTCGCGGGGGTGTCGCGCGCCCGCCACCTGGGCGTTGCGCTGGAACAATCCCCGACTGCACACCCCCGACCGGCGCAAGACCTGGCTCGCCTGCCCGGCCCACCGGGGCAGTCTCGGCGACTTTCTCGACGCCCGGGGGTTCCTCCGGGAGGTCGCCGGGCTCCCCACATCGCATACCCTCGAAGCGTGAACGCTGCCGAGCCACCCCAGTCCCCGGTGAGCGCCCTGGAACCCTGGCCGGACACCGTCCGCTGGCAGCCGATCTCGACCGACCTGATCTGGGTCGAACTGCTCCGCCTGGCACTGGGCCTGGCGGTGCTGCTGGTCGGGCTGGCGGTGGGCTGGGCGCTGCAGGGGCACTGGCTGTTCGGCGCGGGCTGCGCCGTGGTGCTGCTCGGCGGCGGCTGGCGGGCGGTGACGATCGTCCGGGGCGTACACGCCTGGGGGTACGCCGAACGCGACGACGACCTGCTGGTCCGGCACGGGTTGCTGGTCCGCCGGTTGTCCATCGTGCCGTATTCGCGGATGCAGTTCGTCGACGTCAGCGCCGGCCCACTGGAACGCGCCTTCGACCTGGCCACCGTGCAGTTGCACACCGCCGCGGCGGCCACCGACGCCCGGGTGCCCGGCCTGCGGCCGGCCGAGGCGTCCCGGCTGCGCGACCGGCTCACCGCCCTCGGTGAGGACCGGGCGGAGGGGCTGTGACCGACGGCCACCCCGGCCCCGGCGCGGCCCGTCCCGCCGACCCGACGCCCACCAGGCCCACACCGTCTGACCCACCAGCACTGTCCGACCGTTCACCATCCGGCCCACCGGCACCGTCGGACCATTCACCATCGCACCGAGCGGCACCGTCGAGCCCAGCGGCACCGTCGGGCCCAGCGGTGCCGTCGGGCCCGCCCGCGCCGGGCGGGGTCGCCGCCCCGCAGGTGGCGACCGTCCCGGACCGTCTGGAGTCCCCTGCGCCGGCGGGACCCGTCACTGGTCCAGATGCCGACCAGCCGGGGCCGACCGGTCCGGGCGCGACGGCCGCCGATGCGCCGCCCCGGCAACGGCTGCACCCGCTGAGCCCGGTGTTGCAGGGGGCGAAGTCCCTGTTCGTGGTGATCGCCGGCCTGTCCTGGTCGACCCTGTCCCGGGTCGGCTTCGGCTGGTTCGCCGTGCTGGTGGCGGTACTCGCCCTGGGCGCGACCGTACTGGCGGTGGTCAGCTGGTACAACACCGGTTACCACATCGTCGGGCGGGAACTGCGGGTGCACGAGGGTCTGCTGTGGCGGCGCACCCGGGCGATCCCGCTGGAACGCCTACAGGCCGTGGAGGTGGTCCGCCCGCTGCTGGCACAGCTCACCGGCCTGGCCGAGCTGCGCCTGGAGGTGGTCGGCGGCGGTAAGACCGAGGCGCCGCTGGCGTACCTCTCGGTGGCCGACGCGGCCCGGCTGCGGCAGCGGCTGCTCGCCGTGGCCGCCGGCACCCCGGACCAGGAGACCACCGGGGCGGTCCCGCCGACGCCCGGCGACCCGGAGGTGGACGCCACCACGCCGACCGAGCGGGAGCCGGCGGGCCGGCCGCTGCACGCGGTGAGCAACACCGACCTGCTGGTCAGCCAACTCCTCACCCCGCAGGCGTTCCTGCTCCCGGTCGGGGTGGCCTTCGTGGTGGCGCAGTTCCTGTCCGAGGGCTCCTGGTCGTTCATCGCGGTCGCCAGCACCCTCACCGCGATGGCCGGCGTGCTGCTGCAACCGGTCCGCCGGGTCCTCGACGACTGGAGCTTCCGCCTGGCCCGCGAATCCGACCGGCTGCGCATCCACAACGGGCTGCTGGAGACCCGGATGCAGACCGTGCCGCTGGAACGGGTGCAGACCGTCGTGGTGACCTGGCCGCTGCTCTGGCGGATGAAGGGCTGGCTGCGGCTGCGGCTGGAGGTCGCCGGCTACTCCGGCGGCGAGACCGACGACCGCAACCGGCCCGACCGGCTGCTCCCCGTCGGCGACCTGGCCGTCGGCACGACGATCGTCGACGAGGTGCTGCCCGGGGTGCGGCTGGACGCGCTGCCGTTGACCCCGCCACCGCAGCGGGCCCGCTGGCTGCGCCCGCTCAGCGCCCGGGCGCTCGGCGCGGGGCTGCACGAGCGGGTGTTCGCCGTCCGGTCCGGTCTGCTCACCCGGCAGTTGGCGTTGGTGCCGTACGCCCGCATCCAGAGCGTGCGGGTGGTGCAGGGGCCGGCGCAGCGGCGGTTGCGGCTGGCGACCGTGCACGTCGACACCGCCGGTGGGTCGGGTGCCGCCGCGTACGACCGGGACCTGGCCCAGGCGTGGGCGCTCGCCGCGGAGCTGACCGCCCGGGCCCACGCCGCCCGCCGCGCCCGCTGATCAGCGCCGGGCGGACCCGGCCGGGGTGACGGCGACCGCAGCGTCGTCGGGTGACGCCGCGGCGGTGGAGCCGGCACGACGGGCCTGGCGGGCCCGCCAGGCCCGCTCGGCCAGCCCCACGACCAGGAACGTCACCCCCACGTACGCCCAGCCCACCAGGACGTCGATGACGTAGTGCTCACCGCTGTAGACCAGGGTGAAGGTCATCGCCAGCGGGTAGGCCAGCAGCAGCGGCCACCAGCGCCGCCGGGTCGAGCGCAGGAAGAACAACACCACGAACAACGCCCAGGCGGTGTGCAGCGACGGCATCGCGGCGACCGGGTTGGAGGCGATCTGCCCGGCGTTGAGCAGGTTGCCCGCGCCGTGCATCCCGAACTCCTTCCACCCCCGGGTGGAGATCCGGGCGACCTCGGTGAGCAGACCGTTCTGCGCCGCCCACCACGGCGGAGCGGCCGGATAGACGAAGTAGGTGACCAGGCCGGCCGCGCAGAGGAAACCCCACCGCCGCATGTACGCCGCCCACCGTGCCCGGCTGCGCAGCCAGAGCACCGCGGCGGCGGCCAGCGTCACCACGAAGTGGGAGAAGTAGACCCAGCTGACCACCACGTCCCACCAGCGCACGTCGGGGCGGTAGAGGTGCTGCTGGAGCCAGACCGTCGGCACCTCGCCCCCGGTCGCCCAGCCGAACATCAACCGGTCGGCGACGATCAGCTCGTAGGCGTGCGGGGTGCGGCCGTTGTCGGCGAACCCCCGGGAGAGGTTGTAGAAGGCGAGCAGCAGCACCACCGGGATCCAGTCCCGGGCGAACCGCAGGTGGCTGCGCCAGGGCCGGCCCCAGTTCCAGGCGACGGTGCCGGCCCAGATCCACAGGAAGGCGTACGCCGGGTCGGTGGGCAGGCCGATGGCCAGCCAGGTCACCACGAAGGCGACGGCCCAGACGGACATCGCGATCACGCGGCGGCGTCCACCGGCGGACGCGCCGACGGACCCGGACGGGACGGGGGGCGGGGGCTCAGTCACAACGGCCATCGCGGTCAAGGTTAACGGTGGGCGACGCATCGACCACCGCCGACCACCTGTCGGGTGACCACCGGGCACGGGAGCCCGCCGACGGCGGCGGAAGCACCCGGCCGGCCGCCGATGTCCCGGCCGGCAGCGGGGGCCCGACCACTAGGCTGACCCCATGCTGGAACAGCCGGACGCACCGTTCCCGCCGGGGCTGACCGCCCGGGTGGAGCTGACCGTCGCCGACGCCGACACCGCGCGGGCCGTCGGCTCCGGTGACGTGCCGGTGCTGGCCACCCCCCGGGTGCTGGCCCTCGCCGAGGCCGCCACGGTGGCCGCGACGGCACCCCGGATGCCCACCGGCCGGACCACGGTCGGGGTCCGGGTCGAGCTGGCACACCTGGCCGCCACCCCGGTCGGGCGGACCGTGGTGGCCCACGCCCGGCTGGTCGAGGCCGACGGGCGGCGGCTGCTGTTCGAGGTGACGGTGACCGACGGCGACACGACGGTGGCGTCGGGCCGGGTGGAGCGGGCGCTGGTCGACCGGCAACGGTTCGTCGAGCGGGCGGCGCGGGTGTCATGACGAACCGGTTCGTGGAGATCGCCGACCGGGTCCACGTGCTGCGGGAACCGCTGCTCGACGTCAACGTCACTCTGGTGGTCGGCGACGGCGCTGCGCTGCTGGTGGACACCCTGTCCACCGCCGGTCAGGCCGCCGAGCTGGCCGCCGCGGCGCGGGCCGTCACCCCGCACCCGTGGACGCTGGTCAACACCCACCACCACTTCGACCACTGCTTCGGCAACGCGACGCTCGCCGCCGACCCACCCCGCCCGGTGTACGCGCACGAGGTGGCCGCCGCCGCACTGCGGGACCGGCCGGACCGGCTGCGCCGGGCGGCGTACGAGGAGATGCGGGCGGAGCATCCCGGGCTCGCCGCCGAGCTGGCCGGGACGACCCTGCTGGCCCCGACGCACACCGTGCACACCGAGACCGTGCTGGACGTCGGCGGCCGGCGGGTGGTGCTGCGGCACCCGGGGCACGGGCACACCGACGGGGACCTGGTGGTACACGTGCCGGATGCCGACGTGCTGGTCGCCGGGGATCTGGTGGAGCAGTCCGGGCCGCCGGCCTTCGAGGAGTCCTACCCGTTGCAGTGGCCGGACGCCGTGGCCGACCTGCTGCGGATGACCACGCCCGCGACGGTGGTGGTGCCGGGCCACGGCACGCCGGTGGACGTGGAGTTCGTCCGGGCCCAGCACGCCCAACTGGTCGAGCTGGCCTGGCTGATCCGGGCCGCGCACACCGGCGACGCCCCGCCGGAGCGGGTGGCCGCCGACTCCCCGTTCGGTGCCCGACCCGGCCTGGTCGCCGCCCGCCGGGGCTACCGGGAACTCGACGGCACGCCCTGAGTCACCGGCCGCCGCGGACGGCCGGACGAACTGGCACCACGCCGTGCCCGACCGTCGACCCGGTCGCTGCGGTGACCGGGTGGGCGGCGCTCAGTCGGTGAAGCGGCGGCGTACCGCGTCCCGGGTGGGCATGGCGACCGCACCGCCGGGCGACTCGCAGACCAGGCCGGCGACCCGCAGGGCGAACGCCACCCGCCGGTGCCAGCCGGTCGGCTCGGTCGGTTCGCCGTCGGCCAGCAACTCGGCGATGAGCGCGGCCATCACCGAGTCGCCCGCGCCGGTGGCGTCCACCGCCTGGACCTTCGGCGCAGGCACCCGGACCGGGTCGGGACCGGCGGCGACCAGGGCACCGTCCGCGCCGAGGGTCACCACCACCGTGCCCGCGCCCACCTCCCGCAGGTACGCGGCGACCCCCTCGACCGGCTCGTCGGGCCAGAGGAGGGCGGCGTCGGCGCTGCTGAGCTTCACCAGGTGCGCCGAGGCGGCGAACTCCACCACCACCTGGCGCAGGCCGGCCAGTTCCGCCGGGCCGGACAGCAGCCGGGGCCGGACGTTGGGGTCGAAGACCCGCAGGCCGGGCGCGAGCGACCAGGCCCGCCGGGCGGCGGCGAGAGTCGGTGGGCGCAGCAGCACGATCGAGCCGCAGTAGAGCACGTCCGCGCCCTCGATCAGCGCCCCGTCGAGGTCGTCGGCGGCGAGCAGGCCGTACGACGGTGGTTCGCCGTAGAAGCGGAAGTCCGGCTCGGCCCCGGTGTGGGTGGTGACCGCCAGCGTGGTGGGTGCGGGCACGGTGACCGCGCCGGTCAGCCCGACCCCGGCGTCGGCCAGGAAGGCGCGGATGCGGCCGGCGAGCACGTCGTCGCCGAGGGAGCCGACGAACTCGGCGGTGCCGCCGAGCCGGGCCACCCCGACGGCGACGTTGAGCGGGCCGCCGCCGATCGCCTGCCGGAACACCGGCTGCCCCTCGGACTCGGCGTCCAACAGGTCGATCAGCGCCTCACCGAGCACCACCGCGTACCCCACGTCGCCTCCCAGCGCGTCGTCGTCGGCTACCAGGCTGGCACAACGGTCCATGCCGATCGGGGCCGGCCGGGCAACCAGATCCCACCCATCGAGCAACGACTATTGCGTGGTTCGTCCGGGCGTGATGGTATTGGGGTGCCGGGCCGGCGCGGAGGGCTGCCGCACCCGCTCGGCGATCAGCTGGGGTCTGACGCGAGAGGCACCGGTCCGTGGGCACGGACCGCCGACGGCACGCGCCCGTCGGCCCCTGTCGGGCCGCCGGCCAGAGCCGCGACCGACGCATCCCTCACCTTGTGCGGGGCGGGCGTTCGCGCCACCCCGCGGATCAGGAGAAGCTCGTGCTTCGTTCCCGTACGGCCGCGTTGTTCACCGCGGCCGCCACCCTCGCCTTCGGGGCCGTCGCCCTGACGGTGCAGCCCGAACCGGCCGCCGCACACGGCACGCCGATCGTTCCGGGCAGCCGGACCTACCTGTGCTGGCAGGACGGCCTGAGCCCCACCGGCGAGATCCGGCCGAACAACCCGGCCTGCTCCGCCGCCGTCGCCCAGAGCGGCACCAACTCCCTCTACAACTGGTTCAGCGTGCTCCGCTCCGACGCCGGTGGCCGCACCGTCGGCTTCATCCCCGACGGCAAGCTGTGCAGCGGCGGCAACACCGGTTTCGCCGGGTACGACCTGGCCCGTACCGACTGGCCGCTGACCCACCTGACGTCCGGTGCCCGGCTGGACTTCAAGTACAGCAACTGGGCGCACCACCCGGGCACCTTCTACTTCTATGTGACGAAGGACAGCTGGAGCCCGACCCGGCCGCTGGCCTGGAGTGACCTGGAGGAGCCGTTCCTCACGGTGACCAACCCGCCCCAGCGGGGCGCGTCGGGCACCAACGAGGGGCACTACTACTTCAGCGGGAACCTGCCGTCGGGCAAGTCCGGCCGGCACATCATCTACTCCCGCTGGGTCCGCTCGGACAGCCAGGAGAACTTCTTCGGCTGCTCGGACGTCACCTTCGACGGTGGCAACGGTCAGGTGACCGGGGTCGGCAGCGGCAACAACCCGACCACCCCGCCGCCGACCACGCCCCCGCCGACCACCCCGCCGCCGACCACCACCCCGCCGCCGCCGACCACGACCCCGCCGCCGCCGACCACCACCCCGCCGCCGGGCAACAGCGACTGCATGGCGGTCTACAAGGTGGTCAGCGCCTGGAACGGCGGCTTCCAGGGTGAGGTCACCATCATGAACCACAGCACCCGCACGTACGGGGGCTGGGCGGCGAGCTGGACCTGGCCCAACGGTCAGGTGATCTCGCAGGTCTGGAACGGCTCGCTGAGCACCAGCGGGTCGACGGTGACCGTCACCAACGCCGCGTACAACGGCTCGATCGCGCCGGAGAAGACGACCACGTTCGGCTTCACGGCGAGCAGCACCGGCACCAACGGACTGCCGACGGTCTCCTGCTCCGGCCGGTGATCCGACGCTGAACGCACACACCGGAGGCCCCCACCCGTCGGGTGGGGGCCTCCGGTCCGTCCGGGCCCGGTGTCCGTCGCGACGGGACCGGGGGCGGGGTCAGCGGACCATGCTGCCGACCACCGGCTTGGTGAGCAGGGCCGACTGGTTGCGCTGGATGCCCGGGTCGAGGGTCTTGGCCACGAAGATGGCGTGCCAGATGCAGAAGATCAGCACCGTCCACACCTTGCGGGAGTTGTCCGCCTCCTCGCGCTTGTGCTCCTCCAGCAGCCGCATCGCGTACGACAGGTCGATCAGGTCGCCGGCACCGGAGGTGGACAGCACGTGCCGGGCCCACTCGTACATCTCGCCGCGCAGCCAGACCCGGGTGGGGGTCGGGAAGCCCAGCTTCTTGCGGTTGACGATGGCCGGCGGCACGACGCCCTGCAACGCCTGGCGCATGGCGTACTTGGTGGCGTCGGAACGGGGCGGCAGCTTCAGGTCGACCGGGATGGTGGCCGCCACGTCGAAGACCGCCCGGTCCAGGAACGGCACCCGCACCTCCAGCGAGTGCGACATCGAGATCCGGTCCGCCTTGACCAGGATGTCGCCGCGCAGCCAGGTGTAGAGGTCGACGTACTGCATCTTGGTGACGTCGTCCAGCTCGGTGCACTCGGCGTAGATCGGGGCGGTGACGTCGGTGTAACGCACCGACGGGTCGTAGCGGCGCAGCAGGTGCTGCTTCTCCTCCTCGGTGAACATCCGGGCGTTGCCGTAGTAGCGCTGCTCGATCGGGGTGGTGCCGCGCTCCAGGAAGCTCTTGCCCTTGACCCCCTGCGGGATCGCCTTGGAGACCGCGCGCAGGCCCTTCTGCACCCCGCCCGGCAGCCCGTTGACGGTGCCGAGGGAGAGCGGCTCCCGGTAGATGGTGTAACCGCCGAAGAACTCGTCGGCGCCCTCGCCGGAGAGCACCACCGTGACGTGCTCGGCGGCCTTCTTGGCGACGAAGTAGAGCGGCACCAGCGCCGGGTCGGCCACCGGGTCGTCCAGGTGCCAGACGATCTTCGGCAGCGCGTCGATCATGTCCTGCGGCCCGATCTTGGTCGGGATCGTCGTCACGTCGAGATGCCGGGCCGAGTCCTGGGCCACGTCGATCTCGGAGTAGCCGGGCACGTCGTAGCCGACGGTGAAGGTGAGGATGTTGGGGTTGAACTCGCGGGCCAGGGCCACCACGGCGGTCGAGTCGATGCCGCTGGACAGGAACGAGCCGACCGGCACGTCCGAGCGCATGTGCATCCGTACGCTCTCCCGAAGCGTCTCCCGGATCTCGTGGTAGAGCCGCTGCTCGTCGGCGACCGGGGCGGGCCGGAACACCGGCCGGTACCAGCGCCGCACGTCCAGCCGGCCCCCCGGCGACCAGGTCAGGTACTCCCCGGAGCCGATCCGGCTGATCCCCTGGTGCAGGGTGCCGGGCTCGGGAACGTACTGGAGGGTGAGGTAGTGGCTGAGGTTGGCGGTGTCGATGCCGGCGTCACCCTGGTAGTAGGAGTGCGCGAAGGGCAGCAGCGCCTTCTTCTCGGAGGCGAGGTAGAGGCCGTCGGCGGTCTCCAGGTAGTGCAGCGGCTTGATGCCGAAGTAGTCCCGCGCGCCGAACGCCCGACGCTCCTGCCGGTCCCAGATGACGAAGGCGAACATGCCGCGCAGCCGGGTGAGCACCTGCTCGCCCCAGTAGTGGTAGCCGGCGACGATCACCTCGCCGTCACCGGCGGTGGCGAACTGGGCCCCGAAGTTGCGGGCCAGCTCCTCGCGCAGCTCGATGTAGTTGTAGATCTCGCCGTTGAAGGTCAGCAGGTAGCGGCCGCCCGCGTAGGGCAGCGGCTCGTGGCTGGACGCCACGTCGATGATGGCGAGCCGCTTGTGGGCGAACACCCCGTCGGCGTAGTGGCCGGTGGCGTCACCGACCACCTCGACCCCTGTCTCGTCCGGTCCGCGGTGGTGCAGGCATTCCAACGCCCCCGCGATGTTGTCGCGGTGGGCGGCGGCGTTGCCGTTCGCGCTGAAGAAGGCCAGGAGTCCGCACATGGTCGCCATCTTTCCACGCGGCACATTCCGGTCGTGCGGCACCGCTGGCTCTGTCCCTCCGCGCGAAGCGGACGGCGCTGTCCCTCCGCGCGAGCGTCCGGTGCCGGACCGCAGGCACCCCGCCCGGCCGGAGCCGGGGTACCGTCTGGACGAGCGACGAGGCGAAGGGAGCCGACATGGCCGAGGAACGGACGGAAGGCAAGCCGGCGGACGGCACCGAATCGCACGACCCGGACTTTCCGGAGGCGTTCCTGTCCTTCATGCGGCACGGCTGGCGCGACACCAGCCTGCCGGTCGGGCCCCGACCGGAGGTCCCGCACCACGCCAAGCGGCGGGCCGCGCTCTCCGCGGCCTTCCCGGGCGAGACGCTGGTCATCCCCACCGGCACCGAGAAGGTACGCGCCAACGACACCGACCACCCGTTCCGGCCGGGCAGCGACTTCGCCTACCTGACCGGGGACCACGACCCGGACAGCGTCCTGGTGCTGCGCCCCAACGATTCGGGGCACGACGCGACGCTGTACATGCGTCCCCGGTCCTCGCGGGAGACCGACGAGTTCTTCCGCAGCCGGCACGGCGAGCTGTGGGTGGGCCGGCGGCACACCCTGGCCGAGAAGTCCACCGAGCTGGGCCTGCCCACGGAGGACCTGACGGCGCTGGACGGGGCGCTGGCGCGGATGGCACCGGGGCGGACCCGGGTGTTGCGCGGCTTCGACCAGCGGGTCGACGCGGCGGTGCGCCCGTGGGACGGCCCCCGGGAGGAGGGGCAGCCGGCCCGCGACCGGGAGCTGGCGATCGTGATCGCCGAGCTGAAGCTGGTCAAGGACGAGTGGGAGGTCGCCCAACTCCAGGACGCGGTCGACGCCACCGTACGCGGCTTCGAGGACGTGGCCCGGGTGCTGCCGGCCGACCGGGGGGTCTCCGAGCGGCTGTTGGAGGGGATCTTCGCGCTGCGGGCCCGGCACGACGGCAACGACGTCGGCTACAGCTCGATCGTCGGGGGCGGCGAGCACGCGACGATCCTGCACTGGGTGCACAACCACGGCGCGACCCGTCCGGGTGAGCTGCTGTTGATGGACATGGGCGTGGAGAACCGCAACCTCTACACCGCCGACGTGACCCGGGTGCTGCCGGTGGACGGCCGGTTCACCCCGCTGCAACGCCAGGTCTACGACGCGGTGTACGCCGCCCAGCAGGCCGGCATCGACGCGATCCGGCCGGGCGTGGGGTTCCGCGAGGTGCACCTGACCTCGATGCGGGTGCTCGCCGAGGCGCTGAAGGATCTCGATCTGCTGCCGGTGAGCGTCGACGAGGCGATGGACCCGGCCTCCACGGTCTACCGGCGGTGGACCCTGCACGGCACCAGTCACATGCTCGGCATCGACGTGCACGACTGCGCGAACGCCCGCAAGGAGAAGTACCGCGACGGCCAGCTCGGTGAGGGTTACGTGCTCACCGTCGAGCCGGGGCTGTATTTCCAGCCGGAGGACGAGCTGGTCCCGGAGGAGCTGCGCGGCATCGGGGTCCGCATCGAGGACGACATCCTGGTCACCGCGACCGGTTCGGTGAACCTGTCGGCCGGTCTGCCCCGCCGCTCCGACGAGGTGGAGACCTGGCTGGCCGAGCAGCGTGAGGCGGGTCCCCGCCTGCCCGGCTGACCCCCGCACCCGGTTCACGGCGGCCCCGCCGCCGGACGCGTCGCCCCCTCGGCGGACGCCTCCGGCGGCGGGGCCGCCGTCGTTCCCGCCCCACGCACCGCTCCCGCCCCGCCTGGCCTGGCCATCCCCGGCTGAAGCCGCCCCTGCGGCGAGTTACAGGGGATCACCCGCTGAGGACCTGCTCGTCCCGAGGGTCACCGACCGCCGGAACGTGCAAATAAGGCGGGCTTTCTTCGGGTTTGGCCTCATAGCGAGGAACGTTCTCATACCGTGGGTTTCGGGAGCTACAACCGATTTGTAGCAGGGGACGTCCGCTCAGGCGCGGCGACCCTGTCTGGTACGAGGAGAGGGCAGAGAGCTCCGATGTCCAACTACCTAACGAACAACGAAGCCTCCGCGCGGGCGACGGGGAGCAGGAGCCGTCGCAAGCTCTGGCTCGCCAGTGGCGTCGCCGGGTTGACAGGTGTGGTCAGTCTCGCCGCGGTGGGCGTCGCCGGCAGTGCCGGGGCGGTCGGGGTGAGCGGACTGAAGTGGAACACCACTCAGCAGGTCACCAAGGACGGCGACCATGGCCGCGGCGACGAGGGCCCGGACCGTGGCGGCAAGGACGACCGTGGCGGCAAGGACGAGCACGAGGGCAAGGACCGCGAGCGTGGAAGGGAGGTGCCCTGCGACACCGACCGGCTCATCCAGGCCATCGTCTTCGCCAACAGCCGCGACGGCGGCGTGCTGGACCTGGCCAAGGGCTGCACCTACAACCTGACCCGCAACCAGGACGGCAACGGCCTGCCGGTGATCACCCAGAACATCACCCTTCGGGGTGAGCACACCACGATCTCCCGGGACGCCACCGCCGACTACTTCCGGATCCTCAACGTGGGCCCCGGCGGCCACCTGAGCATCAAGGGCCTGACCATCAAGGGCGGGCAGACCATCGAGGCGTTCACGGCCGTCGCGCCGGAGACGGTCTGGGGGGCCTACTCGGACTCCCAGGCGATCGCCGCCCAGGTGAAGGCCGGCACCCCGCTGACCCAGGCGCTCACCGTCCGCAAGGCGAACCCGAAGGCCGGCCTGAAGGCCGCGCCGAAGGCCACGCCCAAGGCCGCCGTACAGCTCGCACCCAAGGCCAAGCCGGGGGCCGTCACGCCGCTGGTCCTCACGCCGGGCATCAACGACGGCGCCGGGATCCTGGTGCAACCGGGTGGTACGGCCGACCTGTTCGACACCTCGGTCGTGCTGAACCAGTCCGGCGGCAACGGCGGCGGGCTGGCCAACTTCGGCACCACGTCGCTGCGGCACACCGAGGTCGCCCACAACACCGCCTTCTTCTTCGGCGGTGGCATCTTCAACGCCGGCCTGCTCAAGGTCGACGAATCCACGATCACCGACAACACCGCCGTCATCGGTGGTGGCGGCATCTCCAACGGCGCCGCGGAGATCTTCACCGAGGACGTCGACGGCGGCACCGTCCTGATCGAGAAGTCCAAGATCACCGAGAACGAGACGCTCGGCTTCGGCGGCGGCCTGCTCGACATCGGGGGCAACACCACAGTGCGCTACACGGAGGTCCTGTCGAACACCGCGGTGCTCGCCGGTGGCGGTATCGCGGCGGCGGACGCCCAGGTCAACGTGCACCACTCGACGGTGGCCAAGAACAGCACCGCGGGCGTCGGCGGCGGCGTGGCCGTGGCCTTCGACAGCGCGGTCACCATCGAGAAGAGCCACCTCAAGGAGAACACCGCCGGCTTCTTCGGCGGCGGGCTGTTCAACGCGGACAGCGTCACCACGGTGCGTGAGTCCGAGGTCGTCGCCAACCGGGCCCTCGGTCCGATCGGCGTCGGCGGCGGCATCTTCAACATCTTCGGCGAGGTCAACCTCAGCCGGACGAAGGTCGCCAACAACTTCGCCACCTTCGCTCCGGGCGGTGTGTTCACCTTCGAGGGCGTGGTGAACGTGGACGACAAGTCCGCGATCGTCGCGAACCGCCCGACGAACTGCCTGGCCATCCCGGGCGACACCATCCCGAACTGCTTCGGCTGAGCACCCTCGGGTGACGTGCGGCCGGTGACGGCGGCACACCGGGCAGGACGCGAACCGGCCCCCCTCCGCAGCACGCGGAGGGGGGCCGGTCGTCGCCTGCTCAGCGCACGACGAAGCGCCGTCGGGTCAACGCTGGACGAAGACCCCCACGCTGCGTGCCGGCACGGTGAAGGTGCCCGCCGCCCGGTCGAACGAGGCGGCCCGCAGCACCGGGTCGGCGGAGTCGGCCAGCACCGGGTGCAGGGTGGTGTCGGTGCCCCGCAACCCGGCCACCGTCTGCTTCGCCGCCGTCGGGGTGGCGTTGAAGACCACGGTCACCGTCTTCCACCGGCCACCCAGCCCCCGGGCGTCCAGGGTCATGGTGAGCACCCCCGGGGTCTCCTTCGCCCCGGACAGCGGGAAGGCGACCCGCTGCTGCACCTGGTCGGCGGTGGACAGCCCGAACACCGGCGAGGACCGCCGGATCTCCAGCAGTTCCGCGTACCGGGCGTCGGCCAGGTCGATCGCGGCGCAGTCCGGGACCAGGGACGGATCGGCCAGCAGCGGCTTCGCGTACGACCACTTGTCCTGGTTGTCCGCCGCCGGTGGGAGACCGGCACCGAAGCCGTTGCCCTCGGCGCAGTCCCAGCGGATCTGGTTGAACCAGTCACCGGAGTTGTAGGAGTTGCGGTCGAGCGACTTCGACCGCAGCCGCTCCGAGCCAGCCGCCACGAACCCGGTCCCCTGCCCGAGGGCGGTGGTGGCCAGGGCGAGCACCTGCATCCGGGCCCGGTCCGTCGCCGAGGTGCCGGTCGGCAGCTTGTACGCCAGCGCGTCGTACAGGATCTCGTTGTCGTGCGCGTCGACGTAGGTGACCGCCTCGCCGGGCGCGGCGGTGTAGCCGGCCGGGGAGCCGTTGTAGTCCACCTGCGCCCCGGTGACCTTGCGGCCGGTGGAGTCGGTGAACCGGTAGCCGCGCAGGTTGCCGGTCAGCCCCACCTTGATCAGGTCCTGGGAGTGCCGCAGCCGGGCCTGCTGCTCGGCGGCGGTGCCGTTGACCGGGTCGCCGTTGGGGTCGGTGTAGAGGCCGGAGGCGAAGCCCTGCACGCGCGGGTTGGCGTCGAAGGGGCCGCCACCGCGCACCGCGTCGCGGAGCCGGTCGTTGAAGGTGCCGATCCCGGTGCCGGCCATGTTGGTCTGGGTGGCCTGGACGAACCGGGCGTCGTCGGCGACCTCGCCGAAGTTCCAGCCCTCGCCGTAGAGCAGGATCTTCTTCCCGTCGACGCCGTCGCGGGCCAGGATCAGCTTGTCGAGCGCGGCGCGGACGGCCAGGATGTTCGCCTTCGGGTGGTGGCCCATCAGGTCGAACCGGAAGCCGTCCACCTTGTACTGCTTCGCCCAGACGACCAGCGAGTCGACCACCAACTTGCCCATCATGGCGTGCTCGGGGGCGGTGTTGGCGCAGCAGGTCGAGTTGGCGACGGTGCCGTCGTCGAGCAGCCGGTGGTAGTAGCCGGGCACCACCTGGTCGAGGACCGACTTCGCGTCGGTGCCGGCGGCCGAGGTGTGGTTGTAGACCACGTCCAGCACCACCCGCAGGCCGGCACCGTTGACCCCGGCGACCATCTGGCGGAACTCGGTGGTCCGCCGTGCCCCGTCCGGGTCGACGGCGTAGCCGCCCTCCGGGACGGTGTAGTGCAGCGGGTCGTACCCCCAGTTGTAGCCGTCGGTGTCGGCGACCGCCGCGACGCACGCCTGCTGCCGGTCGGAGTCCGGGGGCAGTGTCGCCAGGTCGCAGTCGGGCTGCCGCTGGTCGGCGCGCTTCTCGGGGATGGTGGCGAAGTCGAACACCGGCAGCAGGTGCAGGTAGTTGACCCCGGCGTCGCCGAGCGCCTTCAGGTGCCTCATCCCCGCTGTGCCGGGGTCGGTGAAGGCCAGGTAGGTGCCCCGCCGCTCGGCCGGCACGGTGCTGTCGGCGATCGAGAAGTCGCGCACCGACAGCTCGGAGATCTGCGCCTTCGACGTGGGCGGCGCGGCCGGCTTGCGCAGCCCGGACCAGCCGGGCGGGGCGAGCGCCGGGTCGGCCAGGTCGACGATCTGGCTGTGCGTGGAGTCCGCCGCGAGCGCCACCGAGTAGGGGTCGGTGACCGAGGCGGTGACGATCTTCTGGGCGGCCGGCTGCCAGGCTTCGACCCGGTAGCGGTAGTACCGGCCGGTCCAGTCGCGGCTGCCGCGTACCGACCAGACGCCGGTGCGGTCGTCGCGGCGCATCGCCACCGTGCGCGGCTGCGCCGACGGCGTGTCGGACAGTTCGAGGGTGACGGTGCGGGCGGTGGGCGCCCAGACCGCGAGGGTGGGCACCTTACCGGCGAAGCTGACGCCGAGCGTCGCGTCGGTGGCGGCCCGGTAGACGTCGTCGAGCGCGCCGGGGATCTGCACCCCGGTCGCGCGCAGCAGCGCCCCCCGGGCGTCGCGTTCGGTCACCACGAGTTGCCCGCGCAGCGCCGCCGGCACCTTCGCCAGGTCGGCCCGGTCGAGACGGAACGCCTGGTGGGCCCACAGGTGCGGGAAGGCCGCCCGCTGGGCCTCGGTGAGCCCGTTGCGCTGCGCCCGCAACGGCAGCGAGGTGTACGTCCCGGACAGCTCGCCGTCGACCACACTCAGCCCACCCGCCGGGGCGGCCACCAGGGCGTACGCCCTGCCGTCGGTCGGGCCGACGGCCCAGGTGACCGTGGACCTGTCGATCCACTGCGCCTGCTGCTTCGTGATGTCGAGGTCCTTCGTCGTCCCGGTGGCGGTGGCGGGGAGCAGCCGGCCGGGCACCCCGCCCAGCAGCCAGACCTCGTGGCCGACCCCGGTGAGGTCGAGTCGCTGGTCGTCGGGCTGATCCTTGGTGTCGCCCCGGTGGATGATGTAGTTGAGCCCGGTCGCGCCGGCCGCCAGCGGCACCCGGAACAGCGCGCCGAAGGAGTCCACCTTCTCGGGCAGGAGCGGGCTGGCCCAGTCGGTCGGGGTGGCCGCGCCGTCCCACAGGTGCAGGCCCCAGCCGGCGTAGTCGTTGTCGGCCTTGCGCCAGTGGATGATCGCGGTGCCCGGGTCGACGGGTGGGTCGGGTTCGCCGGTGGCGGCCTGCCGGGTGGGATAGAGCGCCGGGTCGCCCTGCTTGATCCAGACCTCGCCGGTGGTGGTCACGTCGATGGTGCGGTCGTTGGCGACGTCCTTGTTTCCCGCCTTGTCGACCACGAGGAACCCGACGGATTTGGCGCCGGGCTTGAGCTTCACCCAGGCGAACCGGCCGTACGAGTCCTCCCCGGCGAACGGCTGCCCGGCGGGCCACTGCGTGACGTACGCCGGATCGAGGTCACCCCAGGCGTACAGTCCCCAGTCGGCGTAGTCCCCGGCGGGGCGCTGGTAGTGCACCACCACCCAGTCCCGGGACGCGCCCTGCGCGGGGGTGCCGACCACCCCGGTCGACCGGGTGGCGGTCGTCCGCCCCTTTCCGTCGCGGACCACCGCCTTGTATTCGACCCGGGTGCCCCCGGCGAGCCCGGTCAGGTCGTGGTGCACGGTGTACGGCGCGGTGTGCGCGCTGCCCAGCAGGGCCCATTTCCCACCCGCGACCCGGGCGGCGACGGTGACGGTGGCCAGCGGGTCACCTGTCACCTGAGCGGTGACGGCGGCCCGGGTGGCGACCGGGTCGGTGCCCGGCTCGGTGAGGGTGACGGTCGGCTTGGCGGTGGCCTGTGGGACGGGCCGGCCGGCCTTGAGCACCACCGCCGACCCGGCGGGGACGGTCACGCTCAGCTTTCCGTCGGTGCCGGCGGTCGGGGTGGCCGTGCCGCCGTAGATGCCGGTGAACGTGGTGCCGGGTGACCAGGTCTGCACGGTGACAGTCTGCGGGGTGCCGGCGTTGTTCACCGCCACCAGGTACTCGGTGCGGTCGGCCGGGGAGATCCGGGAGAAGGCGAAGACACCCGGCCCGTCGGCGGCGTACCGGGTGACCTGGACGCCGTCGCGCAGGCCGGGGTGCGCGGCCCGCAGCCGGCCCAGCTCGGCGATGGTGCGGTACAGCGGGTGGGTGGTGTCGTACTGGTCCGCGGCGTGGGTGCGGGTGGTGCCGATCAGGTCGTCGTCGAGGTAGTCCGCCGTGCGGGTGGCGAACATGTCCTGCCGGGCGTCCTTGTCCCCGCCCGGCCCGGTGAAGCCCTGCTCGTCGCCGGAGTAGACGACCGGCTGACCCCGGGTGAGGAACATCAGCTGGTGGGCGAGGCGGTCCCGGCCGAACTGGCGGGCGTCGTCGCCCCCGGCGGCGGCGATGAACGAGCCGATCCGACCCATGTCGTGGTTGCCGAGGAAGGTGGTCAGCCGGCCGGCGTCGGTGTCCCGGGCGGCGTACAGCGGGTCCTTGGCGTAGACGTCGGCCAGCGCCTTCGCCGATCCGTCGGTGGTGACGTAGCCGCGCGCCGCCTCCTGGAAGGAGAAGTCGAGGGTGGCCGGCAGCCCGCCGCGCCGCACGTAGGTGGAGGTGACCTCCTGGTCGGCGCTGTAGACCTCGCCGAACATGAAGAAGTCCTTCTTGCCGGCGGAGTCGGCGGCGCGCTTGATGCCCTGGCTGAACTGCGGCCAGAAGTCGAGGTTGACGTGCTTGACGGTGTCCAGCCGGAACCCGTCGACGTCGGTGCTGGCGATCCAGTCGCCGTACGCCTTGGTCAGGCCCCGGACCACCTCGGGCCGCTCGGTCCACAGGTCGTCGAGGCCGTAGAAGTCGCCGTACTCGCTGTTCTCACCGGCGAAGGTGGAGTCACCCCGGTTGTGGTACATCGTCGGGTCGTTGAGCCAGGCCGGCACCTTGACGCCCGCGTCGGCTCCGGTGGCGAACGTCGGCGTGTACGGGCCGGCGTCGGTGTTCACCCTCGGGAAGTCCCGGGTGCCGTCGGCGTAGTTGCGGTCCTCGAACTCACGCCCCTGCGCGTCGGTGTACGGCGACGTCTTCTTGTCGACGTACGCGTACTTGCCCTCGGCGTAGGAGATGACGTCGGCGGTGTGGTTGACGATGACGTCGAGGTAGACCTTGATGCCCCGCTGGTGGGCCAGCCTGACCAGCCGCTTCATTTCCTCGTTGGTGCCGAAGTGCGGGTCGACCTGGGTGAAGTCGGTGATCCAGTAGCCGTGGTAGCCGGCGGAGACGTCCGCGCCGCTGCCCTGCACAGGGCGGTTCTTGAACACCGGCGCCAGCCAGATGGCGGTGGTGCCGAGCCCCTGGATGTAGTCGAGCTTGTCGATGACGCCCTTGAGGTCGCCACCGTGGTAGAAGCCCTTGTCGGTCGGGTCGAGCCCGGTGCGCAGCCGGTCGCCGGTGAGACCGCCGGTGTCGTTGCGGCGGTCGCCGTTGGCGAACCGGTCCGGCAGGACGAAGTAGAACTGCTCGGCGCGTCCCTTACCGGTGCCGGCGGCGAGCAGCGCCTCGGTGGTGGGTTCGGCACCCCACTGGGCGGCGCCGGCCGCGGCGAGTGCGTCGATGGTGGACGGGCGGTCGGTGGCGTCGGCACCGAGGTGGCGGACGGCGACCGGGACGCCGACGAGGGCGAGGGTGAGGGTGGAGACCAGGGCGAGCAGCGCCTTGCGCGGCAGCGGGGGTTTCATCGACGGCCTTCCTATGGTCGCTGATTCGCCCGCACGCTAGCCCTTTCCGAAAGGGTTCTGCAATACCTTGCAAACCAAGTCGCAACAAAGCAGCAAACTTGCAACGACGGCAACCGGACCGGCGACCCGACGCGACGGTCAGAGACCGGAGCAGGCCACCCCGTCGACCGTGCAGCGCGACGGCCGGATGCTGCCCCCGGTGTTCTCGAAGTGGAACCGCAACGGCACCGACGCCCCCGGCGCGACGTTCACCCCACTGGTGTACGTGAACACCCCACCCGACATCCGGGGGGTGCCCTGCGGCGCACCCTCCACCCACGAGGTGACCAGCCTGCTGCCGGCGGGCGGGACCAGCCGCACCGTCCAGGGCCGGGCCACCCGGTCCCGGTTGTGCAGCAGCACCTCACCGATGAACGCCTCGTTGTTCCAACTGTCCCGCACGCTGAACCGACCCGTCATCGGCGACGACGGCGGGGCCGGTGGCGCGGGCGGCGTGGCCTGCGGGGCCGGCGGGGCGGGCGGCGCACCTGGGTCGTCGGGCGGCACCACGACCCCGTCGGGCGGCGAGGACACCGCACCGCCACCACCCGACGGGTCACCCCCGACGACGTCGGCGGGCAGCTCGACCGGCAGCGGGTCGGTGCGGCGGGGCGTCAGACCGGGGACGACCGGTTCGGGCAGGTTCGCCGCCACCGGCGCCCGGTCGGTCCCCCCCGACCCGGGCAGCGAGTAGGCCGGCACCGGATCGGCCGGCCGCGCCTCGAACGCCGGCCCACGACTGCGGTACGACGCCAGCGCCACGATCAGGAGCACGACCATCACCAGCACCCCGGTGGCGACCACGACCCATGGCGACGACGCCAGCGCACCCGCTCCGTGTGCCCGCGGTTGTGCGCGACGCATGCCGGACATGACCCTCCCTGGTCGGCCCCGTCCGAGAAGAGTAACGATCCCGGCGTTTGCCGGAAAGTGGCTGAGGCATCGGATTTTGTCCTAACCGGACAGTTCGCCGTTCGTCAGCCCCGTACCCGCAACGCGTCCACCTGGAAGTAGACGCCGTTCCGCTTGACCGCCCAGATGGTGTACGTCCCGAGCGGAAGGTCCCTGACGCTGAACACCGTCTGCTGGGGCTGGTAACGGTTCGCCCGCGCGCTCACCCGCTGCTGCTTCACCGGCCGGCCGCCGGCATCGACGACCCACACGTCGGCATCCCCGTACTCCGGGTCCCGCGACGTGATGTAGTCCAGCCCCGTGCCGGTGAACGTGAAGCTGAACGAGTCCCCGTCGTGGATCGTGTAGTGAACGTCGTCGCGGTGGTCGCCGTACGGCCGGTCCCGGGAGACCGCCCACCGCCCCCGGTAGGAGATGCCCGGGGCGTCGTCGTTGAGCAGCGTGGTCGGCTTCGGCGAGGGCGTCGCGGCCGACGGCGACACGGACGGGGACGGGGACGGCGTGGCCGACCGGGACGCGGTGGGCGGTCGACCGGCCGGTGGCAGGGCCACGCCCGGTCCGCCACCGGGGTCCGGGCGGGTCCTGGTGGGCGACGGCGACGGCAGCACCGACTCGGTCGCCACCGGCACACCCGGCACCATGATGGCCTCGCTGCGCGCCCCGGCGCCGTGCTCGGCGTAACGGTCGTGACCGAGCACCGCCACCAACGCCTTGACCAGCAAGAAGAGCAGCACGATCACCGCGATCGAGGCGAGCGTCCAGGGCAGCGCGGCGATCGCGTGGGGCAACCGAGACGTCCACCGCGTCCAGCGCGTCCCCGGCATGATCCTCCTCGGTCGATCCCGTACGCAGAGATTAGCGACCGTCCAGTAGCGATGATCAGCGGGGGCGGTAGGCCCGGCGCGCGCAGGTCAGCCGGTCCGGATGACGGTGCAGATCGCCGGGCCGTCCTCGGTGCCACGCAGCAGGTAGCGGTAGCGCTCCCCGGGCACCGCCCGCCCCTGGCTGTCCAGGAACTCCCACCGCACGGCGACCATGGTCAGCAGGGCGGAGACCGGCTCGACCTGCTCGATCAGCGCGTGCGCCGCGACCAGCTCCCGTTCCTGGTAGTCGGGCGCGGCACCGACGAAGGAGAGCGCGACGGCGGCCATCGTGCTGAACGAGAAGCTGTAGCTGTCGGCGACCACCAGCCCGGGCAGGGCGTAACAGCCGGCGATGGCGGGCACGTCACCGGTGGTGAGTGCCACCCCGTAACGGTCGAAGAAATCGCTCAGCGTATTCAGATCGGTGGAAGCTCTCACGGCGTCACCAGTTGCCGTCGCCGCCCGCCGGCAAACCTCATCGGGGCGGGATGCGTACCTCGATCTCCGCGCCCAGCCGTGCGTCGCCGGCCAGGTCGAGGTCGTCGCCGCTCCAGAACCGGCCCGGGTCGTACCAGTTGGGCCGGCGGCCGGGCGGCAGCAACCCCATCGCCTCGTAGGTCACCGCCACCACCTCCGCGCAGTACGCGGTCTCCAGCGCGCGGTCGCCGGTCGGCCGGTCGCCGGGCTGCCGGTCGGCCGGCTCGCCGTCCCGGTCCCGCCGACCCGGCAGGGGCAACGGGATGCGCAGCTGCGGGACCCGCCCCCGGGCCCACCGCCAGGCCAACTGGGCGGTGGACGGGAACGGGGTGCCGTCGAGCCGGGCCACGGTCTGCAGCACCGCCTGCTCCATCGCCAGGTCGGCCGACGGTTCGAGCTGACGCAGCCAGGCGCGCTGGCCGTACCGGTTGGCCCAGACGCAGACCGCGTCGCGCAGGTCGTGCAGTTGCACACCGCGCTGGTGGGTGCCGGTCCACATGTCCCGCAGCGACCGCCCCAGCTCGGCGTGCCACATCAACGGCGGCATGTCGTCCAGCACCACCGCCATGCCGACGTGGTTGACGGGACTGTTGGTGGTGAACTGGATGGCCCGGTCCGGCACGCTGCGCCCCCGGAACACCCACACGTCACCGGTACGGCTCAGGTCGACGGCCTCGTCCAGGCTGATGCTCATGAGCGTCTACCCTAGGCCGATGCGGCAACGGATGCAGTGGTGGAAGGTCCTCGGGTTGGCGGGTATCGCGGGGGTCGCCGCGACCGGCGTGGTCGTCGCCCGCGCCGAACGGCGGCGTCGCGCGTACACCCCGGAGGAGATCCGGGACCGGCTGCGGCAGCGGCACGCCGAGGCCGCGAAGCCCGCCGACGACCCGGCCTGACCGACCCCGGGCCGTCCGTCGCCGGTCGGCCACGGACGGCGCCCACGGCGGCCCCGACGGGGCAGTCGGGCGGGCCGCCGACGGCTAGGCTCCCGGCATGGATGATGCGGTCGAGCAGCAACCCTTCGTGTTGTCACCGCCCGCAGCGCCGGTGGAGCGGCACGGCCAGGTCGACCTGCACCTGCCGACCGGCCCCGGGCCGCACCCCGTCGTGGTGGTCGTGCACGGTGCCCCACTTCCGCCGGGCGCACCGGATCCTCGGGACTGGCTGCTCTACCGGGGCTACGGGGCGCTCGTCGCCGAGCAGGGTCTGGTCGCCGCCGTCATCAGCTACCGGGTCACCGACCTCGCCGGGCTGCCCACCACCGCCGACGAGATCGCCGGCCTGGTCGAGGCCGTCCGGTCCGATCCCCGGGTGGACGCGCAGCGGGTGGTGCTCTGGTTCTTCTCCGGTGGGTGCCTGCTGGCGGCCGACTGGCTGCGCGCCGCGCCGGCCTGGGTACGGGGCATCGCGCTGACCTATCCGCTGCTCGTCCCGCTGCCCGGCTGGGAGGTGCCGGCGCGGTTCCTGCCGATCGATGCCCTCGGTGCCGGCTCGACGACGCCGGTGGTGCTGACCCGGGCCGGGCAGGACAAGCTCCCCGGGCTGCTGGCCGGCATCGCCGCGTTCCTCGACGCCGCCGCCCAGGTCGGGCGACCGGTGCGTCTGGTGGAGGTGCCGGACGGCCAGCACGCCTTCGACATCCTGGACCACACCGAGCAGTCGCGTGACGCCGTCCGGGCGGCCCGGGACGCGGTGGTCGACCTGATCCGGGCCGACTGAGCCGGGTCCACCACCCACCGCACCGGGTCCGGTAGCCGCCCGGACGTCCGGTTCCGACCGGAGGTCCCGCACCGGACAAGCCCGTTCGTGCCCGATCGTCCCGTGGCCGGGGCCACCCGCACGGCGGAATCGTCGCCGGGGCCGGGGCGTTGTACCTGGCATACCACCGCCACTCCCCCACCCCCCGGGGGACGGCCCCGGAACCCCGACCGCGGAATGCGGTCGCCACCGGGTCGGTTACACCTCCCTGGACGCCCGAGCAGGTCCCCCCCGACCGCCAGGCGATCCCCTGAACTTCCGGCCACGCCCCACCCCCTGAGGGCGTCCGCCACACCCCCGAATGCAGAGGAGCACGCGACCATGCGTACCGATCTGATCCGCAAGACCGCCCT
>NZ_JBFAQU010000015.1:0-160603 GCF_040678915.1 Micromonospora sp. NPDC049257
GGTCGAATCGCCCACCTACCCGAACGCGCTCGCCGCGTTGGCGGCCCGGCGGGCCCGGATCAGCACCCACGGGCTCGCCGTCGATGCCGGCTGGCCGACGTCCCGTTCGGACACCGGACCGACGGGACGCCCGGCCACGGACCAGCGGGACACCCGGTCACGGACCTACGGGACACCCGGTCACGGACCAGCGGGACGCCCGGCCACGGACCGGAGCCCGACCGGAGCGGCCACGGGCGTCGGACGCGGGATCCCCCGGCCCCGCGTGCCCGGCTAGGGTCACCGGGTGACGACGATCGGCGTGTTCGGCCCGGTGCGGGCCAGCCGTGGCGGCGTCACGATCAACCTCGGCGCTCCCCGGCAACGCGCGGTGCTGGCCCGACTGACCGCCGGTGGCGGCCACCCGGTCTCGGTCGACCGGCTGATCGAGGATCTCTGGTCGGGGGACCCGCCCCCACGCGCCCAGGCCGCCCTCCAGGTGTACGTGTCGAACCTGCGCCGGGCGCTGGAGCCGGACCGTCCGTCGCGCACCCCCGCCCGGACCCTGCTCACCGCCGCCCCGGGGTACGCCCTGCGACTGCCGACCCCGGACGTGGACGCCTGGCGGTTCGAGGCGGCACTGCGGGCCACCACGCCCGAGCCGGGGCAGCGACCCGCGGTGGCGATCGCCGGGCTGGACGAGGCCCTGGCCTGCTGGCACGGCGGCAGCCCGTACGCCGAGTTCGTCGGGGAGCCGTGGGCGGACCGGGAGCACGACCGGCTGACCCAGCTGAGGCTGTCCGCCGTCGAGCAGCGGGCGGAACTCCTGCTCGTCCTGCACCGGCCGGGCGAGGTCGTCCGTGACCTCGACCCGCACGTGCGCGACCACCCCCTGCGGGAGCGGGCCGCCGTGCTGCTCGCGGTCGCGCTGTACCGCCTCGGCCGGCAGGCCGACGCGCTCGACGTGCTCCGTACCGTGCGGGCCACGCTGGCCACGCAGTTGGGCATCGACCCCGGCCGTGAGTTGCGGAGCCTGGAGACGGACCTGCTGCGCCAGAGCCCACGCCTGGACAGCGCCGCTCCCGCGCCGCCCGGGGCGACCGTCAGGCTCCTGCCCGCCCCCATCGTCGGGGCACCCGAGACGCGCCCGGTGGGCCGGGCGGCGGAACTGGCCCGGCTCCGGGCCGCCGCCGCCCGGGCCGCCGTGACCGGCCTGGGCATCTGCTGGATCGGCGCCGAGGCGGGGGCGGGGAAGTCGACGTTGGCACGACAACTCGCCGACATCCTCACCGCTGACGGCTGGCAGCCGGTCGTCGGGCACTGCCCGCAGGTGGAGGGCGCACCGCCGGCGTGGGCCTGGCGCGACGTGGTCACCGCCGCCGGACGGCTCCTCCCCCTCGACGAGGCGGAGGCATCGGGCCTGCGCCTGCTGCTCGACCCCGAACCCACCGGCCGGGCCCGTGGCGAGTACGACGAGTTCCACCTGCGCGGGGCGCTGGCCGCCTACCTGGCCCGACTGACCGCGCAGGCCCCCGTGCTCCTCACGGTCGAGGATGTGCACCGCGCCGACGGGGAGACCCTGCGCATCCTTCGGCACCTCGTCGCCGCCCTCACCGCCGCGCCAATGCTCATCGTGGCGACGTACCGGCCGGACGAGGTCACCGACGACCTGGTGGGGGCACGGGCGGCGCTGGCCGCGGTGCCGGCGGTCGATCTCGCGCTGCACGGCCTGGACGGGGAAGCCGTCGCCGAGCTGCTGCGCCGGCACGGGGTGGACAGCACCGATCCCGAGCTTACGCACACGGTCGGACAACGGTCGGCGGGCAATCCCCTGTTCACCATCGAGCTGGCCAAACTGGTCGCGGCCGAAGGACCGGCAGCGGCGCTCGACGGCGTGCCCGCCGGCCTCGGCCACGTGCTGGCCCGCCGACTGGCGCGACTGCCTGCCGACGCGCGGACGGTGCTGCGACACGCTGCGGTGTTCGGTGCCGAAGCCGACGTCGACACCCTGCTCGCACTCGACGGCGGCCCGGAGGAGCCGGTCCTCGACGGCCTGGAGGCCGGAGTGACCGCGGGGCTGCTCGTCGAACCCGCGCCGGGTCGGGTGCGGTTCGCCCACGCCCTGATGCGCGACGCGCTCTACCACAGCGTGCCGCTGCTGCGCCGCACCCGGATCCACGCCCGCATCCTCACCGTGCTGCGGGAACAGGGCAGCGACGACGCGGCGGCGCTGGGGCGGCATGCGCTCGCGGCCCTCACCCGGTCCACCGCCGTCGACGCCATCGGTCATCTCGCCACCGCCGCCCGTCGCGCCGGCGACCTCGGCGCACCGAGGGAGGCCGCCGCGCTCTGGGCCGGTGCGCTGCGCGCCGTCGGCCTGGCCCCGGCCACCGACGCCCGGACCCGGCTCGACCTGCACCGCGAGCTGGCCGCTGCCAGCGCGCTCGCCGGGGACGTGGTCGGCGCCCGCGCCGCCCGCGCCGAGGCGGTACGACTGGCCACCGGCGTCGGCGACCCGGCAGCCGTCCATGCCGCGCTGACCTGCATCGACGCCCCGGTCACCTGGACCATCCGGCCCGACCGCCTGGTCGACGCGCCGCTGGTCGGCCTGCTGGAGCAGGAGTTGACCCGGGTCGGTCGGGACCGTCCGGTGCTGCGCTCGCGCCTGTTGAGCACCCTCGCGTTCGAGATCGAGGGCGCCGACCTGGGCCGTGCCGACGAGGTCACCCGGGAGTCCCTCGCGTTGGCCCGCCGGCAGGACGACCCGGCGGTGCTCTGCCGCGCGCTCAATGCGCGCTACTTCGTCACCGTCGCCCCCGCGTACCGCGCCGAACTGCCCGGGGTCGGCCGGGAACTGCTGGCGACGGCCGAAGCGGCAGGGCTGACCGCGTACCGCTGCCAGGCCCACCACATCCTCTACCAGGCGGCGCTCGCCGACACCGACTTCGACCGGGCCCACCACCACGTCGACCGGGCGGTCGAGGAGGCCACCACCGGGCAGCTCGGCCTGATCCTCGCCGTCATGGGCTGGTTCACCGGCCTGCGCGCCCTGTTCCGGGGCGACCTCGACGAGGCGACACGCCGGTACGCGGAGATCAGTGACCGGATGGGCCGCGTCGGTGGCCCGAACGCGGCGGCGATGGGACTGATGGGCCGGTTCACCGTGCTGACCGCCGTCGGGCGTGGGCACGAGGTGATCGAGGAGCTCCGGCAGGTGCACGCGCGGGTGCCGGACGACGCCCACGACGTGCTGGCCCACGCCCTGCTGTCGGCCGGTGACCACGACGCGGCCCGGGCGGTGTGGCGGCCGGACGCGCCGATCCGCCCGGACTACCTGTGGCTGTACTGGATGACGGTGCGTGGCCAGGTCGCGGCCCGCCTCGGCGACGCGCCCGCCGCCCGGCGCTGCTACCGGGAGTTGACGCCGTGGGCGGGGCGCTTCGCCGGGCTGGAGTGCGGCTCGATCTCACTCGGACCGGTGGACCAGACCCTCGCCGAACTGGCCGCCGTGCTCGGTGACCCGGCCGCCGCCGCGCACCGGGCCGCCGGGCTCGACCTGGCCCGGGCCGTCGGCGCGGTGCCGTGGTGCGACGAGTCGGCGTACGTGCCGGTGCCGGCCTGAACGGTCCACCAGGCCCGCTCCTCCTCGACCGGCCGTTGGCTCCCCGCGTCGCACGAGGGCGGTGCCTGCGCGACGGCTACCGCACGCGGGGACGCTGCAGGACGAGGTGGTCGAGCAGCTGGGTCAGCCCGTCGTCGCGGGGTGCCACCTCCAGCGCCGGATCGTCCGCGAGGACCGCCTGCTGGAGCAGGTGCAGCCGCTTGGACGGCTCCAGCCCCAACTCCTCCACCATCGCCGTACGCAGCCGGTGGAAGACCGCCAGGGCCTCCCGCCGCTGGCCGCTGCGGTGCAGCGCGACCATCAGCTGCGCGCACAGGTTCTCGTTCAGCCCGTGTTCGGCGATCAGCAGGGTGAGCTCAGCCAGCACGTCCTGGTGGTGGCCGAGCCGCATCCGCGCCTCGATGCACTGCTCGAGGGTGTTGAGCCGGACCTGTTCCAGCGCCTTGAGCCGGGGCTCGGCCACGGTGCCGGCCCGCACGTCGGCCAGGGCCGGACCACGCCAGAGCGCACAGGCGCGCACCAGCAGCGCCGCCGCGTCGACGTTCTCGCCGGCTGCCAGGGCCCGCCGGCCGGCCGAGGCGAGCTGTTCGAACAGGCGCAGGTCGAACTCGTCGGCACCGACCCGCAGGACGTAGCCGCCGGGCACGGTGACCAGCACCCGCTTGGCCACCTCGGAGACCGGCACGCCGAGCAGGCCGGCGAAGCACTTGCGGATCTGCAGGACGTACGTCTGGAGCGTCGTCAGCGCGCTCACCGGCGGGGACCCGCCCCACAGCTCCTGGATCAACGCGGAGACCTGCACGGTCTGGTCGGCGTTGAGGAGCAACAGGCCCAGCACGCTGCGGGGCTTCGGGGCGGTCGGTGTGGTGACCGCCCCGGCGTGGGCGAGCACGAGCGGTCCCAGGATCTGGATTTCCATGGCCCCTCCCCCGAGAGCGGTCCGCCCTCTTCTCGACGTGCCGTTGCGGGGATCCGCATGAAAGCGACAGCCTTACCCATCACCATAGATAAGCGTCAGTTCCAAGCAGAATTCACGTCTTTTCGTTCCGTGATCGTGCGCGGTTCGACTGAGAGGCTAGCCGGTTTTGGGGCGACCGTCGCAGATTGCTCAAGCCATCTTCGAGGAGCGATGGAAAGCCCGAGGTCAGACCGCCAGGAGGGGCCGAGAAGGCCGGCCCGGCGGGCCCACCGGCCAGGCCCCGGGCGGGTCGTCACCCGGGCTTTGGCCCGCGACGGCACATCGGTTCGGCGGCACCCCGCACCGCCGCCCGACAACACCACACCGAGCAGCAGAAAGCCCTTTTGTCCACACATCAACACCATTGACAGTCTTCACTCATAAGGGGTTGGTCGTGCGGAAGGTCCGACTGCCGCGCCTGCGGCGGGGGTCAGGCCCGGTGCCGGCGCAACACGGCGGCACCGACCCGCCAGAGGATGTCCGGACGACGCAGCCGCGCGGGCCCGGTCGTCAGGTTGACGACCTCCAGGAAGGCCCGGTGCACCACCTCGTCGGTCACGGTCGCGTGCTGGACCGCCTCGGCCAGGCCCCGGCGCAGCCGCCACCCGAACGGCCGGGCGGCGGTCACGTGCGGCAGGTAACGGTCCTGCGCGGCGGAGAAGTCCCAGGCGTCGTCCACCACCGCCCGCACCCGCCGGAAGTACGCGTACGCCGGCCCGTCCACCGCGCCGGGCTCGGCCAGCCACTCGTCCAGCGCGACCGCCTGGATGGCCGCCACCGAGATGCCCTGACCGTAGGTCGGGTTGAACGAGGCGACCGCGTCGCCGATCGCCACCAGGCCCGCCGGGAACCGGTCCAGCCGGTCGAACTCACGGCGGACGCTGTCCGGGAAGCGGTGCACGTACACCTCGCTGGCCGGCTCGCACACGTCCGGCAGCAGCCGCAGCGGGGTGGCCGGGTTCGACCGGCAGCGGGCCAGGAACTCGCCCAGGTCACGGCCCGGTCGCCGGTCGCCGTAACCGCTGACCAGCGTCAGCCAGCGATCGCCCTCGACGGGGGTCATCGAGCTGGGACCGTTGCGCGCCCGGCTCGGCGTGTGGACCGAGTAGACCGCCACGTGGCCGGCCAGCCGTTGGCCCGGCTCCCGGTGGAACAGGCAGGTGGCGTAGCCGAGGTCCAGGGCCATCCGACGCTTGGCCGGGGCGGGGTAACCGAGCCGACCCAGCCAGTCGGCCAGCCGGCTGGACCGGCCGGTGGCGTCCACCACCAGCTGCGCGCCGTGCCGCTGGGCGTCGGTGCCGCCGGTCGGGCGGACCAACGCGCCGTCCACCCGGCCGGCGGTCGCGGTCAACCCGACGGCGGTGCCCCCGACCAGGGTCACGTTCGGCAGCGCCAGGACCCGCCGGCGGATGTGCCACTCCAGGAACGGACGGGACACGCTGACCACGCTGCCGCCGCGCACCGGGACCTTCGCCCGGCCGTCGAGGAACCACTGCGCGCCGCCGGGACCACTGCCGACCAGTTGGCCACCCTCGCGCACCAGCTGCCGGACGAAGCCGGGCAGCAGCCGGTCGATGACGGTCCGGCCCCGGCCGAGCAGGGTGTGCGCCTGGCTGCCGTGCGGCGCACCCCGGCGGATCACCGGCGCGTCCACCAACACGTCGGGTTCCACGATCCACACCTGGTCGGCGTGGTCGGCCAGGACCCGGGCGGCGATCATGCCGGCGACGCTGCCACCGAGGACGAGAGCGGTCCGCATCAGCGGCCGGGGACCGGCCGTGGGTGCCCGGGGCACGCCGGCGCGCTGGCGAGCGCCAACACGTGGCCGGACAACTCCCGGTGGGTCACCAGGACCCCGGGATCGTCGACGGCGGGCCGCCAGGCAGGTGGTGCCGGTGGGGCGGTACGCCGGCGCAGCAGCCGGCCACCGCGCAACCCGGTGCCGTACACCTTGGCCACCGCCTCCTTGCCGGTCCACAGGGCCAGGAAGTCGACGCCGAGGCGGTCCGCCGGTCGGCCGCGCAGCCAGTCGGTGTCCTCGGGGGCGAACCACCGTCGACTCAGACCGAGCGCGGGCAGCGGACGCACCTCCTCGACGTCGACGCCGACCGGTCCGATCCGGGACACCGCCACCGCGACCAGGCCACGGGTGTGACTGAGGCTGGCGTGCCAGCCCGTGGCGACGCCGCACAGCACCGGCGCACCCGCCGCCGAACGCTCCACCGCGATCGCGGCCGGCGGGGCACCGGCCATCGCCGCGACCGTCTCGACGAGCAGCGCACGGGCGGCCGGCCGGCCGTCGCCCGCCGTGCGGCGCAGCCGTACCACCAGGTCCGGCGTCACCACGGCACGCCGTGCCGGCCGGGGACGGCCCCGGGCACCCGCCGGGCCCTGCGCCGCCCGCGACGACCCCGGGCGGGGCGCGGCCCGGTCCGGGCGGCTCCGACGGCACCCATTCAATCCCCCACCGCCCGCATTTCCGATAATTGTCAGCACGCCCTGGTTAATGCGAGGATGACCCGGGTCGAATTGACGATACCGAGGCGTGGGCGGGCCCGGACCGCACTTCTCTCGACATTCACTAGAGGTTCGGTGGAGAACGATTATGCCGCGGCAGCGACAGGGCACGGAAGGGCATTGCCCCCGGCGACGGGGGCCGGCCGCACCGCCGTGGGGACGGTCGTCGGGGTGGGCCCGGTCGGGTCGCCCGGCCCCGGTGCGGGCCGTGGCGCGGGGAGCCGTCCGTGGCGCGTGACGACGAGTACTTCCGCAAGCGGCTGCTGAACGTCCTCTGTGCCACCTGGACGGCGCAGGCATGCTCGGTCTTCGCCCTGCTCGGCCTGGCCGACCGGATCGCCACGGGCACCACCGGCGGCGCCGCGTTGGCTGCCGCCGCCGGGCTGGACCCGGTCGCGCTGCGCCGGTTGCTCGCCGCGCTCGCCGACGCCGGCGTCCTGCGCCAGACGGGTCCCGACGACTTCGTCCTGTCCGGCATGGGGGAATACCTGCGCACCGACGTCCCCGGTTCGGTCCGCGACACGGCCGTCCTGTACGGCCAGGAGGTCTTCGCCTCGTTCGGCGGCCTGCTCGACACCGTCCGCACCGGCCGGCCGGCCTTCACCGACCGCTTCGGTGAGCCCTTCTACCAGTACCTGGGCGGGCATCCGGAGCTGGCCGCGACGTTCAACGGGGCGATGGCCACCGCCCCGGAACCGCCGCCGCCCCCCGCCCGGCTGTTCGACGACGCCCGTACGGTGGTGGACCTCGGCGGCGGCGACGGCGGCCTGCTCGCCGACCTCCTGCGGGCCCGCCCCGAGCTGCGCGGAGTCCTCGTCGAGCTGCCCGAGGCCGCGGCCCGGGGACGTGCCCGGCTCGCCGCCGCCGGGGTCCTGGACCGGGTCGAGATCGTCGTCGGCAGCTTCTTCGACCGGGTGCCCACCCACGGCGACCGGTACGTGCTGCGGCGGGTCCTGCACAACTGGAACGACGGCAACGTCGCCCGGGTGCTGGCCCGGGTGCGCGCGGCGATGCCGACCGGGGCGCGGCTGCTGGTGCTGGAGGAGCTGCTGCCGGCACAGCCGCAGCAGACCGGAGCCGGCGCGGGCACCTGGGGGGCGCCCCGCAACCGGATCGTGGATCTGCTGATGCTGGTCCTGATGGAGGGCCGGGACCGCACCGCGGCGGAGTACGGCCAGCTCCTCGCCGACGCCGGCTTCGCCGTCACGGGCGTCACCGACGGCGCGATCGAGGCGGTACCGGTCTGAGGGCGGCGGCGGGCCGTCCCGGGTCCGTCGTTCACCGGCTCAGCGGGCGGGCCGGGTCAGCAGCAGGCCCTCCTGGGCCACCGTGGCCACCAGGTCGCCGTCGCGGGCGTACAGGCGGCCGGTCGCCAGGCCACGACCGGTGGCCGCCCACGGGCTGTCGCAGTCGTACAGCAGCCACTCGTCGGCCCGGCAGGGCCGGTGGAACCACACCGTGTGGTCGATGCTGACGCCGAGGTCACCCGGACCCCACTCGGTCGCGTGCCCGGCCACCATCGCGCTGAGCAGCAGGGGCAGATCCGAGATGAGCACCAGCGCGCCGGCGTGCAGCGGCCCGTCGTCGGGCAGCCTCCCGACCACCCGCACCCAGGCCCGGCGGTGCGCCTCACCCGCCCGCTCCCCGTCGGTCCGCCCGCCGGGCGGCGGGCCGAGGTACCTGACGTCGAACGCGAAGAGCATGTCCTGCACCGCGGCCAACCGGCCGGGCGCGTCGGCGAGCAGCCGGGCCAGGGTCGGTACCTCGTCCGGTGGCGGGACCTCGGGCGCCGGCCGCCCGTGCGCCGGCCCGGTGCCGGGATCGTGGAACGAGGCGGTCAGGAAGAAGATCGGGGTGCCACGCTGGAGGGCGACCACCCGTCGGGCGGACATGGACGGGCCGTCGCGCAGGGCCTCGACCAGGTAGGTGACGGGCCTGCGGCTGTCGCCCGGCCGGGTGAAGTAGGCGTGCAGCGAGTGCACCGGTCGACCGGACCGCACGGTGTGCGCGGCGGCGGTCAGCGCCTGCGCGGCGATGAGCCCCCCGTACCGGCGGGTGGTGCCCCGCGTCGTGCCGCGACCGGAGAACACCCCCGCGACGGGCACCAGCCGGTCCGTGGTGACCGTGGCGGGGTCGACGGTCACCAGGTCGAGCAGCCCGACCACCTCCTCGACGACCGCCCGGGCCCGGTCGGGGGCGGCTGCTCCGCCGCTCATCCGGCGAGGTACTTGTCGACCTCGTCGGCGGCGACGAGCGTGCCGTGGGGTTCCGCGCGCATCTGCTCGCCGAGCTGTACCGCGCGCCGCCGCAACGCAGCGGTGGTCAGGTGGGACATGCCGGAGCGCAACACGTCCTCGGACAGGTCGGTGAACCGCACGTGCACACCGACGCCGAGCCGTTCCAGCTGGCGGCCCCAGAACGGCTGGTCGGCGTAGGAGGAGCAGACCATGGTGGGGATGCCGGCACGCACCCCGGCGGCGGTGATGCTGGCGCTGCCGTGGTGCACCACCATGGCACAGTGCGGCAGCACCAGGTCGTAGTCCACGTAGGGCACCACCCGCAGCTGCGGTGACGTGGACGGCGCGACCCCGGCCAGGCCCCAGCCGGTGGCCACCAGGGCACGCACCCCCAGCGACCGGCAGACCCGCTCGATGCCCGCCATCATCGCGGCCGGATCCGCCACGTGCGTGCTGCCGAACGTCAACAGTGCCGGTGGTTCGCCCGCCGAGAGCCACCGCGCCAGCTCCGGATCGAGGGTGGACATCCCGGCGCGGTGCAGGTCGTCCGGGGTCAGCCGGAGGTCACCGACGATCGGACGGTAGGCGTCCCAGGTCAGGCCCGGCACCAGGGTGGGGCTGTAGCCCTGCAGTTCCAGCGGCCGCCGCAGCTGCTTCGGGTGCGGCGGCATCGGAGGCAGCCCGAGCTGGCGACGGAAATCGAACATCAGGTCCCGCCGGTACCGCCAGGCCCGCCGGGTGTAGTGCAGGTAGGTCGCCCGGTTCGCCTCGGGGGTCGGCAGCGGGTCGACGGACACCAGCGGATGCGGCACCACGTCGTTCGGCCGCGACGGCGTGAGGTCGTACGCGATCAGCGGGACGTCGTGCGCCTCGGCCAACGTCGCGGCCCACTGCTCGCTGACCACGGCACAGACGATGGCCTCACAGCCGGCGGTGAGCTGAATCGCCTCGTCGCCGAACCGCCGACCGTAGTCCCGGTACGCCTCGATCGTGATCTGGAGGAAGGAGTCGAGGGTGCTCTTGGTGACCCACTCCCGGCCCCGCTCGGTCTGCATCATCGACTGCTGGTTCCACCCGACCGGCACCACGTCGAGCCCCAGCTGCCGGGGCAGGTCGACCAGGTTCATCGACGCCCCGACGAGTACCTCGTGGCCGTGGCGGGCCAGCTCCGCGGCGAGTGCCGTCAGCGGATAGACGTCACCGCGACTGCCGAGCGCCAGGACGGTGATGCGCATCGTCGTTCCCCTCCGGTCCTCGGTGCGGCGTCGACGGCGTCGACCCGTCGCCTGCGGTCAGGTCGGTGGAGAACGCGATCTCCCGCTGCTCCTCCAGGTCCGCCAGCCGGGCGGTCAGTCCGCGCCGGATCGCGGCGTACGCGTCGCTGCCGAGCGCGAGCCGCAGCGGGACGGTCGGCCCGGTGGCGACGTCGACCACGGCGGCGGCCATCCTGGCCAGGTCGCCGCGGCACGGCAGGCGACCGTCCTGCGCCCGGCGACGCAGGATCGCCGCCGGGGTGCCCGCGTAGGCGGGCGACTCGGCGGTCAGCTCCTTGCTCCGCCCGAAGAATCCGGTGCTCACGGTGCCGGGCTCGACGATCGTCACGCCGATGCCGAAGCCCTTCACCTCGGCGGCCAGTGACTCGAAGAACCCCTCCACGCCCCACTTGGTGGCGCAGTAGACGGCCGTGCCGGGCGACCCTCGTTGCCCGGCCATGCTCGAGATCTGGATGATCCGCCCGCCGCCCTGCGCCCGCAGGTGCGGCAGCACCGCCTGGGCCAGGTGGATGGGGCCGGTCAGGTTGGTCCGGAGCTGCCTGTCGACCTGCTCGCCGCTGGCCTCCTCGGCCGCGCCGACCAGCGCGTATCCGGCGTTGCTGATCACCACGTCGATCCGGCCGAGCGCCCGGGCGGCGTCGTCGACCACCTGCCGGATCTGCTCCGGATCGGTGACGTCCAGTCGGGCCGTCCACAGCGCCTGCGCCGAGGGGGGTCGCAGGTCCGCCAGGGTACGCGGATCGCGGGCGGTGGCCGCCACCGTCTCACCGCGGGCGAGCAGCTCGGTCACCAGCGCCCGGCCGAGACCGGCCGAGCTCCCGGTGACGAGCCAGGTACGTGCGGGCCGGGTCATGCCCCGGCCCACGCCGGGACGTCGAGGATCTCCAGGACCGCGCAGGACAGGGTGGCCGGCGCACCGCCGTAGAGCAGCAGGTGGTCACCGGCGGCCAGCTGCCCGGTGACCAGCAGGTGGTTGAGCGACAGCAGCTGGTCGCTCGCGCCGGTGTGCCCGACGCCGCGCCCGAACTGCCAGGTGGTGCGCTCCATGGTGATGCCCAGCGGCTCCACCAGGTCGTGCTGCACCATGTAGGCGGCGGAGTTTCCGCAGATGACCCGGGTCATGTCGGTCAGCTTGCGGTCGGCCTCGTCCAGCGTCCGTTCGATCAGGTCGAGCCGGGCGCGGGTCCTGATCTCGGCGGCGTCGGTCAGCGACATCACGTTGTTGCGGAAGTGCTCGGCACGTTCGCGCATGTCGATCGTGCGGCCCTGCGCCGCCAGCGGCGGATACAGCGGCTCGCCGCCGCGGTACAGCGGCTCCACCTCGGGCACCACGACGCTGCCCACGGCGCGCAGCCGGGCGAAACCGGTGTCGCGGTCCAGCAGCAGCGCGCTGCCGGCGTCGCCCAGGATGAAGCCGGGCGCGGAGTTCCACCGGTCGATCAGCGGTGTGCCGAGGTTCTCCGCCGTGGTCACCAGCACCGTCCGGCCCGCCGCCGCGACGGCCAGGTGCCCGGCGGCGATCTCCAGCGCCGCGAACACGCCGTTGCAGCCCAACCGGACCTCGAACGCGGGGGTCGACGTGCCGACGACCTCCCGCTGGATGTACGGGCCGGGCAGCCACATCTCCGGACCCTGGTGGTGGATGGAGGCGTGCAGCACCAGGCCGATCCCGGTCGGGTCGACGGCGGCCCGGGTCAGCGCCTGCCGGGCCGCGTGCACGGCCATCTCCGGCGGTGAAACGTCCCCGGCGATGCCGACGCCGGTCAGCCGGTTCTCCAGGTAGGAGGCCGGGCTGTAATCCCCGCGCCGGGCGGCCTGTCCGGCGTCGGTCACGGGCGGTTGAAAGACACCCAGCCCGGACAGGTGAACGTTGGTGATCTTCAACCGCGTCTCCCGGATCGGCCGGCCATGGCACCACGTCCGCCATTCTTCAAGGACTGTAGTGGCCGTCCACGGGGGCACGGCGCACGTGACCTTGACGCCGGACTGAGAACTGCTTGAATCCGGCCGCCGTTGCGACTTCAGCACGCATGGAGGCGACCGGTGTCGCATTGACCGCTGCGAGTGGCCGTTGCTAACTTCGGGCCACGCATCGGGGAGATCTGTCGTCGGCTGGCGTGATGGCGCTGCGGGTCGTCGGTGACCACACACGACGTCGTCGATTGACGGCAGTTCGTCCGGAGAATGTGCGACCGGTCCACCGAGGACGCCGCCCCGCCACTCCCTGCCACCCGAGAGAAGGTAGCTGAACCATGTCAGCCGACGAGGTCCTCGCGTTCACCATGCAGGCGCTGCGGGAGATGAACTTCTACACCGACGACACCGGCCCCGACTCGATGCTCGGACCGTCCGGCGTCGACCTCGACTCGCTCGCCGTGTCCGAGCTCGCGCTGCGGGTCGAGGACCAGTTCGGCGTGACGTTCGACGACGACGACATCGAGACGCTGGCCATCATGACGCTGGGCGAGTTCGCCGCGGAGGTGGCCAAGCGGGCAGAGCTGATCCCGCAGGCCGACGCGGCGCGCGGCTGACGGGCGGTCCGACACCCGGCTCGACGACAGGCTCTACCGCACGACCACGGTGGCGGTGACCGGCACGCTCGCGGTCACCGCCACCGCCCGTACCGGACCAGTCCGCCCCGGGGCCACCGCGTCGGGCGGACGGCGTCGGGCCGCACGGGCGGCAGGTGGTACGGCGGGCCACTCCCGGTCAGTGGCGGCCCGGGTCGCCCAGCTGGCTGAACACCTCGCCGGCCAGGTCGGCGACGCTGTGGCCACCGAGCATCTTCGCGATCGGCAGCATCATGCCCAGGTCACGTTGGACCCGGGTGCGGACCTCCACGGCCATCAGCGAGTCCAGGCCCTGCCGCTTGAGCGGACGCCGGGGGTGCACCTGGGCCGACGGCATGCCCAGCACCTCCGCGAGGACCCCTGCCAGGTAACGCTGCACCGCGTCCTGGTCGGTCAGCGTGTCCGCCACCCCGGGAGCCGCCACCTGACCGACGCCCGGTCCCACCGGTACGGAACCCGTGGCGCTGGCGACGGCGGTGACGGGGGCAGCGGGGACGTGGGCCGTGACGTCGGGGACCGGGGTGCCGGTGTCCGTGGGTCGGTGCGTGGGCGGCGTCGCGGGCGACGGCGACCACGGCACTGCGGGTGCCGGGGTCGCAGCGGTGGTGGGCTCGGCGAGCAGGTCACGCAGCAGCGGCGAGGCCGCCGCGTCCGGATGCGCCGTCGCCCACCGCCGCCAGTCCGCAGGCAGCACCACGCCATGGGTGGCGTCCCTGGCCAGCAGCAGGCGCAGGGCCTCGATGCCCTCCCGAGGGCTGAACGTGTCCATCCCGGCGGGATTGATCGCCCGACCCTGCTGACGCCCGACCCGCGCCGGCATGCCGACCGACCAGAAACCCCAGTTCACGCTGAGCGCGGTCGCCCCGGCGAGGCGGCGTTGGTCGGCCAGTGAGTCCAGGGCGGCGTTCGCGGCGGCGTACGCGCCGAGCATCGGGGAGCTGAGCACCGCCGAGCCGGAGGAGAACAGCACGAAGAAGTCCAGCGGCCGCTCGGCGAACAGCCGGTGCAGCACGGCCGCACCGGTGACCTTCGGGCGCAGGACCGCCGACAGCACCCCGTCGTCCAGCTCGGACAGTGCGCCGTACTCGATGACTCCGGCCGCGTGCACCACGCCCCGGATCGCCGGGCCGTCCTGCTCGTGGTGGCGCAGGACCTCCCGCATCGCCTCCTCGTCGGCCACGTCGACCGCCTCGTACGCCACCCGCACCCCGTGCCGTCGCAGGTCAGCCAGCCAGCCTTCGCCGCCGGTCCGGTCGAGCGGGGTCCGCCCGGTCAGCACGACGTGCCGGGCACCCTCGCGGACCAGCCAGTCCGTGACCACCCGGCCGAGGTCGCCCAGCCCGCCGGTGACCAGGTAGCCGGCGGCCGGATCGAGCCGGACCGGCCGGTGCGGGGCGGCGACCTCGACCGCTGCGGGCACGGTCAGTTCCGCCGTGGACACCAGCACCTTGCCGATGTGCCGGGCCTGGGCCATGTGCCGGAACGCCCCGACCAGCTCGGCAGCGGGAAAGACCCGGTGCGGCAGCGGTTCGAGCAGACCGGCCTGCACCAGGGCCAGGGTCTCCTCCAGGATCGCGCCGAGCCGGCGCGGGTCACTGAGCCCGAGATCCACCACGTCTACCACGAAGAACGAGGCGCCCCGGGCCAGCAGCCGCAGGTCCAACCGGGTGCCCTCGACCAGGTCACGGCGGCTCAGCTCGACGTAGCGCCCCCGGTCGGCCAGCAGCTCCACACTCTTGAGCAGGCCCTCCCCCGCCAGCGTGTTGAGCACCACGTCGACGCCCTCGCCCCGGGTGGCTTCCCGGATCTCGTCGGCGAACCCGGTGCTGCGCGAGTCGGACACGTGCGCGACACCCATCATCCGCAGCAGCGCCCGCTTCTCCGGGCTGCCCGCGGTGGCGTACACCTCGGCGCCACGCCAGCGGGCCACCTGCACCGCGGCCAGGCCGACCCCGCCGGTCGCGTGGTGGATCAGCACCCGCTCGCCCGGCCGCACCTGGGCCAGGTGCACCAGCGACTGGTAGGCGGTGACCAGGGCGACCGGCACGGTGGCCGCCTCCTGCGGGGTGAGCCGGGCCGGCCGCCGGCGTACCAGGTGCGCGTTGACGCACAGGTAGCTGGCGGCGGGCGTCTCCAGTGCGACCGCCACCACCTCGTCACCGGGCCGCAGCCCGGCCACGCCCGGTCCGACCCGGGTGACCGTGCCGGCGCACTCACCGATCACGGTCGCGGGTCGGTCGGACAGGCTCGGATACATGTCCATCGCGACCAGCACGTCGCGGTAGTTCAACGCGAGGTAGTCGGCACGCACCTCCACCTCGCCCGGCCCCGGCGCGCGCCGCGGCACCGGCACCAGGCGCATCCCGTCCAGCATGCCGGGCACGGTGGCCTGCACCTGGTGGGCGACCTCGACGCCGTCCGGCCGACGGACGCCGACGGAGCTGGACCGCAGCCGCGCCGCGTACCGCCGGTCGCCCCGCAGCGCCACCTGGTCCTCCGGGCCGGCACCGGCCAACTCCCGGCCCAACGCGGCGGCGAGTTCGGCCGGCGACCCCGCCGGGTCCAGGTCGACCAGGGCACAGCGCAGATCCCGGTGCTCGTGGGCGAGCACCCTGCCCAGCCCCCAGACGGCACCCTGCCACATCGACACGCTGCGGTCCGTGTCCCCCGCCCGGTGCGCGCCCCGGGTCACCAGGGTCAGCCGGGGCGGCTCGGCCAGGCCGGCGTCGGCGAGGGCCCGCAGCAGGCGCAGGATGCTGGCACAGCCGAGACGCTCGGCGTCCTGCGCCTGCCGCTGCACCGGGGCCGAGTCGTCGGGCTGGTCCACGTCCAGCGCCCAGAGGTGCACCACCTCGGTCGGCGTCAGGCCGTCGAAGTCGGCCCGCACGTCGGCGAGCAACCGGCGGTACTGCGCCGGTGCGGTCGGGTCGATCTCGTAGTGGTCGGCTGCCAGCCGCCGGTAGCCGGTGCCCGCGAACACCCGCACCTCGGCGTCGAGCGCGCCGCCGACGCCGGTCCGGTCGGCGAGGACCAGGCGGCGGTCGCCCGGCCGCGGCACGTCGGACAGCGCCGGCAGCGGCTGCCACCGCAGCTCGTGGAACCAGCCGTCGGGGTCACGTACCGAGTCCGGCGGTTGCAGGTACTGCAGGCGCAGTCCGTTGATCTCCACGATCACCCGGCCGTCCGCGTCGGACACCACCAGGTCGCCGCAGACCGAGTCGGAGCGCCAGGCGGTGACCGCGACGGCGTGCGCCCAGGCGGGTGTGCCGGGATCCGGGTGGATCGACAACTCGTCGATGCTGCCCAGGACGAACGCCGACGACCGGTCCCCGGCCGGGATCAGCGACGCGAGCACCTGCCCGCACGCGTCCAGCAGCGCCGGGTGGCAGGTGTACCCGCTCGGGTCGACCCCGGCGGGCACCTGGATGCGGCCCAGCGCCTGACCGTCGCCCAGCCAGAGCTCCGCGACGCCCTGGAACGCGCCCCGCCACTCGTTGCCCCGCTCGGCGAAACGCCGGTAGAAGTCCGCGCCGGTGAGGTGGTCGGGGCAGGCCGCCCGGATCGTGTCCAGCGGCAGCGTGCGCCGCCCGGCGGGTGGGGTCCGGGTCACCGTGCCGGTGACGTGGGTCGCCTCCGCACCGGTCACCGCGAAGTCCCAGGTGTCCGGCCCGCGCGGGGTGAACGTCGTGGCCAGGGCGGGTGCCGGCTGGTCCGGGCGCAGGAACAGCGCGTCGACGTACCGGATGTCGCGCAGGACGGGCGTCTGCCCGCCGCAGATCCCGTCGGCGGCGGCGTGCACCATCTCCGCGTACGCCGTGCCGGGCACGACCACGGTGCCCTGCACCTGATGGTCGAGCAGGTAACGCTCGCGGGTGAGGTCGACGACCCGCTCCACCCGGTGCGGGGCCGGCCGGCCGGCTACGGGCGGGATGAGCCAGTACCGCTGGCGCTGCCAGGGGTAGGACGGCAGTCGCACGTAGCGGGGCGGCGGCCCGCCGGACACCCGGTGCCAGTCGACCGGGCACCCGGCCCGGTGCAGGGCGCCGACGGTGTCGAGCAGGCTGGCCCGTTCCGGCTCGTCGCGGCGCAGGCAGCCGACGGCGGCACCGCCGGACCCGGCGAGGGCCAGGGCCTCCCGGATGGCCGGCAACAGGACGGGGTGCGGGCTGATCTCCACGAACACCGTCTCGCCCCGCCCGGCCAGGTGTGCCACCGCGCCGCCGAAGCGCACCGGCTCACGCAGGTTGCGTACCCAGTAGGCCGCGTCCCACCCGGAGCCGTCGCACGGCGCGTCGTCCACGGTGGAGTGCAACGGGGTACGCCCCGCGCGGGGCGCGATGTCGCCGAGGCAGGCCAGCAGCTCCTCGCGCAGCTGCTCCATCTGCGGGCTGTGCGAGGCGACGTCCACCTTCACCTGGCGGCAGAACACGCCGCGCCCCTCGAGGTCCGCGACGATGGCGGTCAGGGCCTGCGGGTCGCCGGAGAGGACCGTCGAGCCGGGGCTGTTGCTCACCGCCACGCCCACCAGGTGCTCGTGGCCGGCCAGCGCGGCCTGCGCGTCGGTGACGGACAGCTCCACCGAGTACATGGCGCCCTGCCCGGCGACCGTCTTCAGCAGCCGACTACGCCGGCAGATCACCGCTGCGGCGTCGGCGAGGCTGAGCGCGCCCGACGCGCATGCCGCGGCCACCTCGCCCATGCTGTGCCCCACCACGTGGTCCGGCTCGACGCCCCAGTCGCGCAGCAGCGCGCACAGGGCGGTCTGCATCGCCCACAGGGTCGGCTGGATCGTGTCGATCGACGCCGGGGCGTCCGCCTCGCCGGTCAGCCGGGCCAGCAGCGACCAGCCGGTCTCGGCCCGGACCGCCTCGTCGCAGCGGGTGAGCATGTCGCGGAAGACCGGCGAGCCGGCCAGCAACTCGCGCCCCATGCCGTCCCACTGCGAGCCCTGGCCGGGGAAGACGAAGACGACCGCCGGCCGGTCGCCCTCCACCGGCGCCGACGCGGTGACGCCCAGCCGGGGCCGGGACTCACCGGCGGCGTACGCCCGCAGCCGCTCGACCAGCTCGTCCGGCGACGTGCCGACGGCGGTCAGCCGGTGCTCATGGTGGTCGCGCCGGGTGGCCGCGCTGAAACACACGTCGCGCAGCGGCAGTTCCCGCCCGGCACCACCCGGTTCGAGAAAGCGTGCGTACCCGGTGGCGAGCGCGGCGAGCGCGTCCGGGTCGGGTGCGGAGAGCACCAGCAGCTGCGCCTCGTCCCCGTCGGCAGGTGCGGGTGCGGGTGCGGCCGGTGGGTACCCGCCGAGCACCACGTGGGCGTTGGTGCCGGAGATGCCGAACGAACTGACCCCGACCAGGCCCGGCCGGTCGGTCTGCGGCCACGGGGTGCGTTCGCGCACCAGCCGCAGCCGCAGGCCCGTCCAGTCGACCGCGCCGGTCAGCTCCTCGGCGTGCAGGCTCGGCGGGATCTCCCGGTGCTGGAGGGCGAGCACCGCCTTGATCACCCCGGCCAGCCCGGCGGCCGCCTCGGTGTGGCCGATGTTCGTCTTGACCGAGCCGACCAGACACGGCGACCGCCCGTCCCGACCCTCGCCGGTCACCACGCCGAGGGCCCTCAGCTCCACCGGGTCACCGGCCGCCGTCCCGGTGCCGTGCGCCTCGACGTAGTCCACCAGCCCGGCCGACACGCCCGCGTCGGCGTACGCCGCGCGCAGCGTCTCCTCCTGGCCCGGCTGGGACGGCGTGAGCAGGTACCCGCCGGACTGGCCGTCGTTGCCGACCGCGGACCCGTAGATCACCGCGTGGATCGCGTCGCCGTCCGCCTCGGCCCGGTCCAGCGGCTTGAGCACCAGCACGGCGACCCCCTCGCTGCGGACGAAGCCGTCGCCGTGGGCGCTGCCGAACTTGCACCGGCCGTCGGGCGCGAGCATCCTGGCCGCGGAGAACGGGATGGTCTCCTCGGGAGAGAGGACCAGGTTCACCCCGCCGGCCAACGCCAGCTGGGTCTCCCCGTTGCGGACGCTCTGGTAGGCCAGGTGCAGCGCCGCCAGGCTGGAGGAGCAGGCGCAGTCCACCGCCATGCTGGGGCCGCGCAGATCGAAGGCGAACGACACCCGTCCGGCCAGGAAGCTGCGGGCACCGCCAGTCGCCGCGTGCAGGTCCAGCACCGACGCGTCACTGAGCAGGTGCCCGTAGGCGGAGGACATGCCGCCGATGTAGACACCGGTGCGGGTCGTGGACAACCGCTCGCGGGTCAGGCCCGCGTCGGCGAGCGCCTCGGCCGCGGTCTCCAGCAGCAGGCGCTGCTGGGGGTCCATCCGCTCCGCCTCCCGGGGCGCCACCCCGAAGTAGCCGGCGTCGAACTGGTCGATCTGGTCGAGGAAGCCGCCCCGGCGGCTGATGATCCGGTTCGGCGTGCCCGGTCGCGGGTCGTGGTAGGCGTCGATGTCGTACCGGCTGGCCGGCACCTCGGTGATCGCGTCACCGCCACCGCTGAGCAGTTGCCAGAGCTGCGCCGGTCCGTCGGCCCCCGGGAAGCGGCAGCCGATGCCCACCACGGCGACCGGAGTCCCGGTCGGTTTCCCGACCTGCGACCGTGCCGACTCGCCCCGTCCGGTCATCCGGCCCGCCTCTCTCGGCATCGTGTGATGGCTGCGACCCGAGTCTCCCGGCCACCACTAGGAAATGGCTTGAGAAACTACGGACATCAATGGTCAGACACGCTTGCCTCTCGGTCGGGACCATCGGCGTGAGGCCCCAATTCCCCTCTTCTGCGGGTGCAGATGAAATTCGGATCCTCGGTCCACTGGTCCTCAGGGGTGCGAATCCGCCGGTCAGCGCACAGACCACGCTGTAGACGTACGTCCTGCAGGTCCGCAAGTGCCTGGGCCGGCTGCTGGACGCCGCGGTGACCGAGGTCGCCCGGCGTCTGCTGGTCACCGTGGCCGGCGGATACCGGCTGGGGCTCGACACCAGCGAGTTGGACCTGCGGACCTTCGAGCAGCTCGCCACGACCGGGCGGCGCTCCCTCGCGGCCGGCGAGCACGTCGCGGCGGCGGCGAGCCGGCTCCTCGACCACCTCGTACGTCGTCAGGCCCCCGGGCGGCGGTGCGGGAACCCCGTCGACCACTGCGCTTGAGAACGGCTCGACAACAGCTCTTGCGGGCGGCGGGGGTGGGTGGCGCTGCTCGACAGCGACCATGGTGGATAGATAGTTTGGCAGCCGGTCGACCCCCGCCCAGCTCGGGCAGCCGTCCCAGCGCGCGTCCGGTGCGGTCCCACGCCACGATCCGCCAGCACGATTGGACGCCGAAGATGAGGGTCATCACCATCGCCACCGACCTCGAACATCCCTTCCTACGCAGACTGCTGGAACCGTCCTGCGCGGCTGCGGGACTCAGGCTGGTCGTCCTGGAGGGCACGCAGAAGGGTTTCCGGCCGAGGGACAAGCGCGCGTTACTGACCGAATACCTCGACCGGCACGTGGCGCCCGACGAGTTGGTGATGTTCACCGACGCGTACGACACGCTCTTCCTGCGGGGGGCGGATCACATCCTCGACACGTACGCGGGCTTCCCGCAGCGTGTCGTGTTCAGTGCCGAGTCGAACTGCTGGCCGCTGGGCAACGTCGGCCTCGCCCTGCACGACAGCCCGCCCGTGCGCCCGTACCCCTATCTCAACAGCGGTGGCTTCATCGGGCCGGCCGGCGACATCGTGGCCCTCTCCGCGAAGTACCCGAAGCCCCCCAGCGAGCACTTTCCCCTCCTGGGTCGCCTGAGGGCGCACGGCGTCGACCCGGACCGGCTGCACGCCACCAGCGACCAGTACCACTGGATGCTCGTCCAGCTCCTCGAACCGGACACCGTCGGGCTCGACCACGGCGCGGTCCTGTTCGAGAACTTCGCCCCGGCGGTCGCGAACTTCTGTGAGCTGTCCCGCTGGACGAGTGACTTCCGCACCAACGGCCGGCAGGCGGCCAGCTACCGACGGGAGCGTACGAGGCTCGAGTCGCGGTTGCAGTCACCAAGCGGCGCCGCCCAGGTGCACTTCGCCTCCGCCCTGGCCAAGACGGTGGTCCTCGACCTCCTCGACGAGGGGCAGCTGCCCTCCTGGCTGGCGGGGGTGTTGCCGCGGTGAGCGCCCGGCCGGAATACGAGGAGCGCCACCGCCCCTCCCTGCAACGCAACGAACTCCAACGCAACGACCTGCTGGCCATGCAGGCACTGGCCCCGCTGTCGCTGACGTACCTGCCGTGGAGCGCGAGCGCCATGCGGCCGAGCGGAGTCGTCGCGGTGCTCAACGAGATCCTGGTCAACCAGCGTCGGTCCGTCGTCGAGCTGGGCAGTGGCGTCTCCACCTTCTACATCGGCCGGCTCCTGCGGCAGCGGGGCGGGCACCTGTGGACCGTGGAGCACGACGAACGCTGGGCGGAACTGCTCGGTCAGGAGCTGGCGCGCGAGGGCCTCGGCGACGTGGTGACCGTGGTGCACGCCCCCCTGGTGCCTGTGGAGTCCCGCTGGCCGGACGAGGAGTCGACCTGGTACGAGCAGCGCCGTCTCGCGGAGATGACCGCGGGCCGGGCCGTCGACCTGCTCGTCGTCGACGGACCTCCCGCCTACCAGGCGGCGAACGCGCACGCCCGTCATCCCGCCGGGCCCTTCTTCGCCGCGCGGTTCGCCGAGGACTTCGCCGTCGTGCTCGACGACATCGACCGGCGTGGTGAACAGGACATCATGCGGTGCTGGGAAGACGAGATCGGGGTGACGTTCGAGCACCGCCCGACCAACGGCCGGATCGGCATCGGCCGGCCCGGACCGGCATTCACCGTGTAGGAACGGGCCGACCATCGCGCCCGCCGAGCGCCCCGGCCGGTCACCAGCAGCCGGGTGCGGACCGGGAACAAGCCCCGCACCGCCGCAGCGACGCCCGGCTCCGGCTTGACCTGGAGCGCACTCGAATACCTAGCATCACCCCGGTCACGACGTGACATCAGATGATGACCGTACGTATCGGGAGAACCTGGTGAGCGAGCTCAGCCCACGCCGTCGCACCCTGGTGCTGGCGATCTGCTGCGCCAGCATGGTCCTGGTGGTGGTGGACATCTCCATCGTCAACACCGCCCTGCCCCGCATCCGCGACGACCTGGTCGCCACGGTGACCGGCCTGCAGTGGATCATCGACGCCTACACACTGGTGCTGGCCGCCTTCCTCCTGCTGGCCGGTTCCACGGCGGACCGGGTCGGTCGGCGGCGGGTCTTCCAGACCGGCCTCCTCATGTTCGGCGTCGGCTCGCTGCTGTGTGGCGTGTCGCCGGGCATCGGCTGGTTGATCGCGGCGCGGGCCGTGCAGGCCGTCGGCGCGACCATGCTGAACCCCGTGGCGATGGCGATCGTCGCGAACACCTTCACCGTTCCCGCCGAACGGGCCAGGGCCATCGGCGTCTTCGGTTCGATGTCCGGCCTGTCGCTCGCGCTGGGCCCCGTCCTCGGCGGTGCGCTGATCGACGGCTTCGGCTGGCGCTCCGTCTTCTGGATCAATGTGCCGTTGGCGCTCGTCGCGTTCGCCCTCACCGCGAGGTACGTGCCGGAGTCGCGCGCGCCGCGGCCCCGCCGGTTCGACCCGGTCGGCCAGCTCCTGGTGATCGCGGTGCTCGGCAGCGTCGTCTACGCGGTCATCGGGTCCAACCGGCAGGGCTGGACGGCACCGGTCATCCTGGGGCTGCTCGTCGTCGCCGCGCTGGCCACGGTCGGCCTCGTCGGGTACGAGGCCCGCCGGGTCGATCCACTGCTGGAGTGGCGGCTGTTCCGCAGCGTGCCGTTCAGCTCGGCGATCCTGATGGCCCTGTTCGCGCTCTGCGCCTTCGGGGCCTTCCTGTTCGTGACCACGCTCTACCTCCAGCACGTCCGCGGCATGTCGGCGCTGACCGCCGGGCTCAGCCTGCTGCCGCTCGGTGCGTCGATCGCGCTGCTCTCGCCGTACACCGGGACGGTGGTCGGGGCCCGTGGGCCGCGCCTGCCGCTGCTCGCCTCGGGGACGGCGCTCGCGCTGGGCGGCCTCACGTCCCTGCTGATCGGGCCGGCCACCCCGCTCGTCGCCGTGCTCGCGAGCTATCTGCTCTTCGGAATCTTCCAGGGCACCCTCAACCCGCCGGTCACCAACACCGCGGTCTCCGGGATGCCGCGTTCGATGGCGGGCCTGGCCACCTCACTCGCCTCGGCGGGCCGTCAGACCGGCACCACCCTGGGGGTCGCGATCGCCGGCACGATGGTGGGCTCGGTCGGTGACGGCACCTCGTTCACCGACTCCACCCGGCCGGTGTGGTGGCTGGTGTCCGGTCTCGGCGTGGGCATCGCCGCCCTGGCGCTGCTCAGCACCGGACGGTGGGCGAGGGGCACCGCTTCGCGGGCCGCCACGCGGTTCGGTGCCGTCGGTCGGGTTGGTTAGCATCGGGCCATGATCGAGGAGCTGGTCCGGAAGGTGTCCGCCGGTGACGACGACGCGGTCGAGGAGTTGTCCCTGATCGCGGACACCGAGCCGGGCAGGCTGACGCCGCACCTGAGCTCGCTTCTCGACCACGACGTGCTGTGGCCGGGAAAGCTGTACCGGGCGGCGGACGCCGACGTGGTCCGCCGGGTCGTCGCGCGTGTCGACGGCGGGCGGACACCGGAGCAGCTCAACCACCTGCTGGTCGTCCTGGCGCACACCGCCCACCCGCTGGCCGAGGACGCCCTACGTCGCTGGTCGGCTCAGCCCCCGCCCGGCGCGGACACGCTGCACGTCGACATCCTGGACTACGCGTCCGAGGGCGGCTGGACGGTCGACCCGCAGGGCCACCGGCGCGACCTGTGCGGGGACACCGCGTACCGGTGGCTCATGCGCGAGGCACCACGGCGGCCGGACGTGGCGATCTGCCCGTGGTGCGCGTCGCCGCTGTGGACGGCTGCGGACCTCGACCCGGCGGACCCCGCCGTCGGTGTCGCGTTGGCGCACACCGGCTGGTCCGGTCGCCTGGTGATCGAGACGTGCCACTTCTGCGCCTGTTACACGACGCTGTACAGCCGGGTCACGCCGGACGGCGGCACCGGCTGGTGGACCGGTAACACCCGCCCCGACCATCTCGGTCCCGCCGGGACGGAGGATCCGCCCGCGCTGCTGCCGGTCCCCGGGGAAGCCCGGGAGAGCCCCTATCAGGCCAGCGCGTGGGACCGGGGCGGTTCGACGCTTGGTGGCCGGCCCGACTGGATCCAGGACGCCGACCACCCCGACTGCCCCGGGTGCCGGCAGCCGATGGACTACGTCGGTCTGGTCGGCGGCGCGGACCTGGACGAGTACGGCGAGGGCGCCTACTACCTGCACCTGCACCGGCCGTGCGGGTTCGCCGCCGTCAACTACCAGCAGAGCTGACCTGCGTCACCCCTGCCGCTCAGCGGCGCTGCGGTGCAGGCGGGCGGCGACGGCGGCACCGATGGTGCCCGTGGGGGTCGTGACGACGACCATGACGCCCATCGTCACGCGGTGGGCGGCACGGGGAGAAGGACCGGTTCGGGCGCGATCATCACCCTGGCGCTGCCGACCGGTCACCCGCTCACCGCGCCGCCACGGCTGCGGCTGGCCGACATCGAGGCCGGGCACCAGCAGGTCGTCCCCGGCGCGTACCACTACGTCCGCCACGGTGAGCAGCGGCCACCGTTCGCGGACATGGTGCAGATGCTGCGGCAGATCGAACTCGGACGGATGGTCGCGCTGCTGCCCGCCTCGGTGGCCGCCCGGGCGTACCGGACGGGTGCGGTGAACCCGTCCGGTACGCCCGGGCGGGCCGTGGGCCGGGGCCGCCCGTCGTCGGGGCTCAGCCCGCGATCGAGGCCCGGAAGTACCAGCCGTTGTACTGGCTGTCGGGCAGGGTGCGGTAGACGCAGTTGCTGGCCACCTCGCCCCAGTAGCTGGCGTCGATGCGCCACTGCTCGCATTCCTCGTACGTGGCGAAGGCCCCGTTCCAGTCGAACGGCACGGCGGCGGCCGGGGCCGGCTGGACGGTGAAACTGACGGCGGCCGCCGCGGTGGCGACCACCGCGAGTCGGGTGAACCTGCGGCGCATCGGCTGGGGCATGGGGGTCCTTCCGCAGGGGTGACGGGACTGTGACCGATCGTAGATCCACAGTGGCCGATCGCTGATCCACCGTTCGGGCAGGCCCCGGGGACCCGACGCGGGACGGCCGGGCCGCCCTGCGCCGGCACGGGAGGTGTCAGTCGTGGACGCCGACGTGGAAGTTGAAGACCGCACCGTTGCGGGTGAGGGTGAGGTTCCACTTCCCGCCGTTCTTCAGCACCACCGGGTTGACGGTCGGATACCGCTGGAGGAACCAGTCCTCCAACTGCTGCGCCTGCGCGGCGGCGAGCACCCCGACCTCCCCGATCGCCGCTGCCTGGTGCGGTTCCTGGTTGCAGCCGGCGTTGAACCGGTAGCTGGTGTCGCGGTTCCACCGGCCGCTGCCGAGCATCGTGACCGTCACCGGGCCGGAGTGCTGGAACGCCAACTGCGGGACCGCGGGGTCGGCGACGACCACGCCGGGTGGTGTCTCCAGGGACGGGAACGGCACGGCCACCGTCTCGATGACGGCCTGCGATGCCCAGTTGAAGTCGACCTCGAACGGCATGCCCATCCTCCTGACCGGGGTGTCCCGTCCGCCGGCCTGTCGCGACGGCACGTCAACGTGACCCATCATGGGTGGGACCCGAGGTCCCATGGCGGCTACTGTCCGTGCCCGGACACTGCCGGCCAACCGACAGCGTCCGGCACGGACCCGGCCCCGGCGGGCGGTGGCGACGCCGACCGTCGGTTGACGGATCGGTCGTCGCGCCACCGGCCGTCGTCAGCAGGCGGCGCGCTGGCCGGAGTAGTGGACGCCGATCCGGCCGACCACGGTCAGGTCGGTCAGGGCGGTGTCGGCGGCGCGGTTGACGTAGCAGGAGTACCGGTGCTGGTTGATCACCTCAAGGTGGATGTGCGCGCCGCTGTCCCCGTTGACCTGGTAGCAGCTGGAGTACCGGAACCGGCCGGTCTCACCGAGCTTGGTCCACGGGCCGACCGAGGCCCCGACGACGACACCGCCGGGTTTGTCGTTCACGTGCATCACGTCCGCCCGGCCGATGATCCCACCGGTCGTGGTGTCCCGGGCTTCGAGTCCGATCCGGTAGCCGCCGTCGGCGAGGTTGCCGGTCGCGCAGCCCGGACGGACGGTGACCACGGTGACCGCGACCGGGTGCCCGGCCGCCGTCTTGGTGCCGAACGGGGAGACGACGGTGGCTCCCGGGTTGCGGTAGATGTCGACCGCCCAGTCGTTGGTGTAGCCCCAGTTGCCGAACACGATGTGGTGGTTGGCCGGCCCGGACCCGCCGAACCTGTTCCAGGTGGACGAGTCCTGGATCGGTGGGTACACCGCGATCGCGTCGGCGGTGTCGTGCGCGGCGGCCGGGGTCGCCGGTACGGCGACGGCTCCCAGCACGAGCGCGAGCGCGAGCGCGCCGAGCGTACGGGCGATGCGGAACCTCATCGTGCCTCCGAAAGGGTGCGCGGAGCGGAACGAAACCACCTCGCCGATCGACGAGAGTGGATGAGGATACCGCCGGTGGCGGGACGTGGAACAGCCGCCGACGTCGCGGCCGTGACGGGCCGTGCGGGTCGCCCGGCTCAGGGCGTGAGCGTCTCCCACAGGTGCGGGTTCCGGGTCAGGTGCAGCAGCCGCTCCGCCAGCCGTCGGTGGGCCGGGGTGTGCGTCGGGGCGCCCCACAACGGCGCGGTGCTCATGCCGTCCGCCGCCGCCACCACGAGCGCCAGCACCTCGGCGGGCAGCCCGTCGGCGGCGAGGGCCGCCTCCAGCCGTTCCGCGTCGGCCCGGGCGAGTTCGGCGACCGCGGGCACCGTCATGAGCTGGGTGATCAGCGACAGCGATGCGCGTACCGTGGCGTCGTCGGCGGGCGCCACCGCCGCGCGCAGGTAGGCCCGGGTCAGTCGTCCCGGTGCGGTGTCGCTGGGGTCCAGCGCGGCGTCGATGCTCGCCTGGAAGGCGGCGAGCTGATCGCGGGCCAGTTCGGCGATCAACTCGTCCTTGCTGGCGAAGTGGTAGATCAGCCCACCCTTGGACACCCCGGCGAAGCGGGCGATGTCGTCCAGCGAGGCGTGGATCCCCCGGGCGCGCACGGCGTCCGCGGCGGCGTCCAGCAGGGCACGTCGGGTGGCCTGCGGCGACCGGCCGGCGGTACGTCCCACGGCGACACCGTACCTACGGCCGGGGCGGGCGCGGCGACGGGATCAGCGCCCACGCCAGCACGGCCGCGCCGAGGGTCAGCACCGCCGCGACCGACGAGCTGACCTGCACTCCGGTGATGAAGGCGTCCCGCGCACCGGCGGTGGACTGCGGCGGGAGCACCTGCAGCGCCGAGCCCAGCGAGTCACGGACCCGGGCCGCGTCCCCGGCCGGCAGTCCGGCCGGCACGCTCACCGCGTGGCGGTAGACCAGCGACAGCAGGGAGCCCAGCACCGCGATGCCCAGCACCACACCGAGTTCGTTGGCGGTCTCGGTGATCGCCGAGACGGAACCGGCCTTGCGTGGTGGCGCGGCCGAGAGGATGGCGTCGCCGGTCAGCGTCATCGCCAGTCCGATGCCGAGGCCGATCGGCACCAGCGCCAACCCGAGCCAGAGGTACGGCGCGTGCGCGGCCGCCGCCACCGCGCCCAGCCCCGCGGCGGCGAGGCCCAGGCCGAGCGCGATGGCCCGGCCCCGGCCGAACCGGGCCACGACCAACGCGATGATCACGACGACGACGATCGAGGCCAGGGTGGCGGGCAACTCGGCCAGACCCGCCTGCAACGGGCTGAACCCCCGGGCGAACTGGAGGTACTGCGAGAAGAAGAAGAGCATGCCGACCAGTGCGAAGATGGCGATGACGTTGGCGACGACCGCCCCGACGAACGCCGGGTTGCCGAACAGTTCGACGTCGAGCATGGGCTGTTCCAACCGCCGCTGCCGCCTGACGAACAGCACGCCGGCGACCAGCCCGGCCAGCAGGCAGGCCACGGTCACGCCGTCGAGGCCGGCCCCGACCACGTGCTTGACGGCGTACACCAGGGGCACGACCGCCGTCATGGACAGCACGGCGGAGAGCACGTCGAAGCGGCCCGGTCGCGGGTCCCGGGACTCCGGGAGCAGCAGCAGACCGGAGACCACCACCAGGACCATCACGGGCACGTTGATGAGGAACACCGAGCCCCACCAGAAGTGTTCCAGCAGGAACCCGCCCACCAGCGGCCCGATCGCCGACCCGGCCCCGAAGGCGGTGGACCAGATGGCGATGGCCCGGGTCCGTTCGCCGCTGTCGGGGAAGATGTTGCGGATCAGCGACAGGGTGGACGGCATCAGCGTCGCGCCGGCCACACCGAGCAGCAGACGCGCCCCGATCAGCGCGGGCGCGCTGGGGGCGAACGCGGCCAGCAGCGATGCCGCACCGAAGGCCACCGAACCGATCAGCAGGACCCGTTTGCGTCCGAACCGGTCGGCCAGGTTGCCCATCAGCACCAGCAGCCCCGCCAGGGTCAGCGAGTAGATGTCACCGATCCAGAGGACCTGTTCCGCGGTCGGTGCCAGGCTCGCGGTCAGCGCCGGCACCGCCAGGGAGAGCACCGTCCCGTCGACGGCGAGCAGCAGCACCGCCGCGGCCAGCACGGCCAGCGCCGCCCACCGTCGGCGGGTCGACAGCGCCGCTGCGGCGACCGGGGTCGAGGGCGTGATCATGCCGGAACTGTACCGACCAGCCGGTACAGTTTGTCAGGGTGACGTACCGCACTCCCGCCTGTCGGCCTTCCCGGCCGCTCCCGGCGCGATCGCGGCGGCAGCGCCGCCGGTCCGCTGCCCGCGGTGTGGGCGGTGTGCGGCACTCCATCGTCTGCCGGATGGCAGGGTGGGGCGCATGGACAGGAAGCATGTCGACGACTGGCTCGTCGCCTACGAGCGGGCCTGGCGGACGCCGGGTACGGACACCCTCGGCGCGCTCTTCACCGAGGACGCGAGCTACCAGCAGGGGCCCTACCTGACCCCCGTGGTGGGTCTGCCGGCCATCGCCCGGATGTGGGAGGCGCAGCGCAAGGGCCCCGACGAGGTGTTCCGGATGACCAGCGCGATCGTCGCGGTCGACGGCGACACCGCCGTGTCCCGCCACGAGGTGCACTACGGCGACCCGGTCAGGCAGGAGTACCGCGACCTGTGGGTGATGCGCTTCGCCGACGACGGGCGGTGCCGGTCGTTCGAGGAATGGCCGTTCTGGCCGGATCGGCAGCCGCCCGCGGTGCCGTCGGGATCGTGACGGCGCCCGGCCGCCCGGGTCGGCCGCCGGCTCCCGGGACGTTCCCGGTGCTCGACGATCGCGGCCGGTCAGGCCCGCGACCGGAACGGGGCGAGCGTGGCGCGGATCGTCTCGGCGGCACCCCAGTCGTCGTCGAACTGGGCCAGCACCGCCAGGTGTTGCCGCAGTTGGATGATCGGCATGCGGTCCCGCCAGTCGGCGTCGAGGCCGGTCAGCTCGGCATAGACGGCGAAGAACCGACGCGACTGCGGTGGCGCAGCCGTGGTCCACAGGTGGGCCAGGTCCACCTCAGCCCACAGGTACGACACCGCCGGGTCGATCAACGCCGCCTGTCCGTCCCCGGTGGACAGCACGTTCTGCGACCAGAGGTCGCCGTGCGTCAGGCACGCCGGCCGGTCCGGCAGCAGCTCGGGCAGCCGGGCGCACAGCCGTTGCATCGCGGCCCGGTCGGCGGCACCGAGCGCCGCCTCGACCCGGGGCTCGGAGAGCCAGCGCAGCAGACGGCGTTCGGCGAAGAAGGCGAAGCCGTCGTCGGCCCAGGTGTTGACCTGCCGGCGACGCCCCAACCAGTTGTCGCGGTGCCAGCCGAAGCGGGGGTGGACGGTGCTGGTGTGCAGGTGGGCGAGCGCGTGAGCGAACCGCTCCCAGAAGGCCCCGTCCTGCGGCCTCGGCGACAACAGCGACAGCACCAGCAGTTCGTGGTTCGCCACGAGCACGTCGGGGGTCGCCAGGCCGCCCAGTTCCCGCAGGGCCGTCAGCCCGTCGGCCTCCGCGACGAACGCGTCGCCGTCGGGTGGATCGGCGAAGGTCTTGACGAAGACCGGTGGCGCGTCCCTGCGGTGGGCGATCCCGGCGAGCGCGGCGAGGCCACCGCTCACCGGCTCGACCGTGACGACGTCCCCGATCCCGGCCCGCACCAACCGTTCGGCGAGCAGTTCCGTCGCGGGCATCGGTGCGCTCCGTCCGGGTCGGGGGTGCGGCGGGTCCACCATGGCATTCCCCGTCGCGCACCGCAGCCCCGCCGGCCGGTCGACGCCGCACGGGCACGACCCGGGTGGCGCGGGTACGCCGGACCGAACCGGGTGGCTGGCCCGGCCCGGCCCCGGTCACCCGCCGGTGCCCTCCTGCGCGCCGTCGTGCTGGTCGCCGTCCAGGTAGACGTGCTGGTGGCCGTGGCCGGCGTCGACGTTGACCTGATCGAGTTGGGTAGCGGCGACGGACCAGGCGGCGGCGGCCTGCTCCGCCTGCCGTTTCGCCAGTGCCGTCAGCGCCGCCCGCTGCGCGGGTGGCCCGGTGACCGCGAGGAGGTACGACTCGACGGCCAGGGACGTCTGCTCCACGGCACCACGCAGACCACCGCGTGCCACGTTGGTCGCCGTGCTGCCCGACGGTGGGTCGGCGAACGGCTCCGCCGCCCGCAGCACGGTCTGCTGCCACTGGCGTGCCTGCTGCTGGTCGGCGGTCGGCCCGGCCCGCAGGGCGTCGAGCACGGGGGTGATCTCGTCGCGGAGGCGTCGGGCGGTGGCCGTCAGCTCGGTGATCTGCTGGGCGTCCCGCTTCGCCTCGGCCCGGCGCAGGTCGGCGATGGCCGACTCGGTGGCGTCCGGTCGACCGACCGTGTATCCGATGCCGCCACCGACCAGTGCGACGACCAGCCCGATCGCGGCGACGACGGCGAGCCGGGACGGCCGGCGGCGTGGTGAAGGCGACGCGGCCAGCAGATACGAGGGCCTACCGGTACGACGCGACACGTCATCTCCCTGCTCGACGGGGACTGGTCGCAGCATAGTGCCGTCCGGCCGGCGGCGGGTCGGCCGTTTGCCGACCCGCCGGGGTCACCGCAGCGCCACCACTGCGTCGGTGCCCCCCTGGTGACGCAGCACGGTCTCCGGTGCCGGATCGTGGCGCAGCAGCGTGTGCCGGATGAGGTCGGTGCCGGCGGCGAGATCGTCGAAGACCGCGATGTCCACGCTGACGGCGTGGGTGACGTAGCCACCGGAGGCGTCCCGGCGCATGCTGCTGCCACTCTGCTCGGCGTGGCCCAGGCCCCGGTCGCGCAGCGCCCGGTCGAGGTCGCGGGTCACCGTGGTGGCGTACCCGCGCGAATCGGGCCGTCCGCCGACCTCCAGGTGCAGGTCCAGCCGGTAGCGGCGGGCCACCCGCAGCGCACTCGGGCCGAACCACCGGGTGCAGATCCACGACGGCGAGGGTGGGACAGGGGACCTCCGCAACCCGTACCGGCCGACCCGGCAAGGCTCGTCGTGGGGCTAGGTGCGAGCGGCCGAGACGTGATGGCGACCGATCGGCAGCATCAACGGCCGGCCGGAGACCGGATCGACGATGACCCGACTGTCCAGGCCGAAGACGGCCCGGACGCACTCCTCGGTCAGCACCTCGGTCGGCGGCCCCGCCGCGTACAGGCCACCGTCGGCCAGCGCGATGAGGTGGCCGGCGTAGCGGGCGGCCATGTTCAGGTCGTGCAGCACCATCACGATCGTGGTGCCGCGGGTGGCGTTGAGGTCGGTGAGCAGGTCGAGCACCTCGACCTGGTGGCTGACGTCGAGGAAGGTGGTCGGCTCGTCGAGCAGCAGCAGTTCGGTCTGTTGGGCCAGCGCCATCGCGATCCACACCCGTTGCCGCTGCCCGCCGGAGAGTTCGTCGACCGACCGGTCGGCCAGGTCGGCGGTGTGGGTGGCGTCGAGGGCGGCGGCCACCGCACGGTCGTCGTCCCCGCTCCAGCGCGACAGCAGTCGCTGGTGCGGGTTGCGGCCCCGACCGACCAGGTCGGCCACGGTGATGCCCTCCGGGGCGATCGGTGACTGGGGCAGCAGGCCGAGGGTGCGGGCCAGCTCCTTGGCCGGCGTCCGGTGCACCTGCCGGCCGTCGAGCATGACGTGACCGGCGCGCGGGGCGAGCAGTCGCGACATCGACCGCAGCAGCGTCGACTTCCCGCAGGCGTTGGCGCCGACGATCGCGGTGATCCGGCCGGGCGGGACGAGCAGGTCGAGCGATTCGATGACGACGCGGTCGCCGTAGCCGACGGTCAGTTTCTCCGTCGTCAGGGCGTGGTCGGTGGTCACAGCGAGCCTCCGGCGCGGTTCGTGCGGACGAGCAGGTAGATGAGGTACGGGGCACCGAGCACCCCGGTGATCACCCCCACCGGGAAGCGGATGTCGAAGGCGAACTGGCCGAGGAAGTCGGCGACCAGCACCAGCAACGCGCCGACGAGGGCGGACGGCACCAGCGGTGAGCCGCCGACGCCGACCAGCCGGGCGGCGATCGGCCCGGCCAGGAAGGCCACGAACGCGATCGGCCCGGTGGCCGAGGTGGCGAACGCGATCAGGCCGACGGCCGCGACGATCGAGACCAGCCGGGTACGTTCCAGCCGGGTGCCGAGCGCTGCGGCGGTGTCGTCGCCGAGTTGCAGCATGGTCAGGTTCCGGGCCTGGCTCAGCAGCACCGGGCCGAACAGGGCCAGCGCGGCCAGCACCGGAACGGTCTCGTCCCAGGTGGAGCCGTTGAGGCTGCCGTTGAGCCAGCGGGTCGCCGCCTGCAGGTCCCACTGGCCGGCCTGGTTGAGGACGTACGAGGTGGCGCTGTTGAGCATGGCGGCGATGCCGATGCCGATCAGCACCAGCCGGGTGCCGGCCACCCCGTCGGTGAACGACAGCAGGTAGATGAGCACGGCGACGCCGAGCGCGGCGACGATGGCGAAGATCGAGACGCCGGTCTCGCCGAGGCCGAGCACGATGATGCCGAATGCCGCCGCGGCGCTCGCCGCCGAGCTGATGCCGATGATGTCGGGGCTGGCCAGCGGGTTGCGCAACATGGTCTGGAAGGTGACGCCGCCCATGCCGAAGCAGAGCCCGGTCGCCAGGGCCAGGACGGTGCGGGGCAGCCGGAGTTCACCGACGGTGAACGACGCGCCGGGCACGGTCTCGCCGAGGATCACCCGCAGCACGTCGCCGGGCGGGTAGAACGTCTGCCCGACCATCAGCGAGACGACGACCAGCGCGGCCACCGCCGCCGAGAGTGCGGTCAGCACGGCACGGCGTCGTCGGCTGCGCCGGACCCGGCCGCGGGTGACGGCCCTCAGGGTCGTGGTGCTCACAGTTCGCGTACCTTCTGCCGGCGGACGATGTAGATGAAGAAGGGGGCGCCGATCAGGGCGGTGATGATCCCGGCCTCGATCTCGTCGGGGCGGTTCACCACCCGTCCGGCGACGTCCGCGACGGTCAGCAGCACCGCGCCGACCAGGGTCGCGAACGGCAGCAGCCAACGGTGGTCGAGTCCGACGAGCAGCCGGCACAGGTGCGGGACGATGAGGCCGACGAAGGCGATCGGTCCGGCGACCGCGGTGGCCGCGCCGCAGAGCACCACCGCGCCGGCGGCGGCGATCCCGCGGACCAGGGCGACGCGTTCGCCGAGGCCGGCGGCGAGTTCGTCGCCGAGCGCGAGGGAGTTGAGTGCCCGGGCGCACAGCAGGCAGCTGGCCAGCCCGGCGAGCAGGAACGGCAGGACCTGGCCGATGCTGTCCCAGCTGGCCCCGCCGACGCCGCCGACCTGCCAGGACTGGAAGTTCTCGGCGATGTCGCCACGCGGCAGCACGACCGCGACCACCAGCGAGGCGAGGGCGGCGGAGGTGGCCGCCCCGGCCAGGGCGATCTTGAGGGGGGTGGCGCCGCCGCGACCGAGTGAGCCGACCGCGTAGACGAACAGCGCGGACACCGCCGCTCCGGCGATGGCGACCCAGATGTACATGGTGGCGGTGTACAGGCCGACGGTGGTCATGGCGACGGCGATGGCCAGCATCGCGCCCATGTTCACCCCGAGGATCCCCGGGTCGGCGAGCGGGTTGCGGGTGACGCCCTGCATCACGGCCCCGGACAGGGCCAGTGCCGCGCCGACCAGGGCCGCGAGCACCGTCCGGGGCAGGCGTTTGACCACGGCCGCCTGGTCGAGGGTGTCGTGGGTGCCGCCGAGTGCGGCGGTGATGTCGGCCCAGCCGACGATCCGGGAACCGAAGGCGACCGACGCGATCAGGGCCAGGGTCAGCGCGGCGAGGACGACCAGGAGCCAGGTCAGGCGGGTCCGGGCCGGACGTCGCAGCAGGGCGACGTCCGGCCCGGAGGTGGCTGCACCGGTCATCAGAGCTTGTCGGCGGCTTTGCCGAGCAGATCGACGTAGTCCTTGAGGACGAACGAGACGCCCAGGGGTGTCGGGTTGGCGGCGGTGGCGACGGGGGTGCTGCCGGGCAGCGTGACGAAGGAGCCGCGCTTGATCGCGGGGATCTTGGACAGCAGCGGGTCCTTCTGGAGGGTGGCCAGGGTGGTGCCGTCGGCGTCGCCGTAGGTCACGATGATGTCGACGTCGCTGAGGTTCTGTACCTGCTCGGCGCTCTGGGTGAGGCTGAACTCCTTGGTCGCGGCGGAGGCCTTCGCGATGCTCTGCGGGTGCGTCATGCCGAGGTCGGTGAAGAACTGGGCCCGGGTGTCGTTCGTGGTGTAGAAGCTGATCTTGCTGAGGTCGGTCGGGTCGAGGTGGGTCAGGAACATCGCCGACCGGCCGGCCAGTTTCGGGTAGCGGGCGGCCTCGTCCTTCATCTGCTTCTCGATCTTCGCGATCAGCGCGTCACCCTCGGTGGCCAGGCCGAGGGCCTTGCTCTCCAGCTTGATGCTGTCGCGCCACGAGGTGGCCCAGGGCGCCTGCGGGTACGCGACGACCGGCGCGATCTTCGTCAGGGTGTCGTAGTCCTGCTTGGTCAGGCCGGAGTACGCGGCCAGGATGACGTCCGGCCTGGTGTTCGCCACCGCCTCGAAGTCGATGCCGTCGGTCTCGTCGAACAGCACCGGGGTCGACGCGCCGAGTTCCTTGAGTCGTGCGGCGTCCCAGGGCAGCAGCCCGTCGCCGTCCTCGTCGCCGAAGTTGGCCTTGGCGTAGCCGACCGGGACGACGCCCAGGGCGAGGGGGACCTCGTGGTTGGCCCAGTTGACGGTGGCGACCCGCTCCGGCTTCTTGTCGATCGTGGTGGTGCCCAGCGCGTGGGTGACGGTGAGCGGGAAGGTCGCCGTCGCGGGCCCGGACGCGGCGGGCTTCCCGTCGGAGTCGGACGACCCGCCGCAGGCGGCGAGGGCGAGCGTGGTGGCGACCGCGACGATTCCGGTGAGCAACCGGGAGGGGCGCATACGGAGTACTCCAACTCACATAGTAAGGACAGGCTTACCTAATACTTGATCGGTAAAGTACTCCACGTTCCTGAGCCGTTGACCAGGGGGTATGAGGCAGTGAGCAAGATCAGTGCTGGCACCGTCATCCTGCGTAGGGCGGTCGCCCGCAACGGGCGACGCCTCTGGAGCGGAACGGCACTGGCCGGCGTCTACCAGCTCTGCGCGGCCCTGGTGCCGATCCTCATCGGCGTCATCGTCGACCGGGGCGTCGCCACCGGCGACCTGACCGCACTGCTCGTCTGGATCGCCGTCCTGGCGGCGGTCTACCTGGTGCTGGCGGTGACCTACCGCTTCGGCGCGCGACGCCTGCAACGGGCCATCGCCGAGGAGGGTCACCAACTGCGGGTCGAGCTGGCGGCGCGGATCCTGCACCCACGCGTGCTCCGGGCCGAACGGCACACCGGCGACCTGCTCGCGGTCACCACCACCGACGCCGAGTACACCTCCTACCTGCTCGACCACATCCCCCGGATCACCAGCGCCCTGGTGGCGGTCACGGTCAGCGCGGTCGCGCTGCTGCTGATCTCGCCACCGCTCGGACTGACCGTGCTGGTCGCCATCCCGGTCGTGCTGGCGGTCCTCAACCGCACCGCGCCGCTGATCGCCCGACGTGTCAAGGAGCAACAGGATCAGGCCGGCCGGGCCACCGCGCTCGCCACCGACCTGGTGACCGGGCTGCGGGCGTTGCGCGGCATCGGCGCGCAGGACGCCGCGGTCGAGCGGTACCACCGGGTGAGCCGCCACGCCCTGGCGGCCACGCTGCGCGCCTCCCGGACCCAGAACGCCTACCTGGGCGCGTCCACGATGCTGAGCGCCCTGCTGTCCGGAGGCATCGCGCTCATGGCGGGCTGGTTCGCGCTCACCGGCCGCATCACGGTCGGCCAGTTCATCACGGTGATCGGCTCCGCGCAGTTCCTCGTCGAACCGTTCGGCGTGCTCGCGGTCGTACCCAGTTGGACCGCTGCCGCCCGCGCGGCGGCGGAGCGGGTCGCCGCCGTCGTCGGGGCCGACGTGGTCCTGCCGCCGGGTGCCGCCGTGCCCCGCAGCAGCGGCCACGAGCTGCGCCTGACCGACGTGACGTACGGCCCGCTCGCCGGGCTGCGCCTGCACGTGCGCGGCGGGGAGTTCGTCGGTGTGGTGGCTCGCCGACCGGCGGACGCCGAGGCGCTGGCGCGGCTGCTGGCGGTGCCCGACGGTCACACGGGTGACGTCCTGCTCGGCGGCGAACGGCTCGAGGCCGTGGACCGGGGCCGGGCGCGGCAGGTGCTGCACAGCGAACCGCACCGCACCGACCTGTTCACCGGCACCCTCGCCTCGAACATCGCCCTGCGCGACGACGGAGGGCGGCACGACGACGGACGGCACGACGGCGGACGGCTCGACGAGGCCCTGCGCGCCGCTGCCGCCGCCGAGGTGGCACACCTGCACCCGGAGGGCCTACGCATGCCGGTCACCGAACGCGGCGCGAACCTCTCCGGCGGCCAGCGTCAACGTGTCGCGCTCGCCCGCGCGTTGCTCGCCGCGCCGCCGCTGCTGGTCCTGCACGACCCGACCACCGCCGTCGACGCGGTCACCGAACGGGCCGTCGCCGACGGCATCCGCGCCCTGCGGCACGGTTCGGATGCCGGCTACGGCACCGTCGTCATCACCACCAGCCCGACGCTGCTGGCCGCCACCGACCGGGTGGTGTTCATCGGGGACGGCGCCGTCGCCGCCGAGGGTACGCACGCCGAACTCGTCAGCCACGACGACAGCTACCGCCGGACGGTGCTGCGGTGACCCACCCGATCCTGCCCGTGGCCGGCCCGCACGAGAGCAGGGCGTGGCTCGGTGCGCAACTACGGGCCCGCCCGGGCGGCACCGGCGGCACCCTGGTCGTCGGGCTGCTCGCCGCCGCCACGGCGATCGTCCCCGCATACGCCCTGGGCCTGCTGGTCGACCGGGTCCGGGCCGGTGGCGGCACCGACGCGCTCGTGCCGGTCGCCGTGGTCATCGTGGCCGCGGCGGTCGTCGGCGGGGTGGCCACCGGCGTCAGCGCCCACCTGATCCGCCGGTTGGGTGCGGGGATCCTCGCCGACCTGCGTGAACGCGCCCTGGACGCCGCGCTGCGCCTGCCGGCGGCGGTGCTCGACCGGGCGGGCCGGGGCGACCTGGTCTCGCGGGTCGGTGCGGACGTCAGCGCCATCGACCGGGCCGTCACCGAGGTTCTGCCCACCCTGATCTCGGCCCTGCTGCTGGCGGCGATCAGCCTCGGCACGATGATCGGCATCGACTGGCGGCTGGGGCTGGCCGGCGCGGTCGCCGTCCCGCTCCATGTGCTCGGCCTGCGGTGGTACCTCCCCCGGGCCGCGCCGGCCTACGCGGCGGAGCGGGTCGCCATCGCGCAGCGGTCGCAGCAGTTCGTCGAGAGTGTGCAGGGCATCCGTACGGTGCACGCCTACCGGCTGGAGGACCGGCACCTCGCCGGTATCACGGCGGTCTCGGCCCGCGCGCGGGACATCTCGACGAGCGTGTTCGCCCTCTACACCCGTTTCGTGGGCCGCATCCACGGGGCGGAGCTGGCCGGGCTCGGCGCGGTGCTGGCGGTGGGATTCCTGCTCGTCCGCCGGGACGCCGTCACTCTCGGCGAGGTCTCCGCGGCCGCGCTGCTGCTGCACCGCCTGTTCGGCCCGGTGCTGCACCTGATGGTCACCTTCGACAAGGCCCAGGATGCGGGGGCGAGCCTGGCCCGTCTCGTCGGTGTGCTCGGCACGGACCCCGAAGGCCGTGGCGGCGGCACCGCGCCGACGGCGCACGACCTCGTCCTGACCGGCGTCGGCTTCAGCTACGACGGGGCCACGCCGGTGCTGCGCGACGTCTCCCTGCGGGTCGGGTCGGGCCAGGTCGTCGCGCTGGTCGGGTCCACCGGCGCCGGGAAGACCACGGTCGCGTCGATCGCCGCCGGGGCCCTGCGCCCCGGGCACGGAACGGCCACCCTGGGCGGCGTACCCGTCACCGAGCTGCCCGCCCGGACGGTCGCCCTGGTCAGTCAGGAGACCCACGTGTTCGCCGGGCCCCTCGACGAGGACCTGCGGTTGGCCCGCCCGCACGCCACACCGGAGGAACTCACCGCGGCCCTGGCCCGCGTCGGTGCCCTGACCTGGGTGCTCGCGCTCCCCGAGGGCCTGGGCACGGTGGTCGGTGAGGGCGGCCACCCGCTGACTGCGGCGCAGGCGCAGCAGTTGGCGCTGGCCCGGGTGGTGCTGCTCGACCCCGCGGTGGTGGTGCTGGACGAGGCGACCGCCGAGGCGGGCAGCGCGGGTGCGCGCGACCTCGAACAGGCCGCCGCCGCGGCGTTGGCGGGACGCACCGCCCTGGTCGTCGCCCACCGCCTCACCCAGGCCGTGGCCGCGGACCACATCATCGTCATGGACCATGGCGAGATCGTCGAGAGTGGTCCGCACGCCGATCTGGTCGGTGCGGGGGCAAGCTACGCCCGGCTGTGGGCGGCGTGGACCGCCCGGGCCGCCGACGGTCCCGGGCCGACCCGCACCGACGCCGCTGCGGGGCCCGTGGTGGGCAGCGGCGACCCGCCGGTGCCGCAGCGGCGGCAGGTGCGGAGGGACGGGCCGCCGCTGACCGCTCAGCGGGAGTAGAACTCCACCACGAGCTGCTCGTCGCAGACCACCGGCACCTCGTGCCGGGCGGGCTCGCGCAGCAGCGTGGCGCGCAGCCCGGTCAGCTCCACCGACAGGTACGGGCGGGGTCGGTCGTCGGCGTGCGCGCCGGTGGCGGCGAGCTGGAACGGTGGCAGGGCGCGGCTGCGCTCGCGTACCGCGACCACCTGGCCGGGCCGCAGCCGGTACGAGGGCCGGTCGACCTTGTGCCCGTCGACGGTGAAGTGGCCGTGTCCGACGAGCTGGCGTGCCTGGTAGATGCTGCGGGCCAGCCCGGCCCGGAGCACCACCGCGTCGAGTCGCCGTTCCAGGAGGGCGACCAGCGACTCACCGGTCTTCCCGGCGCCCCGGGCGGCCTCGTCGAACGTCCGGCGCAGTTGGGCCTCGCTGACGTTGTACTGGTGGCGCAGCCGCTGCTTCTCCAGCAGCCGGACCTGGTAGTCGGAGGTCTTGCGCCGGTTGCGACCGTGCACACCCGGCGGGTAGGGACGTCGCTCGAAGTACCGCACGCACTTGCGGGTGAGCGGGATGCCGAGCGCGCGGGAGAGCCGGGCCTTGGGGCGGGGGTGGTTCACGTTCGACGTCTCCGATCGAATGGTCTAGCCTGCAACTTAGGTAAGGCTAACCTACATTGAGGAGTCAGGGATCATGCGACCCAGCCCGGCGGAGATCGTGCGTACCCTCGTCGCGGGCGGGCTGCCGGCCCTCGCCCAGCTGGCCGGCAGCACCGGCCCGCACCAGGTCCGGCACGCCACCGACCCGGCCGGCCGGGTGCTGCTGCTGGTGCCGGCACCCGGCGACCTCGCCACGGCGCTCACGCCGCCCGCCGGGGACACCGCCGTCGCCGCCGTCCTCGACGTGCTCGACCTGCCGCCCACCGCCGGTGCCCCCTCGCTCGGCCGGGCCTGGGTCTCCGGCTGGGCCGAGCGCCTCGACGGCGACGCGGCCCGGCAGGCCGCGATGGACTTCGCCGCCACCCGGCCCACCGGCGACCTGCTCGACGTGGGCAGCAGGTTCCAGCTGCACCGGTTCGAGGTGACCGAGGCCCGCTGGGAACGCGCCGGCGCAACGCGCCCGATCGACCCGCAGGCGTACGCACAGGCCGAGCCCGACCCGTTGCACGCGGCCGAGGCGGGGTTGCTGGCCGACCTCGCCGACCACCACGCCGAGCAGGTCGCGGCCCACCTGCGCCGGCAGTTGAAGCTCACCGGTGCCGAGTCGCCACGGGTGGTCCGGATCGACCGGTACGGCCTGCTGGTCGCGTACGGCCAGCCCGGCGCGGCCCGACGGGCGAGGGTGAGCTTCGCGCGACCCGTCGCCGACGTCGCCGAGCTGTCCCGGCTGCTGCACCCGATGCTCTGCCCCCGGCAGGCAGCCGCCTGAGCCCGTCGCGACGACGCTGACGCCCACCGCCCACCCCGGATCCGGCACGCCCAGGACGTCCTCGACGCACGACGGCTCCTGGCACGCCTGCAACCCGGTCTGCCGGATACGGTGGTGCGGTTCACCGGGAACGTCCCCTGCACGGAGGCGGCAACGCCACGGTTCGAGGGCTTCCTGCGCCGATGGGGGTCCGGAGCCGCCCCGCAGTCCAGCCACCCACCTGCACCACCTGCTCGGCGGCCGCCCTCACACCGCCACCTGGCCGGCCCGCGGCCCGACGGGGTGGACCCGATCGGTCCGGGGTTTCACCGGTCGCCGGTTGCGGGTAGCGGTTGGTCGTGAACCGCGATCTCGTGACGGCGCTGCAGGCCGCCTGGGGCCTGCCGGAGTTCCGCGACGGGGTACGCCACGTCGTCGACCTCGAGGAGGTGGCGCTGCTGCTGGCCACGCTCTCCGTTGCGGACCATGACCGCGAGGTGGAACGCAGCCTGCTGCGGCTGCTGCGGTCCAGTCTGGACACGACCGAGATCCGGGAAGCGGTGTTGCTGCTGCTGGAACGCGACGAGGTACGCCGACCGCTCCTCGCGGCGGTGGTCCGACCGCGTGCCGACCGACCGGGTCAGGCTGCCGCCATCACCTCGGCGGCCGAGGACCCCAGGGTGCGGCGTGAGGTACGGGCGGTGCTGGACGACGCCAGGGTGCGCGAGCTGGTCTGGCAGGCGGTCGAGAACCAGATGGACGCCGACCGGGTCGGCCTGGCCCGCCGCGTCGCCGTGCTGTTCATCCGGCACCCGAGCGTCCCACGCCTCACCTGGGCCCTGCGCCGCCACGGCGTACTACGCGAGCTACGCCGCACCGGCACGCCAGGCGACGGCACCGCGACCTGAGGAGGTGCACCTACACTGCCGCCATGTTCGAGTACCACGGGTGGATCACCCTCCGCTCGACAGCCGAGGCGGTCGACGACGACCCACCCCTGCGCCTCGACGAGATCCAGCACCTGCTCGACGGTCTCACCGGCCACGGGCTGATCGACCTACGCCCGGTCAACGGCGCGTACCACGTCCATCTCGGCGGGTTCCCCAACCACCGGGGCACGTCGGGTGCCGACATCCTCGACCTGTTCACCAGGATCGGTCAGCTCGCCCCCGGGTCCTACGGGCTGCTGTACGTGCACGACGACGAGGACCCCGGGCACGAACTGGCCTTCCGGGTCTTCCGGCTGGTGCGCGCAACGGTCACCGAACACGCCGACCGCCTGCTGTCCCCGGTGATCCCCACCCTCGAAGACGAGTACCTCGGCTGACCATGGCGAGGCCCGCCCGCACCATGTGACACCGCCCGTCCACCCGTCGCCGTACGTCAGCACGGCGGGGAACACCGGGCAACGGGGAGCGGCCCGGGTGGCGGTGCGCGATGATGGGGGCGTCCGGCCGGAGGATGTTGATGGAGAAACCGACACTGTTCCTGACCGTGGGCCTGCCCTGCGCCGGGAAGACCACGGCTGCCCGGCGCATCGAGATCGAACGGAGAGCACTTCGGCTGACCAAGGACGAGTGGGTGAAGGCTCTCTACGGGCCCGGGAATCCGCCCCTGGCGGGAGCCGTGATCGAGGGAAGGCTCATCCAGATCGCGCTGCGCGCCCTCGAACTCGGCACCAACGTCGTGCTCGACTACGGCCTGTGGGACCGCAACGAGCGTTCCGCCCTGCGCCGCGCGGCGCTTGACGTCGGCGCGACGGTGGAACTGCACTACTTCGCTCTCAGCCCGTCCGAGCAGCGGAAACGACGTGACCAACGCCAGGCCGAGGAACCGCACACGACGTGGCCCATGTCCGACGGGGAACTCGTCGAGTGGGCCGCCCGCTTCGACGTCCCCACGCCGGGCGAGCTCGACGGCGGCGAGCCCATCGACGACCCCCCGGCGGGATTCCCGACCTGGTACGAGTGGCGCACCCACCGCTGGCCGCCCTCGGTCCACTGACCCCCGCCGACCGGCCGTGCCGCAAGTACCCGAGCGGGTCGAAAGCCCACTGAGATCCGTCAATGTTGCCAGAGTGCATCCAGACGTGTTGGAATAGCTCATATCGCCGCAGCGCGGGGGCAACCGCACTGAGAACGGCCAGCACGGGAGCAGCACGGCATCGACAGCGCGCCGCCTCGACGGACGCTCGCACACCGCCTCGACGGGCCATCGCCGTGCTGACGGGCACCCCGCCGGGTGGGCACTCCCGCCCGCCACACGTATCCGCCGCCACGCGCCCCGACGGTCGACACGCTCGACGCCTGCCCGGGGTCGCCTGACGGGCCTGCCAGAGCACCACAACCGGCGACGAGGTGAGAAGCGATGAGTTCCCCAGAGAGTTCCGCGTGGTACCGGCACCGCCTGGTGTGGGTGGCGGTGATCCTGCTGGTGGTGTCGGTCGGCACTGTCGTGTTGGCCAACCGGAGCAGCACGGGGGCGGAGCCGGCGGATCTGCAGGCGCAGATCGTGGCCCGGATGCGTACCACGCTCGAAAAGGCGGATCCGGGGCAGCACCAGCATGCCGGGCACGACGCCCAGCAGGGCGCCACCACGGAGAAGCCGCCGGTGATCTGTGGGGTCCGCGTCTACGGCTTCGAACCGGCCGGGGCCACCACGTTCACCGACGTCCAGAAGATCTACGGCTTCCATCTGTGCGGCATCGCCGAGCAGAAGCGCCCCTGGGACGTGGCGGTCAAGCTCGCCGGCCCACTGATCATGGACATGTCCACCGATCCGCCGGGAATCCAGGTCGTCGAGGCGACTGCGGAGGTCAGGTTCGTCGACCGGCTCCGGGAGATGTTCCCGCCCGTGTACGCGACGATCGCGCAGCAGGAGGCGCTGGGTGCCTCGGAGATGGCCGACCTGCGCCGGAGGTACGACGCGGCAGCGAAGCTGTGACCCGTCCGGCCGGCAGGCCGGCACGCCCCGCCACGTGGTGACCGCCCGGCGGCCGACCCGGGGTCACCGTGCCGGGTGGCCGACGCCCGGTTGCCGCCCCCGGTGGTCGGCCCGACACCACGCCGTCCGGCCGCCCGGACCCGGATCTGCGGTGACCTCGGGTCCACGGCCCGGCCGCCCGCCGGCGATGCGGCGATCTCGGACAGCTCGCTCCACATCCGACAGCTCGATCCAATCCGACTAAATATCGATCAACATTGATATTTGGCTGCATGGGTGCAACAGTGGATTCGGGAGCATTCACCACTCGATGTCCCGTACCGACGAATGGAGGATGAACAGTGCGTTCACACCAGTCCGACCGATCCGGCGGACGCCCCCGGTCAACCGTCCGCCGGTCCCTCCAGGCGCTCGTCCTGATGTTCGCCATGGTGGTCGGCACCCTGCCCCTGACCAGCCCCGCCCAGGCCCACGGGACGATCATCAACCCGGCGACCCGGGCGTATCAGTGCTGGAAGACCTGGGGCAGCCAGCACACCAACCCGGCCATGCAGCAGCAGGACCCGATGTGTTGGCAGGCGTTCCAGGCCAACCCGGACACCATGTGGAACTGGATGAGCGCGTTGCGCGACGGCCTGGCCGGCCAGTACCAGCCCAGCACCCCGGACGGGCAGCTGTGCAGCAACGCCCTGTCCCGGAACAACTCGCTGAACACGCCCGGGGCGTGGAAGGCGACCACCGTCGGCCGCAACCTCACCGTCCAGATGTACGACCAGGCCAGCCACGGTGCGGACTTCTTCCGGGTCTACGTCACCAAGCAGGGGTTCAACCCGGCCACCCAGCGGGTCGGGTGGGGCAACCTGGACCTGATCACCACGACCGGGCGGTACGCGCCGGCACAGAACATCTCGTTCAACGTCTCGATTCCGTCCTCGCGCAGCGGAAGCCACGTCCTGTTCTTCATCTGGAAGGCGTCGCACGCTGACCAGACCTACATGTGGTGCAGCGACGTCAAGATCGCCTGATCGGCGACGCGGTACTCCCGGCCCAGGACGTCACCGTCCTGGGCCGGAGCCCGTCTCGGGGTCCTCCAGCGGCACCGCGTGACGCTGGTGGTGGCGGCGGGCCGCCGTCAACCGACGCTCTCCGGTACGCAGCCGACCGCCACGGCGGGGACCCGGCCCGGCCGGCGGGACTCCGCCTCAGGTGAGCGAACAGGGCGTCCCGTTGAGGGTGAACGAGGACGGGCTGCCGGTGTCACCGGTGTGCTCGGCCACGAACCCGATGGCGATCGAGGCCCCCGGCCCGAGGATGACGTGGTCGTCGAGTCCACGGGCCGTGACGGTGCCGCCGGACGGCGAGTACACCGCGTTCCAGTCGGTGGTGATGCGTTGCCCGGCCGGCAGCGGGAACGTCAGCCTCCAGGAGGTGATCGCGCTGGCACCGGTGTTGGTGATGGTGATGCTGCTCGTCAGGAAGGTGTCCCAGGTGTAGACCGAGTACCGGACGGTGCACGCCGCCCCGCTGGGCGGCGGGCTGCCCGGCACCGCCGTACCGAGTGGTGGGCTACCCGGCACCGCCGTGCCGGGTCGTGGGCTCATGCTGGCGGGCACGGTGGTCGGGACGCTGACGCCGTCCAGGGCGGCGGCCAGCGTCAGGGTCGCCGCAGCGGCACCGAGATGACTGCTCCTCAGTCTCATGGCGGCGGTTCCCTCCCGGGGGTCGGCGCACGGCGGGGCGGCGGGACACGGGGCGCGAGCCGCCCCGATGACCGCCCGGCGCACGTTCGCGAGCCCCAACATTAATTCACCACAGTCGATTGTCAAAGGCATCGCGCCGGCCCCGCCGCCGACGGGCCGGACACCCCCGGGGGGCGGACCACGGGATCGATCGCGGCCATCGAGACGGGCGGTCGACCCCCGCATGCATCGATGACTGTCGTTTTTGCCGGTCCTCGCGCCATCTGACGGCAGGCACCCGGGACGGTATTTCCCGGCGCATGGCCAACTCCTCAACTACGTCATCGCGCCGACACGACATCGAAACACGTCGTGATCGACGTCCCCCGCCGATGGGAGAAAACCTGTCATGGGCAAGGTAGGAAAGCGCGTCCGCCGCTCCACGCTGGCCGTACTCACGGGTGCGGCGCTGGCCGGGCTGCTGGCGGTCACCGCAGCCGCCGCGGCACCCGGCGAGGCACCGCAGGGCAAGGCCGCCGCGGCGGCCCGCACCGACGTCTACATGAAGGACGTCGCCGCCGACACCGGCGTCCAGCCGCACTCGTACGGCCCGTTGTGGGCCAGCCCCGACATCAAGGTCTGCCCGACCGCCGTCGAGTGTGCCGTCAGCCAGAACCCGATCGTCGGGGTCACCAACTATCTCTTCCTGAAGGTGCGCAACAACGGACCGTACGGCTCGGGCATCGACAACGGGGTGCTGCGGGTCTACCGGACGACCCCGGGCGGCGGCGCCACCTGGCCGACGCACTGGACCCAGATCGGCGCGGTCAGCGTGCCCGTCTACCCCGGCGTCACCACGGTCACGATCCCGTGGACCGGGGTGCCCGGACCGGGTCACTTCTGCCTGTTGGCGCGCTGGGTGTCACCCACCGACCCGATGACCTTCGAGGGTCCGAGCACGAGCGTCAACACCCAGCACAACAACAACATCGTCTGGCGCAACGTCGACTCGGTCCGGCTCGTCGCTGGCGGACCGCGGGTCGTGCGGCCGTTCGCCATCGGCAACGTGACCACCGCGGAGACCAAGAACGACCTGGTCTTCACCCAGCCGGCGGAGCAGGCCCGGGGCGCCCGGGTCTTCGTCGACCTCGGCCCGACCCTGTTCGAGCGCTGGCAGTCCACCGGAAAGGTCGGCACGGGCATCCGCCAGGTCGGCAAGACCGAATTGGAGATCGTCGAACCGACGAAGGCCAGCATCAGCGGGCTGGTGTTGAAGCCCGGTGAGCGCCTCGAGTTCTCGTTGGCCTTCTCGGCCGAGACCGCCCTGGCCAAGGAGACCGCGCTCAACGTGACCCAGTTCGGGCCGGACGCCGACGGCACCGCCCGCGCCGACCTCGGCGGGGTGCAGTACCTGCTGGCGGACGGGCAGCGGGGATAACCCGGGTCGTCGCCACCTGCGACGGTGGGGCGTGGGCCGTCCGGCCCACGCCCCACCGTCGTCGGTCGGGGTCGGACACCGGACGCGCGGCACCGCCCGCGCCGCCCTCCCGGGAGCAGAGCGCCGGTCAGCGCAGACAGACCCAGGCGGTGGACAGGGCATACCCGACGGTACGCGCGCACAACTGGACCGGACCCGGCGGTGGGGCGCCCAACGAGAAGAAGCCCATCGCGTCCACCGACGCCTCGTCGTAGGTGCCGGCGGCCGTGCGGGCGCTCACCCGTCCGCCACCGGACGGGGAGAGCTGCCCGACGATCCCGGCGTCACTCACCTCGATCTCCACCAGCACCGACCCGCTGCGGAAGGAGAGCGTCCGCGCGGACGCGGCAGACCGGGTCATGCCCACCAGTTCGGCGTCGACCGCCGAGTCGAAGGTCAGCTCGGCGACGGCCAGCTCCGCGTCGGCGGTACGCCAGGTGAACGCGGCCAACGCCGCGCTCAGGTAGGCCTCCGAGACCGGCCCCGTGTCCCACAGCGCCGCGCCCAGCTCCGTCGTCAGCGCGTCGTCATCGACCGGCGGCCACGGCTCCATCCGGCTCACCCCCGTTCGTGCCGATGGCGGACGCTCCGAGAAACTCGACGATCGCCGGACATCTCCGCAGCCTACGCAGACAGCGGGCCTGGGTGGGTCCGATACTGCCGATCGGAATGCCGAGCCGCTCGGCGACCTCCCGGTAGCTCATCGGCGGGTCGGTCGTCAGCAGTGCCAACAGCGCCTGGCAGCGCGGCGGGAGCTGCACGAAACCCTCGCGCAACGCCTGCCGCCGCTCCGCGCGCAGCAGCTCGTCGTCCGGGGCGGGCGCCATCGCCGCCAGCTCCCGGGAGAGCCCGTGATAGGTCTGCAACGACTGGTCGTACGGGTCGACGGGCTGGGCCCGACGGCTGAGGCGGGACAACCGGTAGCACTCGCGCCGGGCCGTGGTGGCCAGCCAGCCCGGTAACGCCTCGGGTTCGCGTACCCGGCCGAGCTGCTCCACCAGGCGGAGCCAGACGGTCTGGTTGACATCCGCCGCGTCGGCCCGGCTGAGGTCGTACGCCCGGATGACCGAGTAGACGACCGGGGTGTACCGGCGGACCAGTTCGGCCCAGGCCGACTCGTCCCCACCGGCGGCGGCGGACAACAGGCTGGTCGTGCTGGCACCGGTCACCGGGCCACCGCCCGGGGCGTCGCACGGCTCATCCGACGAGCACCCCGTAGTCGGGGTGCCACCGGGGGGCGGCGAGCAGGGTCGTCCGCGCCTGGTCCGCGCTGAGGCCCCCGGCCGTCATCAGGGCGGCGAGCCGCCCGGAGACGTGTGCGGTGGCGAACGAGGTGCCGGCCCAGACGGCGAACCCGTGGAACTGGCGTACCGGCCGCCCGGGTAGCGACAGTTGCCCCTCGACGTAGGTGCTGTGGCGCTCGCCGAGGGCGCAGGCGTCCACCCAGGGGCCGAAGCAGCTGTCGACCGCCGGCACCAGACCGCCGGACGTCTGGGCGACCGCCGCGACCGCCAGCACCCGGTCCAGGGCGGCGGGCCAGAGCGGACGACTGGTGCCCGCGTTGCCGGCCGCCGCGACCACGGCGCTCGTCGTCGGCAGCGCGGCCAACGCGTTGGCCAGTGGCAGCGACGGCTGGTCGTCCAGGGTGTAGCCACCCAGGGAGAGGTTGAACACGGACACCTGCGGCGCGAGCCGGCTCAGGGCGGCCACCACGCTCGCCTCGTCCCCCACCCCGGTCGGGTCCAGGGCCTGCTCCGGGTCGACGCGTATCCCCGGCGCGGCCTGCCGGACCACCCCCGCGACGAAGGTGCCGTGCCCGCCCTGCGGGGCGAGCACGTCGGTGTGGACGTAGAGCGGGTCCTCGTCGTCGGGCTGCGGCAGGTACGTGCCGCCGAGCCACTGCGGGTGACACGCGCCGGCCTGCTGCCAGATCCCGGTGTCGCAGATCCCGACGGTGACGCCAGCCCCCTCACCGAGCCGGGTCGGGTCGGGCGGCGGCAGCGCCGCCGCCGGGCGGGGCGGCGTGCCCGGGTTGCCCATGATGTTGCCCAGGCCGAGCAGCACGTGGTGCGGCTGCACCGCCGGCACCGGTTGACCGGGCCACTGCTGGGGGTCGCGTAGTTTCCCCACGACGCCGGGGATGTCGGTCTCCCGGTCGAACAGCAGCCGGGTGACACCGGCGAAGCCGGCGCCGACGGTCACCGGATAGTCGTGGGCACGCAACCAGGTGGTGACCCGTTTGGCGTCGGCGGCGGCGGCGAGCAGTTGCCGGGGCCGGTAGAGGATCTCCCGCCCCGGCACGGTGTACCGACGCACATTCTGGTCGGCGGCCAGCGCCGCTTCGAACGCCTTCTGGTAGGCGTTGGCGTCCGCGTCGCCAGCGACCGCCGGGGCAGGGCGCGGCACGACGCCGAGCGGTGCCGCCACGGCCAGCGCGGACAGCGCCAGGACCCGCCGTCGGGACAGCCGGCCGGCCGGACCCGGCACGGTGGGGTGGTCGGACGGCGGCACGGATCCTCCATGCTCGTGAGAGAAGCGCGCCCACCGATGGTGGACGCGGCGAATTCCCCGACCGCCAATTATTCCGGACCATCGCCGGTTGTCAATTGTGAAACCAAGCAGGACACCCATTGACGAAATTCCCGCGACGGATTCTCGACGTTGACTCGCGGCTGTCCGTCGTGGACTCTCTAGGGCATGTCCGACAGCACCGGTTCCGGTGCCACGGCGGCCCAGGCGGCACTCGACGCCGTCCAGCGATACCCACCCGAGGCGATCACGATCGCCCACCGGGTGCTCGCCGGCCAGACCGCCGACGACGACGAACGCTCCACCGCCGAGCGGGCCATCGGTCTGGCCCTGCGCGAGTTGAACGACCTGACCGGCGCACTGCGCCACCTCCGGCGGGCGGTACGGGCCGCCGGCACCCCCCGTACCCAGGCGTTGGCCCGGATGAGCCTCGGGTACGTGCTGGCCAACGCCGGCCGTACCGCTGCGGCGTTGCGGGCGGTGACCGCCGCGCTGCCCCAGCTCACCGGTGCCGACGCCGGTCGGGCCCGGATGCAGCGGGGGGTGGTGCTGCACTACCGCGGACGCTACGCCGAGGCGGTGCGCGACTACGGCATCGCCATCGACATCGCCCAGCGTGAGGGCGACCCGCTGCTGGAGGCCCGTGCCCGCAACAACCGTGGTCTGCTCAACGCCCACCGGGGCTCCCCCGGCGGCACCGACGACGACCTCTCCCGGGCGGCGGCGGCCTTCCGCCGGCTCGGCCTCGACCTCGCGGCGGCCGACGCCCGCTGGAACAGCGGCATCGCCGCCGGGCAACGCGGCGAGATCGCCATGGCCCTGCGCTGCTTCGCCGACGTCGACGAGGAGTACCGGCGGCTCGCCGTGCCCCGGCCGGCGCTGCTGCTGGACCGGTTCGAGCTGCTGCTGTCGGTGCCGCTGCTCGACGAGGCGGTCGAGGTCGCCGCCGCCGCGGTCCGCGAGCTGCACCGCAGAGGGATGGCCTCGGACCTCGCCGAGGCGCTGCTCGCCCAGGCCCGGGCCGCGCTGCTCGCCGACGACCTGGACACCGCGACCGCCGCCGCCGCCCAGGCCCGGGTCCGGTTCCGGCGGCAGGGCCGACGCACCTGGGCCGTTTTCGCCCGGCACGTCGAGTTGCGCGCCGAGTTCCGCCGGGGCACCCGCACGCCGGCCCTGCTCGCCGCGATGGTGCGCACCGCCGGCCAGCTCGACGCCACCGGGTGGTCGGGTCCGGCGCTGACCACCCGCATCGAAGCCGGTCTGCTGGCCGCCGCAGCGGGTCGCGTCGACCGGGCCGTCGCCCTGCTCGACGTGGCCGCCCTGGCCCGCCGGCGCGGCACCGCCCCCCGCCGCGCCCAGGGGTGGTACGCCCTGGCCCGGTCGCGGCGGCTCACCGGAGACGATGCCGGTGCGGCCCGGGCACTGCGCCGGGGGCTGGCCGTCCTCGACCGGCACCGCACGTCGCTCGGGGCCACGGAGTTGCGGGCCCACAGCGGCACGTACGGGCAGGAGCTGGCCGCCGAGGGCCTCGACATCGCAGTCCGCGCCGGCTCCCCGGCCCGGACGCTGGCCTGGGCCGAACGCTGGCGGGCCAACACGCTGCGGATGCGCCCGGCGTTGCCTCCCGACGACCCGGACCTGTTCGCGGCGCTCACCGAGCTCCGGCTCGTCAGCAGCCTGCTGGAGGACGAGGTGCTGGCCGGCCGGCCCGCCCATGCCCTACGCAGCCGGCAGGCCCGGTTGGAACAGCGCATCCAGGACCTGGCCCGCCGGGTGCCCGGCGGGAGTGGCGTGGTGACCCCGCCCGGCGTGGGGGTGCTCGCCGGGCGGCTCGGTTCCCGCGTGCTGGTCGAGCTGGTCGCCCACGGCGAGCGGCTGCGGGCGGTGCTGGTCCGCGACGGCCGGGCCAGCCTGCACGACCTCGGCCCGCTGGCCGAGGCGGTGCACCTGACCCGGTGGCACCGGTTCGCCCTGCGCCGGCTGGTCACCACCGGCGACACGCCCACCGCGCAGGCCGGGGCCCGCCATGCCGCCGCCACGCTGGACCGGCAGCTCTTCGAGCCGCTGCGCCGGCACCTCGGCGACCGCCCCCTGGTGATCGTGCCGGTCGGGGCCCTGCACGCGGTGCCGTGGTCGGGCCTGCCGACCTGCGCCGGGCGCGCGGTGACCGTCGCCCCGTCGGCCACCGCCTGGCTGCGGGCGGACGGCCGGTGTCCGCCGGCCGGGCCCTCGGTGCTGGCCTGCGGGCCGCGCCTGCCGGCCGGCCTGGCCGAGGTACGCCGACTCGGGCAGGTCCTGTCCGACGCCACCCTGCTCACCGGTGCGGACGCCACCGCCGACGCGTTGACCACGGCCCTGGACGGGGCCGGCCTGGTCCACATCGCCGCCCACGGCACCTTCCGCGCCGACAACCCGCAGTTCTCCACGTTGGAGCTGGCCGGTGGACCGCTGTTCGCCTACGAGTGGGAACGGGTCGCCCGGCCGCCCGGCTGCGTGGTGCTCTCCGCCTGCGACTCGGGGCTGACCGGGGTGCGGCCCGGCGACGAGGTGATGGGCTTCACCGCCGTGCTGCTCGCCCTGGGTGCACGGTGCCTGATCGCCACCGTGCTGCCGGTGCCGGCCGAACCCACCACCGCGCTGATGCTGGACCTGCACCGACGGATGCGGGGCGGGGTCCGCCCGGCGCAGGCGCTCGCCGACGCCCAGCAGGCCTTCGCCGTGCCCGGCGACGGCACCGCCGGGGCCACGGCGGCGGCGTTCGTCTGCCTCGGTGCCGGCTGAGGCCGAGCCGCCCGGCGGACGCGGTGTCAGCCCAGCGTGGCGACTCGGGGACGCAAGCCGTCGATCAGCTCCGGTGGGGCGGCGAGCACCCGACTGCCGCTCACCTCGACGGCGACACCGGCTTCGACGGCGATCACCAGACCGGCGGCCCAGTCCCAGCGGAACGTGCGGTCCTCGACGTAGGCGTCGCAGCGGCCCGCCGCGATCCAGGCCAGCGCCAGGGCCGTCGAGCCCAGCATCCGCACCCCGCGCACGTCACCGGCCAGGTCGGTGACCACGGCCGCCTGCACCCGGCGGTGGGCGACGTCGTAGGCGTACCCGGCGGCGAGGACGACCTCGCCGAGCGTGATCCCGGCGGGCCGGGTCAGCGGCGTGTCGTCGAGGAACGCGCCCCGGCCCCGGACACCACGGAACGTCTCGTCGTGCACCGGGTCGTGGACCACCCCGACGACGGGCTGCCAGCCGTCCGGTGTCTGCTGTTCGCAGGCGACGCTGACGCACCAGAACGGCATTCCGGCGACGTAGTTGACGGTGCCGTCGAGGGGGTCGAGCACCCAGCGCAGCCCGGAGTCGCCGAGGTGGTCGCTGCCCTCCTCGGCGAGGATGCCGTCGCGGGGCCGGCGGGTGCGCAGCAGCTCGACGATGCGCGCCTCGCTGGCCCGGTCCGCCTCGCTGACCAGGTCGGTGGAGGCGGTCTTGTAGTCGACGCGGCCGTGGTCGCCGAAGCGCCGCAGCAGCTCCCGGCCACCGAGGCGAGCCGCCTCCTCGGCGACCCGCCGGCAGTCGTCCAGCTCGGCACCGGTGGCCATCGCGTTCTCCTCGGGTCGTCGGCAGGGCCGGTCGAAATCGTCGCACCCGTACGGGCGCGGGCGCCAGGTTCCCGGCGCGGGCACGGACGCCGGTTGCCCGACCGGCCGGCTCCCGGTCGCCGCCCGGCGTGGCCCCGGGGCGTGCGGGTCGGCATCCCGGGCGGCGAGCGGCGGGGGCGGCCGGTCGGGCACACTGTGGACAGCGGTCGGGACACCGACGCCCGCCGACGCGCCGTCGACCCGCCCCGTCGCCATCGCCGTGGGGAGGCAGCGCGACATGGGTACGGTGGACACGTCCAGGGTGGACCGGTTGCTGGCGCGGATCCGCGACGGGGTCATCGGCGAGGGTGAGCTGCTCGACGGGCCCTACGGGCCACGCCGGATCACCTACGCCGACTACACCGCCTCCGGCCGGGCGTTGGACTTCGTGGAGGACACCATCCGCGACCGGGTGTTGCCCCGCTACGCCAACACCCACACCGAGAGTTCCGCGACCGGTCGGGCGACGGGTCGGTTGCGCGAGGACGCCCGACGGACCATCCTCGACGCCGTCGGCGGCACCGACGAGCATGCGGTGCTCTTCTGCGGTTCCGGGGCCACGGCGGCGGTCGACAAGCTGGTCGGGCTCCTCGAACTGCGGCTGCCCGCCGGCCCGGCGCACCGGCACAAGCTGCTGGACGGCATCCCCGTGGCGCAGCGCCCGGTGGTCTTCGTGGGCCCCTACGAGCACCACTCCAACGAGCTGCCGTGGCGGGAGACGTACGCCGACGTGGTGGTCATCGGCGCGGACGCCGACGGGCACATCGACCGCGTCGAACTGGCCGAACGGCTGGTCCGGTACGCGGACCGACCGCTGCGGGTCGGCAGCTTCTCCGCCGCCTCCAACGTCACCGGCATCCTGTCCGACGCCGACGCGATCGCGGCCCTGCTGCACGCCCACGGGGCACTGTCGTGCTGGGACTACGCCGCCGCCGGCCCGTACGTGCCGATCCGGATGGGTGAGTCGACGCCGGGCGCGGCGGACGGCAAGGACGCGGTCTTCCTGTCGCCGCACAAGTTCGTCGGCGGCCCGCAGACCCCCGGTGTCCTGGTGGTGCGGCGGGATCTGATGCGCAACCGGGTCCCGGTGGTCCCCGGCGGGGGCACCGTGGCGTTCGTCGACCCCGCCGGGCACCGGTACCTCGACGATCCGGTGGCCCGCGAGGAGGGCGGCACTCCGGCGATCGTCGAGTCGATCCGGGCGGGCCTGGTGTTCGCTCTCAAGCAGTCCGTCGGCGCCGACGTCATCCAGGCCCGCGAGGAGCGGCTGTGGTCGCGGGCGCTGGGCCGCTGGTCGGCCAATCCGGGGATCGTGGTCCTGGGCAATCCCCGGGCGCGGCGGCTGCCCATCGTGTCGGTGCAGATCCGCCACGGCAGCCGCCATCTGCACCACAACTTCGTCGTCGCGCTGCTCAACGACCTGTTCGGCATCCAGGCCCGTGGGGGGTGCTCCTGCGCGGGCCCCTACGGGCACCGCCTGCTGGGCATCGACGAGGAGCGCTCCCGGGCGTTCCGGGAGCAGATCGCCCTGGGCTGGGAGGGGATCAAGCCCGGGTGGACCCGGATCAGCTTCGGCTACTTCGTCTCCGACCTGGTCGCCGACCATCTGATCGACGCGGTCGACCTGGTCGCCCGCCTGGGGCACCGCCTGCTGCCCGACTACCACTTCGATGCCTGCAGCGGTCTGTGGCACCACCACCGGGGCCCGGGGCAGTCGCTGCGCCTAGCCGAGCTGGGCGGCCTGTTCACCGGCGACGACCAGCCGGTCCCGCCGCGGCGGTGGGCCGGTGAGGACGCCCTGGCCGGTCACCTGCACGAGGCACACGAGATCCTGGCCGGGCGTGGGGACCACGTCGACGAGGGACCCACCGGCCTGCCGGCCGGCGTGGAGGCGCTGCGCTGGTTCCACCTACCGCCGGCCTGCGTGACCGCCCCGAACGTGCCGCCCTCGCGCCGAGCAGGGTGAGTGTCGGTGGTGGCGCTGGTCGTGTCACGCGTCGAGATCGGCCCCGGCGTACGCCGGCGGTACCCGGCTGCCGGCACGCTGCTGCGCGCGGCGACAGCGCTGCCCGGCGGGCTGACCGGACGGTCCCGTCGGACCGTCGTGCCATGATGCCGCTCACCCAAGGCAAGGAGCACGGCGCAATGGCCACGGTGACGGTTCGGGACGAGACGGCGACGGGCAGGGCGATCGATCAGTGGCCGCTGGCCGGCCTGCCGGAGCGGATCTCCGCGCGGGAGCTGGTCCGGTTGCGCGTCCGCGAGGAGGTGGCGCGGTTCAACGCCGACCGGACGGACCTCTTCCGGGGTCTGGTGCGGCCGACCGACGCGGAGGCGACGTGGAACGGCTACCGGGTCGGTCAGGGTAGGCGGCTGGACTGGGAGCGCCAGGCGGACGCGGCCTGTGCCGCCTTCGCCCGCAACGGCTTCGTGCTGCTGGTGGGTGACCGCCAGGTCGAGGACCTGGACGAGGAGATCGACCTGCTCGCGGAGCCCGACGTGGCCTTCGTGCGGCTCGTCGCCCTGGTGGGTGGCTGAGGTGGCTGACTGGGCACTGCTGCTTCCCCCGCTGGGCGCGGCGGATCGCCGGCGGGTGGAGACCGGGGTCGCCGAAGCCGATGCCCAGGTTCGGCCGCTGCTCCGGCTGGCGAGCACCCACCACTGGACGTCGTCGGTGACCCGCACCCCGCAGTGGGCCGTCACCGGGTCGTGGCCGTCCGAGCTTCGCCGCTGTGCGGCGCTGGCCGTGCACCGGGAGGTGGTGGCCAGTTCGATGCCGTCGGTGCTGAACGACGTCGTACGGAGTCTCGCCGACGGTGAGCACGACTGGACCCGGGCGGATCTTCTGTGGTGTCTGGAGGTTGTCGGACAGGGCCTCGACTACGACCTCGGCGTCCGCCTGGAGTTGCCGGCGGCGATCGCCGCGCACCTGGCTCCCGCCGACCTGGCCGATCTCGCGCCGGTGCTCTCGGGCCTGTTCGACGAGCTCGCCGCCAGCAACTTCCCGACGGCCGGCCCCCGACGTCGGGTCGTCATGCTGATCGGGGAGGCGCTCGACCGTGCCACGGGTCGCCGGGTGCCGTCCTGGTTGCTGCACCACGGGGACGAGTTCGGTCCGCTCGTCCGCGCCGACCTGGGGGACGTCCTCGCCGCGCCGGGCGTGCCCGGGTTGCTGGCGCACTGTGCCTCGCTCGGCAGGCCGGCGGCGTCGGCGACCTGGCTGCGCGGCCTGGACCAGCAGCTCACGACCGCCCCCGACGGGAGGAGGGCGGTCCGTACGATCCTGGAGGTGTTCGCCGCCCACCGGCACCCGGTGCACGACGACTCGGACCGCCTCCTGCGGGGCCTGGTGTGGGCGTTGTCGCGGGAGTCGGACGCGGCGGCGACGGACCTGCTGGCCCGGGTCACCGCTGCCGCCTCGGCAGCACCCCGCCAGGCGGCGGGTTTCCCGCATGCCCAGCGCACCGCGATCGCGGCCGTGCAACTGCTCGCCGGGCGCGACGGTGAGACGCCGCTGCGGACCCTGGCACGGCTCGCGGTGACCGTGAAGAACAAGGCGGTACGCGCTCGGGTGCACACCGCGCTGACCCGCCTCGGCGCTCTGCGGGGGTGGTCCCTGAGCGAGGTGCTGGAACTCGCCGTCGACGACCACGGGCTCGACCCGGCCGGGACCCGGCGGACCCCGGTCGGCCCGTACGAGGCGACGGTGCGGATCGAGGGTGAGCAGGCCCGCCTGACCTTCGCCCGCGGCGACGTCGGACTCAAGGGCGTTCCCGCGGTGCTCAAGGAGACGCACGCCGACGAGCTGAAACAGCTACGCGACTCGGTGAAGGCCGGCAACGCGACGCTGACCGCCGAGCGTCAACGGGTGGAGGCGCTGCTGTCCGAGGAGCGCACCTGGGCGTACCCGGACTGGGTGTCCCGCTTCCTGGACCACCCGGTCACCGGGGCGTACGGGCGGCGGCTGCTCTGGGAGACCAGCACCGACGGGTACGACTGGTCGGCGGGCCTGCCCCGCGAGGACGCCGACGGGTGGGTGATCGTCGGTCTCGACGGGCGGCCGGCACGCGGGGGCCGGGTCCGGTTGTGGCACCCTGTCCGCGCCGGGATGGACCAGGCCCTCGCCTGGCGTGACCGGGTGCTCGTCACGGGCCTGACGCAGCCGTTCAAGCAGGCGTTCCGCGAGGTCTACCTGCTCACGCCGGCCGAGGAGCGGACCGGTTCCTACTCCAACCGGTTCGCCGCGCACATCCTGCGCTACCGCCAGGCGAACGCGCTCATGCGCGCCCGCGGCTGGCAGGCCGGCTACCTGGGCACCTGGGACGGCGGGTACGACAGCGAAGCCACGAAGCTCTTCGGCGGCGGTGCGTGGCGGGCGTCCTTCCACCACCACCTGGTCGGCACCGGCGATCCCCACCACGACGACGTCGACCACTGTGCCACCGATCAGGTGCGTTTCGCCCGCTCCGACGGCGCGACCTGGCGACCTGTGTCGGTCGCGGAGGTGCCGCCGCTGGTGTTCACCGAGGCGATGCGGGACGTGGACCTGTTCGTCGGCGTCACCTCCATCGCCACCGACCCGCAGTGGGCCGACCGGGGCGAGGACCGGTTCCGGGACTACTGGCACCGGACCGTGGTCGGGGCACTGACCCCGTCGGCGGAGATTCGCCGCGACGCCCTGGCCCGGCTGCTCCCCCGCCTGACCATCGCCGACCGGGTCACCCTCACGGACCGCTACCTGCACGTACGCGGGAACCTGCGCGGCTACCGGATCCACCTCGGCTCCGGCAACATCCTGATGGAGCCCCACGACGCATACCTGTGCATCGTCCCCGCGCGCGGGGGCACCGGCCGGCTGCACCTGCCGTTCGAGGACGACCCGATGTTGTCGATGATCCTGTCGAAGGCGATCATGCTCGCCGCCGACGACACGATCACCGACCCCACGGTGCTGGGGCAGCTCGCCCGATGACCGGGCGGGGCGGGCCCCGACGTCGTTCTCGCCGCATCGCCGCGTTCACCGCGCCTGTGCTGATCAGCCGGGCGGCTCGTTCAGGTGGTGGATCGGCCCGCACCGGGTGCCGCCTGCGGCTCGGTTGTCCAGCTGGCCAGCAGGGGCAGCACCCGCGCCGTGGGTGAGTCGGGTTCGACGGTGTAGACGACCAGACGTTGCTCGGGATCGTGCGGCCCGACGACGGATTCGATGCCGAAGCTGAGCGGTCCGGCCGTCGGGTGGACCAGTTGCTTGGTCAGCGAGGTACGGAAGGTGACCCGCTGGTCGTCCCACCACTGCGCCACGTCGGGATCGCCGTCCCGCAGCTCCTGCACCAGCTCGACGAGTCGCCGGTCGTCGGGGTGGCGTCCCACCTCGTAGCGCAGCGCTCCGACCGCGGCGGCGGCGAAGTCGGCCCAGTTGACGATCCGCACCCGCGCGTCGGGGTCCAGGAACAGCCACCGCGCGAACGACGACCCCGGTTCGGCGGCTGACCCCAGCACCGCGCTCAACAGCCCGTTGCGCGCCAGCACCTGCGTACGGCGTCCCAGCAGCAGCACCGGGACGTGGCTCAGCGCTCCCATCAGGCGCAGCATCCCCGGGTCGGGTCGCTGCGCGACCTCCGGCCCCACCCACCGCCGCCGCGAGGTCGGCGCGGCCAGATCCCGCAGGTGGGCACGTTCGATCTCGTCGAGCTGCAGCGCCCGCGACAACGCCTGCACCACCTCGTCGGTGACGACGTGCTGGCGTCCCTGTTCCAGGCGGCTGTAGTGGTCCGGGCTCAGCCCGGCGAGCACGGCGAGTTCCTCCTTGCGTAGACCCGGCACCCGCCGTGGGCCGGGGAATGCCTCGATGCCGGCCTGGGCGGGGGTCAGGCGGTCCCGCCGAGACCGTAGGAACGCCCCCAGGGCAGTGCGGTCGGCAGGCACCCACCCAGTGTAGGAGCGGACCTCGGCGCGAGCCTGGTCATGCGGTGACCGGGCAGCACGCGCCCTGGTGCGGGCCGCGTGCCTGCCCTGGGATGGTGACCATGACCCACCCCGAGACTCCTGCCGGGCGGATCGGCACCGTCCTGATCACCGGCTCCACCAGCGGCATCGGTGCCGCCACCGCCCGGATACTGGCGGCGCGGGGATGGCGCGTCGTCGTCACCGGCCGCGATCGGACCCGCGGTGCCGCCGTCGTCGCCGACATCGAGGGCACCGGCGGACACGCCGTGTTCGTCGCCTCCGACCTGACCGGCCCGCCCGCAGTGCTGCGGGACTTCGCCCGCGCCGCCAGCGAGGCCGCCGGTGGGCACCTGGACGCGCTGGTCCACAACGCCGCGCTGTGCCCGGCCGTCGACACCGTACGCCTCACCGACACCGACCTGGAGGCCACGCTCGCGGTCAACGTCCGCGCCCCGCACGTCCTGACCGCCACCCTGGCTCCGGCGATGGCGGCACGCGGTCACGGCGCGATCGTGGTCATCGGCTCGTGGATGGCCCACGTCGGGCACCCCTTCGTCGGGCTGTACTCGGCGACCAAGGCCGCGGAGATCCAACTCGCCCGCAGTTGGGCCGCGGAGTTCGGTCCCCACGGGGTACGGGTCAACACCGTCTCCCCCGGGGCGACGCGTACCCCGATCAACGCCGGCGACGGCGACGTGATCGCCCGGATGACCGCCGGCACCCCCGCCGGACGACCCGGGACCCCCGACGAGACCGCCGACGCGGTGGCGTGGCTGCTCTCGGAGCAGGCCGGCTACGTCCACGGCGCGGAGATCGCCGTCGACGGAGGTATCACGGCGACCCGTCCCGGTTGAGTGCCGTCACGCAGGCCCGAAGACGCCGGGTGTGCTCGCCGGAAGGTCATCGACGCTCCCAAACGATCGGGGTGAATCCCTTGCCCCGCAACGGAGATGACCTTAGGTTACATTGATGATCCTCAGTGGTGAGCCGCACCCTGACCCTCCGCGGAACGCCGGGGCCGGCGCTCCGCGGCCCGAGGATCTCGATGGCGTCGCCTATCTGCGGGGGCTGTCGAGGCGGGGCTTCATCACGGCGGCCGCGTTGGCGGCATCCGGGTTGTCGGCCGCCTTCGCGCTGCTGCCCGACTCCGCCCGGGCTGCCGGTGGCTACCTGCGACCGTGCGGAAACGTCCGGATTTCCAGCTCCTGGCAGGACCACCGCAACCGGACGCCGCCCTCGGGTGAGCCGGGCACCGACTACGCGGTCGGCACCGGCACTCCCGTCATGGCCGCGGCGAACGGCACGATCCGCTTCGTGAAGACCGACACCGCCACCGCCACCGGGCGCGTCGTGGGAATGGCCCACGACGACGGCAACTACAGCCGGCACCTGCACCTGTCGACGATCACCGTCTCCGTCGGTCAACGTGTGTCACGAGACCAGCCGATCGCGTACTCCGGCTCCTCGGCGAACGGCAGTGACCACGGTGTCGGACCGCACGTGCACACGAGTCTCTGGCTGAACACCGCAAGCCCGACGAACTTCTCCGCGACGGTGGACTTCGAGAACCACGTCGGAGACGTCGCCAACCCGAACCCGCCGGACCAGGAGGTAGACGAGGTGTTCATCGCGAACGTGAAAGGTAGCTGGTACCTCATAGTCCCCCAGGGGACCGGTAAGCCGCGGGCGGTGGTCCTGGGTGGCGACAGCAACGCCGCCGCCGCCGGCCTTCCCGTGCTGAACTTCAGCTGGGACCCGTCGATCAACGCGCTCCGGGCCGCGGTCGACGGCATCGGCTGAGCTGGCCCGGGATCTCCTCCGGTCACCGGTCGTCCGCCCGCGCCGCCGTCGTCCCCGCCGAAGGCGGACCGGGACGACCATGAAGGGTGGGCCGAGGCAAGTGGGTGCCCGATGCGACCATGGCGGATAATTGCCCGATGACAAATCCAGACCTCGACCCCGACGTCTACCCACCCCTGGACCCCGGTGAGCCGGTGCCGGACGACGCCGGCGAACTCCTCCCCGATACGCCCGGCGAGCTGCCGGAGGCACCGGTCGAGCCGATGCCCGACGACGGCGAGCCGGGCGGCGTGCCCGAGCCGGCCTGACGGCGAGCGCGGACGGGCCGGCCGCTCGTGCGCGCCTCCACCGGCCGCCGCCGGTCACGTCCCGGCCACCTTCGGTCACGTCTCGGTAGCCTTCGGTCACGTCCCGGTCGCTCTGCTCACGTCCCGGTCGGCGCAGGCGACGGTCGGGGGCCGCAGACGTGATGTCGACGCCCCCCGCCGCCGCGCCGACGGGGGGCGTAGGTCAGCGGCTCCGACCGGTGGGACTGCGCCGCCACCCTTCGAGCTTCCCAGGGTTACGGACCGGGTGCTGCCCGTACGGCTGGGTCGGCAGATCGTCCTTCGCCGAGCAGGCCGGATGGTCGCTCACCACGGCGGGACGCCGGCGCAACGAGGCGCAACTGCGCGCCGAACTCGACCGTGTCCGCGCCCACGGCACCGTCGCCGACACCCACGAACTCTTCCTGACCCTCAACGGCGGGGCGACCCGGGTCTTCACCGCCTGGCAGCTGCGACACCGGGCGAGGCCACCGGGACGCTACGTCACCTCGCCGGCCTCGCCGACGAACTCCGCGACCTCGAACGACACCTGACTGCGTGCCTGGCCCGCTTCGCCGGCTACCACGACCGGGTCACCCGGGCGCTCACCCGGGCCGGCGACGATTTGGCGTGGATCACCGGCGTGCAGGTCGACTCGTGCCACCACGTCTGGTTCGAACTCCACGAGGACCTGATCGCCACCCTCGGCATCACCCGCTGACCGCACCACGCATCGACTCCCGCAACTGGCGCGGGGCTGGGACACTGCGCCCATGAGTCAGGGTGTGCCCGGCGTGTCGTCCGGCCGGTGGTGGGGAGCGTTACGGATCGCCCTGGTCCTGCTGTGGCTGCTCGGGGCGGCGACGACGTGGTGGACCGCTCCGCGCCAGCAGGGCTACGACCGGGCCAGGGTGGACGTGGTCGCGGGCCGGGTGGTCGCGTACCAGTGGGGTGACCGGTGGCAGGTGGACCGTTCGCCACCCTGGTTCGGCTCCGCCACCCTGTGGGCCTCCGGCACCTCCGGGCCGCTGTTCGCGTGGAGAACACCCGACGGGCGGGTGCACTGGACGAACACCGACCGGTTCGGACAGGTGAGCACCACCGGGACCGTCGAGCAGGAGACCTACTCGGGACCCGGTGCCGTCGGTATCGCGCAGCAGCTGCGGGTCGCCGGGCTCGAACACCGCGCCGGTGGCGTCCACTCACCGATGACCGTCGTCAGCGGGACCGGCCTCCTCGTCGCAGTCGTCGCGCTCGTCGTCGTCGCCGCCGGCCCGGCTCCGGTCCGGGGCACCCGGTGGTTCTGGTTCTGGCTGATCTGCCTCGCCCCGTACGGCCTCGGACTGCTGTTCTGGATGGCCCGGGACCACCCGTGGTCGAGGTCCACGGCGGCGGTGACCACGCGGAGCCCGACGTACCCACGGGACCGGGGCGTGCTCGGCTTCGGCGTCGGCGCTCTCGCGTCGGTTCTGATCGGTGCCGTGCTGCTGGTCCTGCACCAGTCACTGGGTGACTGGTGGGTGCCGCGACCGGACGCCTAGCAGCACGCGGTCTCCCCGCGTATCGACCGGGGACGGGTCCGAACGGTCCTCGGGTGCGACCGGGGTGCGGGACAATGCTCCCATGACCTCTACCGGATCGTCGCGGCTGTCGTTGTGGTCCACCGACTCGGTGCTGTCGATCGGGTCGCGGGGCTCGGTGCTGTCCATCGGCAGCGTCGGCTCGATCGCCTCCGTCGGCAGCGTCGGCTCCGCCGGATCGGTCCTGTCCATCGGGTCGGCACTCTCGGTCGGGTCGGCCCTGTCGTGGCGGTCCCGCTGGTCGCTGCTGGCCGACCGTTCCTCGGGGGCCGCGATGGGTTCCCGCGAGAGCGCCCGCACGCTGGTCGGTCCGACGGCGACGGTGGCGGCCGTGGCGTTGGCCGCCTACGCCGGCTACCTCCTGACCCGCAGCCGCCATCCGGGTGAGGGTCGTTGAGGGCGGACGCGGCAGGGGTGCCGGGGGAAGGTGGCACCCGGCACCTTCGGCAGTTTCCGGGCTTGTCGTTGCGTGTCACAGCGGTCCAAGTGAGCAGCTGGCCGGGCACCACCGTGACCAGGTAGGGGCTGCCGTCGGACTGCTTGAGCGTCTTCGCGTACGCGTCGCTGACGGCGTGGACGCGCAGTTCGAAGCTCTGCCCCGGTGACCTGTCGTCGCCGACCACGACGCGGTTCGCCGGCCAGGTGTGCGGGGTGGGGAAGTGGAGCGGCTGTTCGTAGGAGTAGCCCTGGACACCGGCCGCGCGCACGAAGATCACGGCGGTTCGTCCCGCTGCCGGCTCGTCCCCCGTGCCGGAGACGTCCGAGCAGTTCGGCACGACCGTCGCACTCGTGATCGCGAAGCGCACCGACGGGGTCCTGGACGGTGTCGGAGCCGTCGTGGAGGGCGTCCGGGTGGGAGGTGGACTGCTTCGTGTCGGCGGTGGAGTCGTCGTCTCCGGTCCGGTCGATGCGTCAGAAGTCGGCGTCCCTGGTGGAGATGGCGTCGGGGCCGGGGGTGACGTCTGGCCGAGCGACGACTCAGCCGACCCGGGTTTTCAGTACGCAAGGTGCGAGCAACAGACACTCTCCTTCGTGGCGGCGATCGGCGCGACGGCACGGTCCACTGGGGATGATGCGGCTCGGTGGAGGCGCGAATCCGGTGGACCTGTCGGTTCCTGATCGTCGAGGATCGGCGGATGTCCGTACCCGTACGTCAGATCCGTGCTCGCTACTCGACCACGACGATCACCGTGTACCAGGCGTACCCGCCGCAGATCGCGCTGCCGGCGGTGTCCGCCGGACGTTTCGTGGCCCCCTTCAAACGGGACCGGATGACGTGGATCAAACCGTCGTTCCTGTGGATGATGTACCGCTGCGGCTGGGCCACCAAGCCCGGGCAGGAACGCGTGCTGTCCATCGAGATCACCCGGGCGGGTTTCGAGTGGGCGTTGGCACACGCCTGCCTGAGCCACTACGACCGTGACCTGCACGGCGACGCGGCGACCTGGGCGCAGCAGGTGAAGACCAGCCCGGTCCGGGTGCAGTGGGACCCGGAGCGGTCGCTGCGTCTGACCGCGTTGCCGTACCGGTCGCTACAGGTCGGGCTGTCCGGCGAGGCCGTCCACCGGTACGTCGACGACTGGATCGTCGCCGTCGAGGACGTCACCCCCGCCGTCGAGCAGATCCGGGACCTGCTGCGCCGGGGTGACGAGCAGGCAGCGGCAGCACGCCTGCCCGCCGAGCGCGGCTATCCGCTCCCGGACCGGATCGCCGTCGGCCTCGCGGCCAGCCCCGATGTCGCCGCTGCGCCGGGAGTCCCGCTCGACGGCACCGGCAGGGGCAACTGACGCCCTGCGGCCTGGCCGCAGCAGATCACCCGCCCGCCGACGTTCCGGCGGCTTCGGCCGCCGCCGCGCCGTGCTCCCCTGGCCCGGGGCGCACGGTGCTACACCGCGGGCCCGGACCGCCGCCGACGGGCGCCAGGCGTCACGTCCGGCTCAGGGCGGAAAACCCGGCGGCCGGGGCCACTGCTCCGCCTCCGGGTCGGGCCGGTAGCCCGGTGGCGGCTGCCCGGCGGGTGGGCGTACCGAGGACGGCGGCGCGGCGGACGGGCCCGGACCGTGCGCCCCGGCGGCGGGTGCAACGGTGACCCCGGCCACGGGTGGAGGGCCGCCGCCCGGTGGGGGCGCAGCCGCGACGCCGACCACGGGCCGGGCCACGCCGGGCTCGGCCGGGACACCCGGCGCGTCCATCGGTGGGGTGGCAGGCCGCGCGGCCGGTGGCTGGTGGCTGGTGGGCTGCGGCCCCGGGAGCGCCGGTACGGCAACCCGGGGCCGCCAGACCTGCTCCCCGCCGATCAGGCTGCGGAAGTCGAACTGACACTTCGGGCAGGTGCGCAGTGCGGTCTCGGCGCGGCGGTCACCGCACTTCTGGCAGTAGGTCACCACCGTCTCGTCGGCGTCCATCCCCTGGCAGCGGGGGCAGGCGAACTTGGGACCCTTGTTGTTGAGCTGTACCAGCCGGCCGGCGAGCACGTAGGGCGTGACCAGCCCGCCGATGCTGCTGGCCAGGTCCCGGGTCCGTCGAGTGCGCTCCTGCATGCGTTCCATCTCGGGGTTGGCGACCTTCTCCAGCCGGCAGGTGGTGCAGGTGCGCAGGGTCCGTACCGGCAGCAGTCCACGTAGCCGGGCCTGCTGGTGCAGGAAGGTCACCGCCGGCACGTCCGCCGGCTCGACGGTGATCCGGTCGACCCCGCCCGCCGCGAGGCGTTCCTCGACCCGGAACACCAGCGACTGCACCTGCCCGACGAGCTTCGGCGGCATACCGCCCGGCCGGCTGACGATCAGCGTGCCGACCATCAGCATGCCGTCGGCCAGGTTGGCAGGGACCTCGGCAACGGCGTCGGCCGTCTCGAAGGTGAAGGTCGCGCCGCCGGTACGGGTGACGACCGCCTGCCGGTGCGCCTGCCCGTCGCCGTCGAGCAGCCGGCCCGCGTGCCGGGACAGTGCCGCCTGCGCGCGGTTGGCCAGGCCGGCGGCGTGCTGCATCATCGCCACGTCACCCGGGCCCGTCTGCCGCCACCATGGGCTGAACGAGGTGGCCGCCGCCGGGTCGAGCCGACCGAGTACGGCGTCGAAGGCGCTCAGCACGGACTCGAAGAGACCGACGTACACCGAGGTCACGCCCCAGTTCCGCCCCAGCCGGCCCGGCCATCGGTCGACCAGCAGCACGCCCACCAGTGCCCCTGGGCCGTCGGCCTCCAGGGTGATGCGCAGCTGTACCGGCACCTGGGTCGGCGAGAGGGTGACGCCACCGAGGCGGGAGCCGCGTACCGCCTCCAGCAGGCTGAGCTGCTCGGTCTTCAGCTCGAAGGCGAGTTCACGGAGACTGCGCAGCAGTTGCTGGCGGGCCACGCTCGGCGGGGCGCCGAGCCGTCGTTGCGCGCCGGCCGCCAGCCGGCCGGGCTCCAGCCCGGCCGCGACGACCGGCGGCACGGCTCCGGGTCCACCGGTGTCAGCCCAGCTCATTCCGCTACGTCGTAGGAGACGCTGGTGTCGAAGCTGGACCCGGTGGCGTCGTAGCCCCCGGCGTCGTAGGAGGTGTCGTACGACGTGCTGGCGTCGTAGGAGGTCGCGTCGTACGTGCTGGTGTCGTAGGAGGTGCTGGTGTCGGTGCCGCTGGTGGCCCAGTCGACCTCGGCGGCTGCGGTCTCCACGTGGTCCACGACGGCGTCGGAGTAGTCGGCGGAGACCGTGTAGTTGTTCTCGGCGATGTCGGCGTGGTCGGCCGCCCGCGCCATGGCGCTCTCGGCGACGTCGATGTTGCCGGCGGCGGCGTTCTCCACGGCGTAGTCGGCCCAGTCCTGGGCGGAGTCGGCCCAGTCGTCACCGCTGTCCGCGTGCCAGTTCGACCAGTCCTGGTCGCCGACCGCGCCGCTGATCTCACTTTCCACGATGGACGCCGAGGGTTCCGGTAGCGCCACCACCGCCTCGGTCGGGGTGGTGTCCCCGATCGGCGTGTCGGTGGTCAGGAAGTCGCCCCAGTCCGAGTCGGCACTCATGCTCTGATTCCCCATATTTCGATGAACGTTTGCGGTAGGCGGTCGTCGGCCGAGCGCTCCGGCCGACGACCAGAACTGTCCCACGATCGCGACCGGGGCCGCGCGCTCGCCGCGACGGGGGGTGGACGTGTCGGCCGAGGTCACGGTGGTTTCCGGCCGTTGCGGCGGCGACGGTGTCTAGATGCCGACAGAGACTTCACCGCACCGGTGCCCGTTGCCGGGGCCGGCGAGCCGGGTCGAAGACGACTGGTCTCCTACGGTGCACCATCGACTGAACGGTGCCCCTGGTTTCGGCTCCGCCGGTCCGGCCTCCCGTGCCATGGCGGCCCCAGCGACCACGGCAGGGCAACCGTTGGTGCGAGCTGAACACAATGTCATCATGAAGAACCTCTCGGTTGTCGGCCCGGCTTGTGCCAGCCGCGCGATCTTCCGCACCCGCCGTGGACTACGCACCCTGCTCGCTCACTTTCTCGCGGCCGTCGGCCTGGTGTCGGCAGTGGTGCAGTTCCTCGGGCAGATGTTCTTCAACCAGGCATTCCCGGCGCCAGTCGCCGTCACGGCCGTCACTCTTTTCTGCTGCTTCGCCTGGGCTGTCGCCCAGGCCTATCCCCGCTCCCGGATCGAGCGCGAGTTCAGCACGCCGGACACCACGGTCCGGGTCGAGGTCGGTGACCTGTTCGAGCAGGAGACCCACCTCGTGGTCGGCTTCACCGACACCTTCGACACGGCGGTGGGCGACGACCGCATCATCAGTGGTGCCGCCGTGCAGGGGCAGCTTCTGCACCGGCGCTACGGTGACGACCAGCGGCGTCTCGACCAGGAACTGGCAGCCGCCCTGCGGCGTGCGGCACCGATCGCGACAGAGCCACCCGGGAGCAAGCCCGGCAAGCGCAAACGGTACCCGATCGGCACAGTTGCCGTCGCCGGCCGGCCGGGGCAGCAGATCTTCGCCGTGGCGTACAGCCGTCTCGGCAACGACCTCGTACCACGCTCGTCAGTGGACGATATGTGGGTCAGCCTGAACCGGCTCTGGGACGCCGTCTACGAGCGCGCCGAACGACGCCCGCTCGCGATGCCCATCATCGGTTCGGGGCTGGCGCGCATCGATCAGCTCGACCGCGAGTCCCTACTGAAATTGATTCTCATCTCTTTCCTGGCGCGGTCCCGAAAGACGCCGATCTGCCGGGAGCTACGCATCATCGTTCATCCCGACGACCTGCACTCCGTGAATCTTCTTGAGGTCCGGGCCTTTCTCCGGGCTCTGTGACCGGGGGACGGCGGTCGAAGGCCCGGACGTCAGGTCGGGCCCCCCTGTTTGAGCAGGTGCCAGGCGTTCAGGACGAAGTCCACAGCGAAGCCGGTCGCCGCCGGGTGCTCCTCCAGCAGCGTCGGCTCCAGCACGACCTGCCCGGGGTGGCGGCGGCGGAGGCGGTCGGTGAGCAGATACATGCCTGCCGGGGTGCCGATGCACAGGAATCGGAACGGGTGGTTGCGGGTGACTGCGAGCATCAGCAAGGTGACGTCGCCGATGTCGCGGGTTGCCGTGCGGACCAGGATCCCGCTGGCCGTCCACTGCGCGACATGCCGCTCCACCGGCAGGTCCATCAACACGAACACCGGCTCGACGGTTTGCAGCATTGCCAGCAGGTCACCGTGCCGGGCCAGCGTGTGATGGGTGGTCAGGGCCAGTAGCGGCCGGTTCGCCACCATGCCCTGGCACTGCGTCGGCGTAGCCCCGTCAGGCAGTAGCCCGAGCCGGATCGTGGCACCGCTCACGCTGGCGATCGCGGCGAACCGCTCCGGCACGGCCTGCTCGCCGAACGTGAACTGGCCCTTCGCCACGGCGCCGTCCAGCCAGAGCCCACAGACATGGTCCTCGCCGCCGGCCGACTCCGCGACGGAGGCGAACTCGGCGGTCAGCGGCGCCCGGAGCAGAACCCGCTGCCGGTGCAGTTCGAGCCCGTCCTCGTGCGCCGCCAGACGCTCCCGGGCCACCGTGATCAACGCAGCTGTCTCCGGGTCGACCTCGGCGACGGCGTCCCGGTACGCGGTGGCCAGCGCGGACTGCTGGTGGGACCCGACCGAGCCGAGGCCGGCCCGGTCCAGGACCTCGCACACATGGGCGTGGCATCGGGGACCGAGGACCTCCTCCTCGAACTGGCGCAGCCGCTCGAATCCCGGCGAGCCGGCCCTCGGACGTGCCGCGCCGTCGTCACCGCCCCGTTCCGGGAACTCGGCGCGCACCGCCGCGAACAGTTGTGTCCAGGACTGCGGCCCGCCTGTCTGCTCGAACACCGCCAGACGCCGGTCCGGGCTGTCCCGGCCAGCCGCCACGTCGTCACTGGCGAGTTGGCGGAACCCGCGGTGCACCAGGTCGAGTGACATCGCAGGGCGCATGCAGACTCGCAGCACCGCGTCGATGGCGCTGATCCGAAACTGCCAGGGCCAGTCGCCCGCCACGTCGACGAGGGCAAGCCCTCGATCCAGGTACGCCAGGTACTCGCGGTTACCGACCAGCAGTTCGCGTGCGGCGTCGACACCGGTCACGATGGCGGAGAGCGTCGTCGCGTACGTCTCGTGGCTGTCTCTCGACTGGTCGACCAGACGCAGAAAGACCTCGCGCAGCGTGTGCCGCCGGAATCCGGAGCGGGCTAGAATTCCCGCACCGGTCGCCAGCAGCCCCCATCCGGACGACCGTTGCAACTCGTGATGGAGCGCCTCGTGCAACTCTGTCATGGACACCTGGGCCGGCCCGGTCAGGCTTCCCATCGTCAGGGCCCAACTGTCCGACCCGTCGTAGGCGCCGTACTGATCGAAGCGAAGGACATCGGAGAGGTGATCTCGTCCGCAGCTCAGGGTTTCGCCGGCCATGTACCGATGATGCACCTTGGTGACCGGTGATCCCCCAGACCTTCGCCTGTTCGCGGGACGGCCTGGCCGCCGTGCTGCTCGGCGGGTACGACGGTGCGGGATCGTGGTCGATCGCCGCGCCCCAGATCCGCGGTGACGACGAACAACTGCTGGTCGAGACCCACGAGGGACTCCACCACGAGCTACAGAGTTCCACCGGCTACGGACTGGTCGCCGCGCTGTCCGCCCGGCTGTCCGGGCGGGGGGTGTCCCGCTACCGGCTCCGCGAGGTGTTTCACGAGATGGTCGTCCGGTCCCGGCAGGTCCACGAGGTGTTCGCTACCACCCTGGCGGCCGGCGTGGTCGGCGTCGATCTCACCCGGCGGCTGTTGTCCGACAACACCGACTACACAGGACACCTGGAGACCGGCCTGCGACTCGCCGGTCCCGGCGTGCCCGAGCCTCAGCGGGCCACGGTCGCGGCCGCGGTGCTGCGCTGCTGCATGGCGCCTGCCGGCGTCTCGACCCTGATCTCCAGCGGGTTCCGCCGCCTCTCCCGGGAGCACCTGGCGGCAGACGACCTCACCCCGGACGTCCGGCTGGATCGGTTCCGCGCCGCCCGCGCCGGTCCTGAGCTCGGCCGGATGGTGCGGGACCTGGCTGGCGCTCCGGAGGGGGAGCTGATGCGGGCCACGTACGAGCACGCGCGGCACGTCCTGGACCGGGTCGGCCTGCCGTCGGTCGCGTGGGCCGACCAGGCTGAGGTGGCCGAGGCGCTGCGGGCTGCGGTCGGCGCAGTGGACACCGACCTGGCGGCCCGGCTGAACATCGTGACCGGACGGCGTCCGCTGCTCGACGACGGCCTCGAATACGACCGGCAGAAGGTCGTCCTGCGCGATCGGCTGCCCGCCGAGGTCAGCATCCTGACCGATGCCGAGCAGGCCAGCCGGTCCTTTGGTGGGTCATTCGTCTGCGCCGTCTGGATGAGACGAGACGTACTGGCCAAACAGTTCCGGCTTCCGGCGACGCCTCCGTTGCCCGATCTGGTGGCGGCTCTGATCGACGGCGGTGGAACGGAGCCGGTCGTACGGCTCGGACTGCTGCCGGACGGCATGACACCCGGTGAGGTGCAGACGTGGCTCGGACCGGTGCCGGTCGTGGCGCTGACCACCCACCTCACGCTCGCCGTCCCGGAGGCCGACGCGCTGCTGCGGCGGTCCTCGCCGGTCCTCGTGTTGATGGATCTTCCGGTAGCTTGGCACGTAGCCGACTGGCTCAGGCAGGGCGCCACCGTCCGGCTGGCGCCGACGCCGCTCGACTCGCCGTTCGGTGGCGTCGAGCTGTGGTTGGCGGTGTTCGCGATCGACCGCCGACCCGGGCTTCGTTTCCTCGCGGTGGGAGGCAAGGTGGGAGTGTCGGTACTGGTGGAGCGGCTCCGGCAACGGCATGGTGAGCGGTTGGTGATCGACGGCGCGCTCCTGAGCACTGAGGCGAGCGTCGTTAACGCCGTTCTCACCAGGGTCTTCGACACCTGGCACGTGTTCGACCAGGACGCTGTCGAGTGACCGCCCGCTCCTGGCCACTGGCCCTGCTCGGCGCGACGGAGCCAACCGTCGATGGCACGGTGCCGGTGGACGCCGCATCGGTCAACCGGCTCGGCGACACCCTCGGTCTCGATCCGGACGACACCCGCGTGTGGATGCGCGGACTGATCGAGCAGGAGCATCCGCTGGCGGCGTTCGAGATGCGGTCGGGGGCTTGGCGCGTCAACCTTCTCCCGGCGGTCGCCGTCTCGGCGGTGACCGGGCTGGTCGGCGCGGCGGTGCTCCAACTGCTGGACGTCGGCTCGCTGCCCGGGGTACTGCTCGGCCTGGCCGCCGGGGCGCTGCTGCACGTCGAGCAGGTCGAGGTCGCCGAGGCTGACGTGGTCGTGCACGCCCGGCTGTGCGCGGCGGCGGCCAGCGGCGACCCGCAGAGCGTGGCGGCCCTGTACGCAGCGCTGCCCGCAGATGTCCGGGACGAGTTGACGCTGACCGAGTTCGCGGCGGTGGCGCTGCGCCTGCACGAAATCGGCCTGGTCGAATGGACCGGCACCGGCGTCAACCTCCGCGCGGCGAACGCCCGACGCGGATTCCGGTTGGTCGCCCGTGCCCCTTCGGCAGCCGCGATGTCGGCGGCGTTACCCGACGCCCCGGACACCTCCCACGAGCACCGTCAGCGGGTCTTCGTCGTCCACGGCCGCGACGACGCCTTCGTCGGGCGGATGTTCGAGCTGCTCAGCCTCCTCGGCCTGCGCCCGATGGAATGGGAGTCGCTGGTCGCGGCGGCAGACCGGGGACCCGCACCGGTCCTACACGAGGTGATCCGCGAAGGGCTGTCCCGGGCGCAGGCCGTGGTCGTGCTGCTGACCCCGGACGACGTGGTCCACCTACATCCCAATCTGCGTCGCGATCAGGAGGACGGCCACGAACTGACCCCGGCCGGTCAGCCCCGACCCAACGTCCTGATCGAGCTGGGCGGCGCCCTGTACGGTTTCGCCGACCGGACGGTCATCGTCCGGGCCGGGGCGATCCGGCCGATCGCCGATCTCGGCGGGATCAACTACATCGACTTCGACGGCCGCGAGCCGTCCCGGGCGAAACTCGTGGAGCGGCTTCGCCGGGCCGGTTGCGTCGTCGACGACCGGGGCACCGAGTGGCGGCGTCCGACCCGGTTCGAAGGGCTCGACACCTTCACCCGCCGCCCGGCCTGACCGGCACACCGGCACCCTGTTGCCGGGTCCGGAGGCCGGTCGTTTGCGCACGACGATGCGACATCGGTGATCCCGGTGGCACCTCAGGCTGTGCGCGGCGGCACCCGGCAGGGGCCGCGTCATCTGCCCGCCGGGGCGGGGGACCTGCCGCGGCGGCCGGCGCGTTACGTCCGGTCCGGGTTGAGGAAGCACGACAGCAGGTGCCGGAACTCGTGCGGGTGCTCGATCGCCGGCACGTGTCCGCAGCGATCGAACACGTGCAGACGCACGTCGGTCAGGTGGTCGAGCAGGGGTCGGGTCGCCGTCGCGAGCGGGGTGACCCGGTCATCGGCACCGTGGACGAGCAGGACGGGCGCGCGGATCGCGGCCAGCGTCCGCGCCCCGAGGGTGAGGTCGTCGACCCAGCGCGCCCGGGGCGGCGGGAACAACGCCGCGTACGCGGCGGCTCCCGCCCGCATCGCGTCCGCGCGGGCGGCGACGGCCGCGTCGGTCACCAGCGTCTGGTCGAGGAAGAGTCGACTGAGCATGTCCCGTGCCCCGACGGGGCCGGTGGGGGCGGCCCAGAGCGCGTCGAGGTCGGCCGACAGCGGTGCCCCGGGGGCACCCATCGTCGAGACCGCCACGACCCGGGTGACCTGCCGGGGGTACGCGGCCGCCAGGGCCAGCGCCACGGCCCCGCCCATGGAGTGGCCCACCACGGCGTAGTGCTCGATACCGAGCGCATCCATCAGTCCAGCGGCCTGCCGGGTCCACAGCCGGAGTCCACCCCGGGAGCCCGCCGGGACGGGGGTGCCGCCGAACCCGGCCTGGTCAGGGGCGAGCACGCGCCAGGACGGGCCCAGGGCCTGGGCCGTCGCCGCCCAGGCTCCGGACCCGGTCGTGCCGGGTCCGGAGCCGTGCAGCATCAGCACCGCCGGCCCGACGCCACTGTCGAAGACGTGGACGGGAGAGCCGTCGACGGTGACCGTCCGCGGTGTCGTCATCGGGACGGGCCGGGTGCGCTCACGCCGCGGGCGAGTCGACGGACTTCGCGAAGAGTTCCATCATCGCCCGGCCGAACTGCGGCATGTCGGGCCATCCCCGGCAGGAGACGAGGTTGCCGTCGACGACGTCGGGCGCGTCGATGACGGTCGCGCCCGCGTTCTCCATGTCACCGGTGATGGGCGGGAAGCAGGCCGTCTTGCGACCCTTGAGCAGCCCGTACACCGCGGGGACCTGCGCGCCGTGGCAGACCAGCGCGACGGGGAGGTTGCGGGCGAAGAAGTGTTCGGTGATGCGCCGGACGTCGGCGTCGACCCGGATCCACTCGGGTGCCCGTCCGCCGGGGATGATGAGGGCGTCGTAGCGTTCGACGTCGACCTCGGCCCAGGGCACGTCGACCGGCAGTTTCCTGCCGTTCTTCTCCACGTAGGCGTCGGAGTTGGGGTCGAACTCGTGGATGACCAGTTGCACGTCACGTAGCGTGCGTGACGCGACGTCGACGTCCCAGCCGCCCTCCTGCACGCGGTAGTAGGGATACATGGTGTCGAGTTCCTCGGCGGCGTCGCCGGTCAGGAGCAGCGCTCTGGGCATCTGCTTCTCCTCGCAATGTGGTGGCGGTGAGGTGGACGCGATCCAATCCGATCCAATCCGATTGAGCTAGCATTCCTCCGCCCCGCCCGCCCGTCAAGCCTGCACGGCCATCGCCTCCGCGCCCTCGATCTCGTCGAACAGCCGCCGGAAACGCTCGCCGGAGCGCAGGATGTGCCGACGCATCGCATAGGCGGCGGCGTCGGGGTCCCGCGCGGCGATCGCCGCCACCACGTCCTCGTGCTCGGCCATGGCCAGGTGGGTGACCTGCGTGTCGTGGTGCAGCCGGAACAGGTGAACGTGGCTGTGCAGCCGGGCGAGCGACTCCCGGATGACCTGGTTCTCCGCGCTCTGCGCGACGAGATCGTGGAAGGCGGCGTCGCGCAGCCCGAACGCGCCGTAGGCGGTGGGTCCGCTGCCACCCTCCAGCTCCGCCATCTCCTCCAGCATCCGCCGCAGGCCGGCGACCTGCGCCAGGGTGGCACGTTCGGCGGATCTGCGCGCCGCCGCCGGTTCGAGCAGCAGGCGGACCTCGAGCATGTCCTCGAAGCGGTGCCGGGTGATCTGGGGCGGGATGCGGTAGCCGGCGTGGGGCACCCGCACGACCAGCCCCTCGGCCTCCATCCGGTTCAGCGCGTCCCGGATCGGCGTCTGCGAGACCCCCAACTCGCGCGCCAGGACGTCGATCGTGACGCGGGAGCCGGGCTCGATCCGGAGCGACATCAGCTGTCCGAGCAGCGTGTCGTACACCTCGTCGGCAAGGCGGCCGCCAGCTCGTCCCGGCGACGTTGCGCCCGGCACGACCCTACGGCCCCGCGCGGCCGTCGCTTCGTCGTCCATCGTGACGTGGGGTCCTCTCTTGCGCCTGCGGGAACCTGTTGACATCAGTCACGACGCTGCGACATGCTGACGCCCCCCACCCGATCGTATAGGAAACGTGACGGACGCCCGTCATCCTGCACCGTCGCCGTAACGCCTGCCATCGCTCCACTCGATCATCTGGAGCTCCCATGAGCATGCTCGACGTCCTGCCCGCTTCGTCACCGGGCCACCGATGGGCCGACGTACCCCTTCTCGACAGCTGACGACCGGCACGTCGCGGCGGTCCGTGACCACCGTCCACGGGTCGACCATCGCGCCGGCCCGGCACCACGCCTGAACGACCCGGCACCTGCTCGGCGAGGCACCTAGCGAGGCTCTAGAAGTCCCCACCACCCCAGAAAGCAGGAACCCTCATGCGGCATCCGAAGCGAGTTGGACGAACATCCGTTTCCGGCCGAAAGGTGCGGCTGGCGACGGCGGCCATGCTCCTGCTGGCCACGACCCTGGCCGCCTGCGGCGACGGCCAGGACGACGGTACGAAGACGAGCGCCCCGAAGGCACCGGCGACCATCCCGGAACTCACCAAGGACCCGCTGACCCTCAGCTTCATCTGGTTCGACTGGCCCCCCGCCCACGCCCTGGAGGACTTCGCCAACGCGGAGTACAAGAAGGAACGGCCGAACGCCACCATCAAGGTCAACACCGTGCCGAACGCGAACTGGCACGACGCGATGTTCACCCAGTTCGCCGCGCGCAAGACCGACTTCGACATCGCGATCCTGGACTCGCAGCACATCGGCGAGGCCGTGACGAACGGCAACATCCTCGACCTCACCGACTTCGTCAAGAAGAACATCGACGTCGACGCCTACAACCCGTACCTGCTCGCGGCGTACGGCCAGTTCCCGCAGGCCGAGACCGGCAAGCGCGACGAGAACGCCAGCCTGTACGGGCTGCCGCTGCTCGGCGACACCTGGACGATGATCTACCGCAAGGACCTGATCGGCGACAAGCCCCCGCAGACCTGGGACGAGATGATCTCGGTCGCCGCGAAGTGCCAGGCGGACAACCCGGGCGTCAGCGGGCTGGCCTTCCACCAGGCCAACGGCTCCGACGCGGCAGCCGTCACCTACAACACGGTCAACGGCGTCTACGGCGGCAACCTCTGGAACGCCAAGGACCGCAAGATCGACGGCGTCCTCAACGACACGGCGGGCCACGAGGCGATGGACGTCCTGGTCAACAAGATGAAGCCGCTGACCGCCAAGGGCTCCGGCAACTGGTTCATCGACGAGGTTAACGCCGCGGTCGCCCAGGGCAAGGCGTGCATCGCGTTCAACTGGATCGCCGCCAGCGGCGGCCTGCTCGACCCGAAGCAGTCGACGCTCGGCACCAGCCGGGAGCAGATCCTCGGCAAGCTGGGGTTCGCCACCCTGCCCACCCAGAAGACGAACCTGGTCCCGCTCGGCGGGATGGGGATGCACGTGTCGGCCTACTCCCCCTCGGCGCAGCAGGCCGAGGCGCTGAACTTCATGCGGTGGTTCGAGCAGGCCGACGTGCAGAAGAAGTGGGCCGCGGCCGGTGGCGTGCCCGCGCGTACGGATGCCCTGCAGTCACCCGAGTTCCTCAACGCCGGGCCGTTCAACCAGGTGTACGCCGACTCGGTGCCGCGGATGCGGGACATGTGGAACGTGCCCGAGTACGCGCGGCTGGTCGACATCGAGAACACCGGCGTCAACGCGGCCCTCAACGGTGCGAAGAACCCGAAGGCCGCGCTCGACGACATCGCCCGGGAGCAGCAGGGCGTGCTCGACTCCAGCAACCGCAAGGGCGGCGGCGGGCTGTGAAAGACCCCGTCCCGCTGACGACCGACCGCCCCGGGCAGGTGGTGTCCGCGACGCCACCTGCACCGGGCCGGTCCCGCCGCCGGCTCAGCGACCGTGGCCTCGCCGTGGTCTTCGTCTCCCCCGCGCTGCTGCTGTTGCTCGGCATGTCGGTGTTCCCGCTGCTGTGGGCGTTGTACCTGTCGTTCACCGACTACTCGGCCACCCGGGGCGGGCCCGCCCGGTTCGTCGGGTTCGGCAACTACACCGCCATCCTGACCTCGGCGCAGGTCCACCAGCGGGCCCTGACCACGCTGATCTACGTGGTCGGCGCGGTCACCCTGCAGACCGTGCTCGGCTTCTCCATCGCCTACCTGATCTCCCGCCGTACGCACGGGCGCGGAGTGCTGACCACCCTGTTCCTGGTGCCGATGATGTTGTCGCCGGTCGTGGTCGGGCTGTTCTGGCGGTTCATGCTCGACGCGCAGTTCGGCGTGGTCAACAGCATGCTCGGCTCACTGGGTCTGGGGCAGGTGGAGTGGCTCACCCGGCAGCGCACCGCACTGGTCTCCCTGATCGTCGTCGACACCTGGCAGTGGACGCCGTTCATCATGCTCATCGCGCTCGCCGGCCTCACCGCCGTCCCGAAGTACCTGTACGAGGCCGCCTCGATCGACCGGGCGTCCGAGTGGTTCCGGTTCCGCACCATCACCCTTCCGCTGGTCTGGCCACTGCTGCTCATCGCCGTGCTGTTCCGGGCCATCGAGGCGTTCCGGCTGTTCGACCTCGTCTACATCCTCACCAGCGGAGGACCGGGGGTCTCCACCGAGACGCTGTCGTTCCACGTCTACAAGGTCGCGTTCCTGGGCTTCAACACCGGCACCGCCTCGGCGTACGGCATCCTCATGGTCCTCGTCGTCATCGTCCTGACGCAGCTCTACCTGCGCTACCTGAACAAGCTCAAGGAGGGCTGATGGCCGTCTCCGTCGACGAGGCCGTGTCCGCGGGCCCGACCCCGGACCGCCCGCCCCCCGCACGCCGGGTACGCCGTCGGGGCCGTGGCCGGTCGGTGCTGGAGGTCGTGCTGCTGACCGTGCTGGCCGTCGTGATGCTCTTCCCGGTGCTCTGGATGATCGAGACGTCCATCAAGGAGAACCGGGACGTCTACGCCGTGCCGGCCGAGTTCTTCGGCTTCACGGTCACCCTCGACCACTTCCGGGACGTCTTCGTCGGCGCCGACGGTGGACGCTCGGCACTGTCCGTGGCGTTCCTCAATTCCGTGGTGGTCGCCGGGGTGTCCACGGTGCTGGCCACCGTGCTGGGGGTGCCGGCGGCCTGGGCCTACTCCCGCTTCACCCTGAAGGCCAAGAAGGACCAGCTGTTCTTCATCCTGTCCACCCGCTTCATGCCGCCGGTGGTGGTCGTGGTGCCGATCTTCCTCATGTACCGCCAGGTCGGACTCATCGACAGCAAGCTCGGTCTGATCCTCATCTACGCCGCCTTCAACGTCCCGTTCACGATCTGGATGATGAAGGGATTCGTCGACGAGGTGCCCGCCGAGTACGAGGACGCCGCCATGCTCGACGGCTACAGCCGCCTGCAGGCGTTCGGGAAGTTCACCCTGCCCCTGCTCGTGCCCGGCATCGCCGCGACGGCGGTCTTTGCGCTCATCTTCTCGTGGAACGAGTTCGTGTTCGCCATCTTCCTCACCTCCAGCGACGACGTACGGACGGCACCACCGGCCATCGCCGGCCTGATCGGCGGCACCACCGTGGACTGGGGTCTGGTGGCCGCCGCCTCGGTGGTGTTCGCCCTGCCGGTGCTCGTCTTCGCCTACCTGGTCCGCCGGCACCTCGTCGCCGGTGTGACCCTCGGGGCGGTGCGACGCTGATGGCGGGCATCGAGGTGAGCGCCCTGCACAAGCGCTACCCGGACGGCACGGTCGCCGTCGAGCACGTCGACCTGTCCATCGGCGACGGCGAGCTGTTCGTGATGCTCGGCCCGTCGGGGTGCGGCAAGACCACCACGCTGCGGGCCGTCGCCGGTTTGGAGCGGCAGACCAGCGGCGACATCCGCATCGGCGACACGCTGGTCAACGACCTGCCGCCGGCCGAACGCGACATCGCCATGGTGTTCCAGTTCTACGCGCTGTACCCGCACCTGAAGACCCGCGACAACCTGGCGTTCCCGCTGCGGGCCGAGGGACTGCCCAAGCACGAGGTGCAGGCGCGGGTCGAGGAGGCGGCCCGGCTGATGCGGCTCGGTCCGCTGCTGGACCGGCGGCCCCGTCAGCTCTCCGGCGGAGAGCAGCAGCGGGTCGCGCTCGCCCGCGCCCTGGTGCGCCGGCCGCGCGCCTTCCTGATGGACGAACCCCTCACCAACCTGGACGCCGAGTTGCGGGCGGACATGCGCACCGAGATCAAGCACCTGCAGGGGGAGCTGGGGGCGACGATGGTCTACGTCACCCACGACCAGGTCGAGGCGATGTCGCTCGGTCACCGCATCGCCATCCTCAACAAGGGCCGTGTCGAGCAGATAGGCACCCCGCTCGAGGTGTACGACCGGCCGGCGAGCCTGTTCTGCGCGGCGTTCATCGGCTCCCCACCGATGAACCTCATCGAGGTGGAGGTGGCCGACGGGAAGCTGCGCGGTCAGGGCGGACTGGTCCTCACGCCACCGCCCGGCCTGCCCCGCGACCGCCCACTGGTCGCCGGGGTCCGGCCGGAGGCGCTGGAGGTCACCGCGCCGGGGGCGGACCGGTCGGTTCCGGCCCGCGTGGTGTCGGCGGAGTGGCTGGGCGACGAGATCATCTACGTGGTCGACCACAGCGGCGGACGCGACGTCCGGGTCCGGATGCCACCGACGGTCCGGTTCGCCGCCGACGCCCAGGTCGGGCTGCGGCACACCGGCGGGACACCGGCGGTCTACGACGTACGCACGGAAGAGCTGGTGGCCTGATGGGAACCGTTGCGGTACAGGGGCTGTGCAAGTCCTTCGGTAAGGTCCAGGCCCTGGACGGGGTGACGCTGGACGTGCCGGACGGCGCGTTCTTCGTGGTGCTCGGGCCCTCCGGGGCGGGCAAGACGACGACCCTGCGGGCGATCGCCGGCCTCGACCGGCTCGACGCCGGGACGGTGCACCTGGACGGCAGGGACGCGACCACCGACGCCCCGGCCGCCCGTGATCTCGCGATGGTCTTCCAGAACTACGCCCTCTACCCGCGACACACGGTGTACGAGAACATCGCATCACCGTTGCGGGCCCGGCGCCGTCCGTCGGGCGAGATCTCCGCCGCCGTCGAGCGGATGTCGGACCTGCTGCACATCGGGCGTCTGCTGAACCGTCGTCCCGCGCAGTTGTCCGGCGGTGAGATGCAGCGGGTCGCGTTGGCCCGGGCGCTGGTGCGCAGCCCCCGTGCGTTCCTCATGGACGAGCCGCTGACCAATCTCGACCTCAAGCTCCGCGTCGAGATGCGTACCGAGCTCACCCGCATCCACCGCAGCCTCGGGGCGACCTTCGTCTACGTGACCAACGACCAGGTCGAGGCGCTGTCCATGGCCGATCAGGTCGCGGTCCTCAAGGAGGGGAAGGTGCAACAGGTAGGCACCCCGACCGAGGTGTACGAGCGTCCCGCCAACCAGTGGGTCGCGGGATTCGTCGGGAGCCCGCCGATCAGCCTGCTCCCCTGCCACGCCGAGGGGGACCGCCTGGTCGGTGCGGCAGGCTGGACGCTGCCGCGGCCCCGCTGGGCCGCCGCGCAGGACGGCCGCCCGCTGCTGCTGGGTCTGCGTGCGGAGGACCTGTCCGTCGAGCGGCGCGCTAGCGCCACGTTGCCGGGAGAGCTCTACGGGCTGGAGCCGCTCGGCGACCGGACGGTGGTCGACGTCCGGGTCGGTGCGCAGATCCTCAAGGTCAAGTCCCGACCCACCATCACCGGTACGCCTGGCGAACAGGTGCTCGTCGCGGTCGACCTGGACCGGGCGCACCTGTTCGACGCGGGAACCGGGCTGTCGCTGTCCGAGGCCGGGCGGTAGCCACGTCGGGGGGCACCGGCACCAGGCACCGCCACGTACCCCGCGGCGCGTCACCGGTGAGCACGACCTGACGACCAGCGCCCGCGAGGGCGGTCGGTGGTGCGGGCGGCACCGCAGACGAAGCCATCTTCGAACCGCGCCCCGCCGGGGGCGGGTGACCCGTCCGACTGCGCGCGGCGCGATCGCCGGGCAACCCGGACAGCACCACGACGAGCACAGGAGGCGACGCAATGAGTGACCCGATGGACGTCCTGGCCCCCGAGCACCGGCGGCTGCGGATCGGCGACGCCTGGCGCGACGCCGCGGGCGGCGTCACCTTCGCCGTCGAGGACCCGGCCACCGGCAGGACCATCGCCGAGGTGGCGGACGCCGACGTCGCCGACGGGCTGGCCGCCCTGGACGCGGCGAGCGGGGCGGCGGCGCAGTGGGCGGCGACCCCGCCACGGAAACGGTCGGAGTTGTTGACCGCGACGTACCGGGTGCTGACCGAACGGTCCGAGGAGGTGGCCCGGCTGATCACGCTGGAGATGGGCAAGCCGCTCGCCGAGGCCCGGGCGGAGGTGGCCTACGGCGCCGGGTTCTTCCGGTGGTTCGCCGAGGAGGCGGTACGGGTCGAGGGGCGTTACAGCACCGCCCCTGCTGGTGGATACCGCATCCTCACCGTGCCGAAGCCGGTCGGACCGTGCGTCTTCGTGACGCCGTGGAACTTTCCGCTGGCCATGGGTGCCCGCAAGATCGCCCCTGCGTTGGCCGCAGGCTGCACGACGATCACCAAGCCGGCCGCCCAGACACCGCTGACCATGCTGTTGCTGGCCCGCATCATGGCGGAGGTCGGCGTACCCCCGGGGGTCGTCAACGTGGTCACCACCAGGCGTTCCGGCGCGGTGGTCTCCGCGCTGCTGGCCGACGCCCGGACCCGCAAGCTGTCGTTCACCGGCTCGACCGAGGTCGGGCGGGTGCTGCTCCGGCAGGCCGCGGACAACGTGCTGCGTACCTCGATGGAACTGGGCGGCAACGCGGCCCTGATCGTGTGTGCCGACGCCGACCTGGACGTCGCGCTGGACGGTGCCATGGTGGCCAAGATGCGCAACATCGGGGAGTCGTGCGTCGCGGCCAACCGGATCTACGTCGAGGAGCCGGTACGCGAGGAGTTCACGGCGCGTTTCGTCGAGCGGATGGGTGCGCTGTCGGTGGGCCCCGGTCTCGACGACGGTGTGGACGTCGGTGCGTTGATCGACGATGCCTCGGTCACCCGGATCGACGAGCTGGTCACCGACGCGGTCGATCGCGGCGCCCGGGTCCTGGTGGGTGGTGAGCGTCCGGCCGGGCCGGGGCACTTCTATCCGCCCACGGTCCTCGTCGACGTGCCGGGGGAGGCGCGGATGCTGGGGGAGGAGATCTTCGGCCCGGTGGCGCCGATCATCTCGTTCACGTCCGACGACGAGGTGCTGGCGAGGGCCAACGACACCGAGCACGGCCTCGTCGGGTACGTCTTCACCCGTGACCTGCGGCGGGCGCTCCGGTTCGCCGAGGGGCTGGAAACCGGGATGGTCGGCATCAACCGTGGCCTGATCTCGGACCCGTCGGCCCCGTTCGGTGGCGTGAAGCAGTCCGGGATCGGCAAGGAGGGGTCGCACGAGGGCATCCTGGAGTACCTCGACCTCACCTACGCGGCGATCGACCTCCCGTGACCGGCCTCCCGCCCCGGGCATCCACCGGAGATCGTCGCGTCCGGTGCCCGTCCGCCCTGCCCGGTCCCCGCCCGGGAGGCGTCCGGGCCGCTCAGGCCGCCCGGGCGGCCGACCTCACCGACGCCGTCGGGGTCCCGCAGGTGACCTGGCGGTCCGCCCAGCACATCGCCGCCGATGTTCCGGAGAGGCACCGACATGCTTGAGACCGTCCGCGGACCGCGCCAGTTGATAGTCGGCGAAGGGGTCGCGCAGAACATCCCCCGGGTGGTGGCCGAGAGTGGCTCGCGGGTCCTCATCGTGACCGACCGGATCCTGCTGGGGCAGCCGGGGGTGGCCGGGATCGTGGCCGCCGTACGGGAGCGGGTCGAGGTCGTCGAGGTGTTCTCCGACGCGACCCCGGACGTACCACTCACCGATGTCGACCTGGCGGTCTCGGCCGCCGCCGCGGTGGACGCCGACGTGATCCTCGCCGTCGGGGGTGGCACGGTGATCGACCTCGCCAAGATCGTCGGGGTCATCCGGCGGCACGGTGGGACGCCGCGCGACTTCTACGGCGAGGCGCGGGTGCCGGGGCCGACGATTCCGCTGGTCGCGGTCCCCACGACGTCGGGGACCGGCTCCGAGCTGACCCCCGTCTCGGTGCTGACCGACCCGGACCGTGCGCTGAAGGTGGGGGTCTCCAGCGTCCACATCGTGCCCGACTTCGCCATCGTCGACCCCGAACTCACCTACACCTGCCCGGCGACCGTCACCGCACACTCGGGCATCGACGCGTTCTGCCACGCGGTGGAGAGCTACACGGCGCGGCCCCGGGCCCACGGACCGCGCGATCCGGTGGAGCAGGTGTTCCTCGGTCGCAACCCGGTCACCGACCACTACGCGCTCCGGGCCGCCGAGCGGATCGCCCGGAGCCTGCGTCGTGCCGTCAGGGACGGCGGCGACACCGACGCGCGGGCGGACATGTCCTACGGGTCGGTGCTCGCCGGGCTCGCCTTCTCCCACGCGGGCAACGCGGCCCCGCACGCGCTCCAGTACCCCATCGGCGCGGCCACGCACACGCCGCACGGTCTGGGTGTCGGACTGTTGCTGCCCTACGCGCTGCGTGCGGCCAGAAACGCTGTCGGCGACCGGTTGGCCGTCCTCGCCGGGGTGTGCGGGCTCGACGTCGCCGACGCCTCGGATGCCGAGGCCGCAGACACGTTCCTCAGCTGGCTCGACGGGCTCCTTGCCGACATCGGCATCCCGCCCACCCTGGCCGACATCGGGGTGGCCCGCGCCGATCTTCCCCGCTTCGCGGAGATGGCAGGTGGCGTCACCCGCCTGATCCAGAACCACCCGGGCCCGACCGACACCGCGAGCCTGACCGCGATCCTGCAGGCGGCCTGGGCCGGGGACCGGGCCTGACCCGGCGCCGGTGCTGCGTGGGCGGCGGCCCCCGTCGGGGAGGTCGTCGCGGCGCGGCCCCGTCCGCTGTCCGGGCAGGGCCGGCAGGGTCCACCGCCGTGCGCCGAGGCCGGCGCACGGCGGGTGGGTCCGTCGTCGCGTGCTACTCCTCCGGCTCCCAGGCGATCAACTGGTCGAAGACACGCCGGTCGCCGTCGACCCGCAGCGAATCCATCGTAATCCGGCCGTAGCAGAACATGACCAGCTCATGGGCCGTGCCCCGGGCGGAGACGTAGGCCATCTGCGGGTCCTCGACGGCGACCGGCGTGGGGAGGCGGGCGGTCCGGGCGCCGTCGGCGGAGAACCAGGTTCGCCATGACCGGCCCTCGGTGGCGTGGTAGTCGACGACCGCGGGCTGGTGCGGCCAGGCGATGGTCGTCGCGACGCAGGTGGTCAGGAACTCGTCGACACCGTCGAGGGCCACCTCGTCCGGCAGCGGCTGCGGGGTGCCCACGGCGGCCTGGGCGTCGTAGGTGTGCACGGCGACCTGCTGGAGTTGGTGCCGGGCGACGGCACCGGTCGTCTGCGGCGACTGCGACGGACCCCACCACGTCCAGCAACCGCGGTCCGGGCCGGCATCGCGCAGCGCGTCGAGCAGTTGCTCCGTCGACGCGGCGAACCAGTCCAGCAGAGCGTCGCGCTCCCGGGGAACCACCGGGGCGGACATCGCCGGTGGAGCGTCGGCGGGGCCGGCGGCCACGATGGCGGCCCACCTGCGTCGCCCTTCGCCCAGGTGCTGCACCAGGTCGAACAGCGTCCACTCCGGGCAGGTCGGTACCCGCACGTCGAGGCTGGGTGCCGTCGCGACCGCCGCCCGGAACGCGCATGATCGTTCGTCCATCAGGCGCAACAGGTCAGCGAACTCCAGAGTCTCTTCCACGGCAGCTTTCTACTAGCTCCCGGCCACAACCGACAGGGGATTTCGTCTTCCGGGCGGCGGGGTCGCACGGAAAACCGGTTGTCCCTCGTCGCGCGGGTTGACCATGCTGACGCGCATGGGTCGGTGACCAGTGGCGCACGTGCGCGATGACGACGGGTTCGAGTCAGCTCCCCGTCTCATTCGTCGTGCCACTCGAAGCCCGCACCGGGTGACCGGTGCGGGCTTCCTTCACGCGACGTGATCTGCGACGTCGCGCCAGCCGGCATGCTCCCCGCCGAGATGCCGGCTGCCCGCCACCGGATCCGGGATGCACCCCCGGCGTGCCATCGCACCCCCGGGCGTCTCCTGCCTAGACCCTGGAATCGCCGAAGTCATGAACAGTTCCCGCCATCTCCGCGTGCCGGCCCACGGCCATGGGCCCGGCATCGACCGCAAAGCGCTGTGGGTGGTCAGCGAGCTCGGACTACCCACCATCGTCAGGTCCTGCGTGTCGTGCAGGTCCACCCGGCACCACCCCACCGGCAAGGTCCGGGTCAACGCCAACCACAAGCTGCTCGACGTGTGGTTGTTGATCTGCTGCGACCGGTGCGGTCGCACGTCGAAGATTCCCGTCCACGAACGCGTCAACGTGCGGGCGCTGGACAACGATCGGCTGCGGCTGTTCGAGAACAACGATCCGGCCGTGGTGCGACAGTTGACCATGGACGCGACACTCGCCCATCGGGCCGGCCACCAGCTCGACTGGACCGGCACCTGGCAGCTGGACACCGACCTGCCGTTCTACGACCTCCAGGATGCGGACGCCGCGCCACTGGAGGTCGTCGTCAGGTTCGAGCTGCCGGCGCCCGTCCGGATCGAGAAGCTGCTCACCGCCGGGTTCGGCCTGAGTCGTCCCGCCCTGCGGGGCATGGTGGACTCCGGGCGCATCCGCCTGCCCCTGCCCGTCGGAGCCAGGGCCCGCGAGGATTTCACCTTCCTGGTCGTCGCCCCGCCCCGGTCACCCGGGGCTGTCGGTGCACGTCCCGGCGGGGGTGCGTCGGTCGGAGGCGGTGGTGGCCGGCGCGGCTCCCGCCCGGCGGTCTCGGCGTCGGACGGGGGCTGACCCCCGCGCGGGGCTGGCCCAGACGTCGTCGTCCGGGCCGGCCCCGCGCGGGGGTCGGACCGTGACGACCCGGTTGTCCACGAGGGAGGTGAACGTCGACTCGGGGGTGATCAGGCCCCACTTCACCAGCCACCGGTAGGTCCGCTCGAACTCGGCCTCGGGGTAGGGCTCCGGGGTCGACGTGGCGCACCCCGGAAGGGACGACCGGTCAGCGCACCGGCCCGGTGCTCTCCCGCGTGACGAGGTGGAAGGAGGGCTGCACGTGCATCGGCGGACCCCCCTCCCCCTCGATGCGGGACACCAACCGGCGCACCGCCGACCGGCCGATCGCGCGTTTGTCCGGGGCGACGGTGGTCAGGGTGGGATTGCTGAAGCGTCCCTCCTCGATGTCGTCGATGCCGGCCACCGCCACGTCGTCGGGCACTCCCGCCCCGGACCGGGTGAGCGTTCGCAGGGCGCCGATGGCGGTCAGGTCGTTGTAGGCGAGCACGGCATCGGGAGGATGGTCCAGGCTCAGCAGGTGGCGCATCGCGTGCTCGCCGTCCGCCCGGCCGAACTGCTCCGTGGGTACGACGAGACCGGGGTCGAACGGGATCCCGGCCGCGTCGAGCGCCTCCCGGTAGCCACGGATGCGCAGGTGCGCGGACTGCCGGTCGCCCCCCGGCGGTGCGCCGACGAACGCGATCCGCCGACGGCCCAGCGCGACCAGGTGCGCGGTCGCCGTCCGGCTCGCCGCGACGTTGTCGATCGCGACGTGGTCGTACGGCACGTCGTAGACCCCCTCCCCGATCAGGACCAACGGCATCCGGGCCCGCCGGGCCAGCACCTCCTCCCGACCGATCGCCACCGGACTGAGGATGAGACCGTCGATGAGGTGCCGCTGCGCCCCCTCCAGGAGGGCCAGCTCGGCACCGCGCTCGGCGGCGGTGTTCTCCATCAGCAGCGTGTACCCGAGTCCGGCGGCCTCGCGGATGGCCACGTCCGCCAGTTCGGCGAAGTACGGATTGGTCAGCTCGGGAACGGCAAGCGCGATCAACCCGGTACGGCCACGGCGCAGGTGCCGGGCGCTCAGGTTGGGGGTGTAGCCCAGTTCGTCGATGGCCCGCTGCACCCGTTGCCGGGTGCCCTCCCCCACCGGCCGGTAGCCGTTGACCACGTTGGAGACGGTGGCGAGGGAGACTCCCGCCCGCTCGGCGATGTCCTTCAGGCTGACACCCATCTGCCGTCCCCGCCTCCTGCGCCGTCGACCGGTTGCCGGCACCGCCGCCACGCAGCCGCCGCAGCGACGCCGACGTCCACCGGGCACAGCGCGGCGGTGCGGAGATGAGGCTACCGATCCGGGTGGCGGACGCGCGGGCGGCAACGCATCGACGGATGGGGATTGACGTGTTGTCCGTCGGGGATCTATAACGTTATACACACCGCCCGGAAGTTCTGCCGACTGCCACCTGCCGCCCGGGACTTCCCCCGACGTCCGCGCCCGGCCTGGGGACCGGACGTGACCTGACCGGCCGCCCGACACCCACTGCCAGCCGCCGGCGGCGCAGTTCGGCCCTGACGGCCCGTCCGATGGAGACGGCATGACACGTCCCGATCCCGTCCGCCTCGCCGCCCCCCTGCTACTCGTTCTCACCCTGATCGCCGGCCTGCTCGCCGCGCCGGCCAGCCCGGCGCGCGCCGTGCCGGCCAAGAACCCACCGCTGACCACCCCCTGGACCGCCCAGGCACTCGTCGGCACGCCACTGCCGGAGTACCCGCGACCGCAGATGACCCGGTCCGACTGGCTCAACCTCAACGGCGAATGGCAGCTACGCCAGTCCGCCACCGACGACGCCCCGGCGTTCGGCACCGAGCTGCCCGAGCGGATCAACGTGCCGTTCCCGGTGGAGAGCGCCCTGTCCGGGGTGCAGCGCGCCGCCGGCGACAACCGCAACTACCTGTTCTACCGGCGGGTGGTGACGGTGCCCGAGAGCTGGAACGGACGCCGGGTGCTGCTCCACTTCGGCGCGGTGGACTGGCAGACCACCGTCTGGGTCAACGGGGTGGCCGTCGGTGGTCACACCGGTGGCTACGACGCCTTCACCCTCGACGTCACCGCGCCGTTGCGGGGCGGCGCGAACGAGATCGTGGTGAAGGTGTGGGACCCGACGGACAGCCGGCAGAACGGCAGTCTGCCGCCGATCGGCAAGCAGACCAAGCAGCCCGGCGGGATCTTCTACACGCCCAGCTCGGGCATCTGGCAGACCGTGTGGCTGGAACCGGTGCCGACGGCCTCGATCAGCAGCGTCGACCTCACACCGAGGCTGGCCGACGACACCCTGCGCGTCCGGGTCGCCACCCGGGGGGACGTCAGTGGTCACCGTGTCCTGGCCGAAGCGCTCGACGGCACCACCGTGGTCGGCTCCGCCACCGGCGGTTTCACCGAGTTCGCGGTGCCCGTGCCGAACGCCCGCCGCTGGTCGCCCGACGACCCGTTCCTCTACCACCTGCGCATCACCCTGCGTAATGCCGCGGGCGGTGAGGTCGACCGGACCACCCACTACTTCGGGATGCGCGAGATCAGCACCGGCGTGGTCAACGGTGTCCTACGGCCCAAGCTCAACGGCCAGTTTGTCTTCCAGGCCGGCACGCTGGACCAGGGCTTCTGGCCGGACGGGCTCTACACCGCGCCCACCGACGCCGCGCTCGCCTTCGACCTGCAAAAACACAAGGACCTGGGCTTCAACATGGTGCGCAAGCACATCAAGGTCGAACCGCAGCGCTGGTTCTACCACGCCGACCGGCTCGGTCTGCTGGTGTGGCAGGACGTCCCGTCCCTGACCGCGCAGGACATCAACGCGACCGACGCGCAGCAGGCGCAGCTCGAAGCCGAGGCCCGCGAGATCGTGAACGAGCATCGCAGCTCGCCGGCCGTCGTCACCTACACCGTCTACAACGAGGGGTGGGGTGAGCGGGCGCTGGCCGACACCCGCCGGGTCGCCCAGGCCGTCAAGACCCAGGACCCGACCCGGCTGGTCAACGCGCACAGCGGCCACAACTGCTGCCAGTCGTTGGGCGATCCCGGCAACGGCGACATCGACGACTGGCACGTCTATCTGGGGCCGGGCTCACCGGTGCCGTCGGGGAGCCGGATCGCCGTGCTCGGTGAGTTCGGCGGCCTCGGCCTGCGCGCGCCCGGGCACGAGTGGAGCCCGAACGGCAGCTTCTTCGCCTACGAGTGGCAGCCGAACGCGACCGTGCTGACCGACCGCTACGTCGGCCTGGTGCAGGGCACGCAGAACCTCATGATCGGCAAGGGGCTCAGCGCCTCGGTCTACACCGAGATCACCGACCAGGAGGGTGAGCTGAACGGATTCCTCACCTACGACCGGCAGGTGGTCAAGATGGACCAGGCCCGGGTGCGGGCCGCGAACCTGGCCCTCATCGCCGCGTCGAGGACGGTCGGCAGCTCGGCACCGGTGGCGCTGCCGCTGAACACCCGCCGTTCCCTACAGGTGACGACTCCCGGGTACACCAACCGGTTCCTGCGGCACCGGGACAGCCTCGCCTACACCGAGGTCGTGGACGCCAACAGCTCGGCGGTGCTCAGGAACGACGCGACGTACACGGTCCGGGCGGGTCTGGCCGACGCGGCGTGCTATTCGTTCGAGTCGGTCAACTTCCCCGGGCAGTTCCTCCGGCACCAGGAGTCGCGCGTACGCAACTCGCCGGACGACGGCTCGGCGCTGCTGCGCGCGGATGCCACCTGGTGTGCCCGGGTCGGGGTCGGCGGGGGTGGGGTCTCGTTGGAGTCCTACAACTTCCGGGGCAGGTACCTGCGGCATTTCAACTCGGAGGTCTGGCTGAGTGACGGCACGGGCGGCTCGGCGTGGAACACACCCGTGCTGTGGGCCGCGGACAGCACCTGGAACATCGCGACACCCTGGGCACCCTGAGGGAACGGTCCAGGGCGTCGGCACCGCGCCGACGCCCTGGACCACACCGTGGCACGACACGTTTCAGCCGATGCGGTACTGGTCGCCGTAGACGGCGAAGACCAGTGGCGTGTTCAGGTCGAAGTTGCCGTTGTCGAGGAACACCCGCTGGGCCGTGTCGACGCGGGAGGTGTCCGAGTGGGCCTCCTCCTTCTTCATCTCGACGACCCGCTCGTCGAGGAACGCGTTGAGCCAGGTCCGCTCGTTGCCGCCCTGCGCCGGGGGCTTCGCCCGGGTGAGGGCGCGGCTGCGGATCTGCCGCATGCCCTCGTACCCGTGCATGACGGCCGCGTCGTAGTAGGCGAACTGGCCGAGTGCCCGGACCCCGTCGTTCTTCCCGTCGCGGACCGACGGGGTGAAGTAGACCCGGTCCCGTTCGGCCTCCTGGGCGGCGCGGAACACCGGGTCGTTGGCGGCGGTGCGCCAGTCGCGGGGGTAGTTCGGGTCGAGGCCCGCGTGCGACGCGGTGCCGTTGACGGCGCGCAGCGCCGGCAGGTAGCCGGCCAGCACGTTGCCGGGCTTGGTGTTCGTGTACGCCTGGACCAGTTCGAGCATGTCGCCGGTGCCGGAGCAGAAGCCGATGATGCCGGCGGTGTAGCCACGACCGTCGCCGATGTCCTCGATGTAGGAGAACTGGGCACGCCAGTCGAGCGAGGAGTTCTCGGCCGCCGAGACGAGCTGCATGGCGACGTCCTTCTTCGCCGGGTCGTCGAGGTTGGTGCCGGCCGGGGCGGTGGCGGTCGGGGTCGGGGTCGGGGTGCCGCCGCCGGGGAGGGTCCACTGCTGGTTGGCGGTGCCACCGCAGGTCCAGATCTGTAGTCGGGCGCCGTTCGCGGTGCTGTGGTCGGTCACGTCGAGACACTTGCCCGAGGCGGGGTTGACCAGGGCGCCGCCAGCGGCGGCGGTCCATTTCTGGGCGCCGGTGCCGTTGCAGTCGTACAGCTGGATCTTGGTGCCGTTGGTGGTCGACGCGGCGGTGACGTCGAGGCACTTGCCGAGCGCACGGATCGAGCTGTCGCTGTTGCCCACCGTCCACGTCTGGGCCGCCGTGCCGTTGCAGTCGTAGAGCTGCACGGCCGTGCCGTTGGCCGGGTTGGCACCGGCCACGTCGACGCACCTGCCGGCCAGACCGGTGATCGGGCCGGCGGCTGCGGCGCTGGCCGACGGCAGGCCGTAGCCGACCGCCGCGATGCCGGTCAGCAGGGTGCCCACCGCGTAGGCGACTGTTCTTCTGCGCACCATGGCGTTCCTCGGGGGAAGGGCGGCAGGCCGCCGGCCGGTCGGTGCCCGGACGCGACGTTCGCCCAGGCGGGCACCGCAAGAATTAGGAAACTCTATTAACAACTAGCAGTACGTCCATCGGCTGTCAAACAGGGAGGAAGACCGCACGAGTCCGCAACGCCGGCCCAACCCGGCGTCCCCCTCCCGCACGGCCCCGGGTCGCCCTGGCCGCACAGCCCCCAGGTTGCCCTGGCCGCACGACCAGGGCAACCACGGTCAGCCACGCCCCCATGACCCGGGCGCGCACAGTCGGCACGTCACGACCCGTACGACAGGCGCAGACTGCCGAGCCCGGGTCACGCGCAGCCTGCCGAGCCCGGGTCAGGCGCGGACCGTCGGGACAGGGTGGGAGCGACCGTGAGCGCCTTCAGGCAGGCGTCTCACGGACCCGCTCAAGGCCGAGGTGCGGGCTGGTGACGAGGCGGTAGTCAGCCGACTCCGCATCGGAGAGCGGGTTGCCACGGACCGGGGTGAAGTCGGGCCCGACGGAGTCCGGTGCGCGCACGGCCCGCATCTGCACCCGCACCGCTTCGTCACGCAGTTGATCGGTGATGACGCGGGTGGACGAGTTGGCCGCCTCACGCAGGTCGGACAGGCCACCGATGATCTCCGCGAAGGAACGGGACGAGACGCCTTCATCCGCCTGCACGGCCTGCTCGTCTCCGATCAACCGGTCGGACGTGAGGAAGAAGCCGTCCTTACCGAGATAGCGCTCGTACATGATGCTCACCAGCGCGAAGAGACGCATGTACGCACGACGGTAGGCAAATTCGAAGAACCTGAGGGCCTCCGCTTCACTGACCTCGCCACGGTCCATCGAAGCGACGCACGCCGCCGCGGTCAGAGCGCTGTAGAGCGCCAGATGCACGCCGGTGGACAGGAGCGGGTCCAGGAAGCATGCGGCGTCGCCCACGATCGCGTAACCCGGCCCGCAGAACTGATCCGCGATGTACGAGTAGTCGGTCTCGACCCTGGTAGTGCCCAGGAACGCCGCCCCGGCGGTCAGGTCCGCCACGGTCGGCGAGGCGGTGATCAGGTGCCGGTACAGGTCGTCCGACGACGGATGCTCGGAACGGTCACGGGCGAAGGCGTCCTTGGTGGTGACGTAACCGATACTCATCCGTCCGCCCGCCATGGGGATCACCCAGTACCAACCCTCTGGCGAGGAAATGATGTTGATTCCTCCGGTCGGCGTTTCGGGCAGCAGCCTGGCGCCGGTCCAGTAGCCCCAGATGCCGACGTTCCGCAGGTTGCTCAGCGGCTCACGGTTGCCGAAGTGACGGGTGCTGAGCAGCCCGTTACGGCCGGTGGCGTCGACCAGAAAGTCGAAATCATCCACGGTGAACGATTCACCGTGCTCCGAGGAGCACTCCACGGCCACGGGCCGGCCGTCGGCGAACCGAACTGAACGACCGGTGACGCCGGTGGTGACGGCAACCCCGTTCTGGCGGGCGTGCTCCAGCAGCAGCGTGTCGAACTCGCTGCGATCCACCTGCCACGACTGCACTCCGGACTGTTCTTGCCAGTCGAACGCCCACTGGTCGTCATCCCAGTGGATGACGCCGCCGTTCTTCTTCACGAAACCATAGTCGTCGATGACTTTCGACATGCCGATGACGTCCAGCACCACCCGGCACGACGGCGTGAGCGACTCACCCACGTGGTATCGCGGAAAGTGGGAGCTCTCGATGAGCTGCACGTCGAGTCCGGACTGGGCCATCGCTGTCGCTGCGGTGCTACCAGCCGGGCCACCGCCGATTACGAGAACCTTCATGTCACTGCCACCTCGCCGTTCTGGCCGTGTATGGGGTCGCCGACGATGCGACGACGACGTCTTTCTCCGGGAGTCGAACTGCGGCTCAGCCAGCCGCGACAGCTGGCCCGGGCGGACACCGGCGGAGCGCTTCCATTTGGTGCGACCAGGGCCGCAGCCGACATCAGGGGTGGTACCGGCCATGCAGCACAGAAGACCCCGTCCTCGCACGTCACCGATAGACGATCGTACATGAAGGTATCGACGATCGTCTTGATTCCGCGATAAACCGAGAACCGGGTTAACTCCGGTATTCCAATGCTGTGAACAAACTGCCGCCTGCCGCGGTCGACGGGGACGCGCCATCGGGTGGGGACGCGATCCCGCCCAGGTCGACCGGGGCATGACCGGGGCGGACGCACCGTGCTCAGTCGACCTGTCCGCCGAGGTGGCCGGGATAGCAGTGATCACCGCCGGCGCCACCATCGGCACCGCCACCGCGCCGGCCGCCGGGGGCACCGACACCGAGACGCTACTGGCGATCTCGATACCGGGTGCGCTCGGCGTGACCGCCAGCGGCACCGTCGAGGAGGTCACCGCCACCCGGGCGGCGGACGGCTCGTCGGCGTCCGCCAGCGTCAACGGTCTCAACCTGACCGTGCTCGGCATCGACGTGCTGGACGCCGCCGAGGTCACCGCCACCGCCGTCTGCCCGCAGATCGGCGCGACCAGTGCCGACACCACGCTCGTCGGGCTGGAACTGTTCGGCACGACGGTGACGCTGACGGCGAACACTCCCGCCGTCGTGGGCAGCGCGGCAGTGGTGGTGCCGGGGCTGCTGGGCGCGAGTCTGAACGCCTCGTTGACCCGCGTCGAGACGACCACCGCCACCGGCGCCACCGCGATCACCGTGCGGGCCGTCCTCACCCTGTCGGGCACCGTCCTCGTCGTCCCGGTCACCATCCCGGTCGGCATCGTGATCGTGGCCGAGGCCATCTGCGGGCGTCCGGCGGCGGCACCGACCACCGCGACGATCACTCCCGACGAGGGCCCGCAGTCGGGCGGCCAGACGGTGACGATCACCGGCACCGGCTTCGTCCCCGGTGACACGACAGTCATCTTCGAGGGGGTGCCCGGCACCGGGTTCACCGTCAACCCGGCCGGCACCAACCTCGTGGTGAACCCGAACGGCACCTCGCTGACCGTGGTCACCCCACCCGGTTCGCCCGGCGCGGTGGACGTCACCGTCCTGCTGCCCGGCGACGACGTCACCGCGCCTGACGGGTTCACCTACGAACCCGTCCCGCCGCGCATCGACACCGTCAGCCCCGGGCAGGGGCCGACCGGTGGCGGCACCACGGTGACGGTCGGTGGTTCCGGGTTCGTGCCGGGCGGCACCACGGTCACCATCCGCGCCACGACCATCCCGGCCAGCAGGTCACGGTGGCACCGGACGGTCGCTCGTCGACCTTCCGTACGCCGCCCTGCGCGGCCGGTGACACCACTGTCGTGGTAAGCACCGGCGGGGCACGTCCAACGGGTTTACCTTCCGTTACGTGGCGCGGATCCTTGCCGGTGACCGGTGACGCCATCGTCGCGCCGCTGACCGTCGGGGTGATGCTCGCGCTCCTGGGCATCGTCCTCCTCCTGCTGACCCGCCGCCGGCAGCGCGCCGGCCGGATCGGCTGACCGGATGCTCCCGGCCAGAGTCCGACCGGACCCTGGCCGGGACGCACGGTCGGGCAGGTGCCGTTGCGGCACTACCATGCCCCGCATGTGGTGGAAGACCGCAGCGGTGCCGACGGTGGCGTTGCCGGCCGCGTCCCTCGGCCGGACCGCGCACCGCCGCGTTCCACCGGGACCTGCAATGGGCCACGGTGGCCCGGGCAGCCCGGAGCCTGTCGTCGGACGTGTCCCCCACCGGCCGGCCAGCGCCGCCTCCGACGAGCACCTGCGCGCCGCGGTGATCCGGGCCGGGACCGTGTGACCTGATGAGTCCCGGTGGTACCGACGTGAGCCTGCTGGAGCTGGTGCTGGGGTTCGTCGTCGCGGTCGTGCTCATCACGGTGATCACGATGATCCTGCGTCGCCGTGGCGGCAGCCGGGACCTGCTGGGCTCCCAGGTACGCGAGCTGCGGGCCCGGGCCGCCGCCGCCGCGTCCCCGAGCGCGGACACCCGCCAGTGGGACGCGGCCACCCGGATCGCCGACGCCCGCAGACACGAAGCCGCCGCCCGGGCCCCCGCCGCTGACGACGTCCCGTCCGACCCGCCGACTGCTGCGGCGTCCGCCGCGGACACGGCCTCCCCCGCCACCGCGGATCGTCCGGCGGCGGACCGGCCGACTCAGGACCCCACCGCCCCGCTGTACGGGCGATCCCCGACACCCGACGCGATGGTCGACGCGTTCGCCTGGCTGCGGATCGCGGCACTCGTGGAGGCCGGGCACCGCGAGCAGGCCGTCGACCTGCTCAGCACCACGATGGCCATCTCGACCGACGAGGCGCAGCTGCTCGTCGACGGTCTGGCCGACGCCGGGGGTGAGCGTCGTCCCGACTGACCCGCGTGATCGCTGCGGGTCCGGCCCGGGTTCGATGGTGTGTGTGCTACCGGTGGGCGTAGGCGCCCGCGCGGGCGGCCGTGGCGACGCTGCGGGCGACGCGTTCGGGAAGGTCGGCGTCGCTGGCCGCCCGCAGGAGGAGGAGTTCGTGGTACAGCGGGGCGGTTGCGGCGACGAGCAGTTGACGGCTGTCGGTGCCCGCCGGGATCTCACCGCGTTCGACGGCACGCCGGGTGATGTCGGCGCAACGGTCGTAGCGGTCGACCCAGAAGGCGCGTAGGGCCTCGGCGGCCTGGTCGGACCGGAAGGACGCGCCGATGAGCGCGACGGTCACCGGGTCGGTGGTCAGTGCCGCGTACACCTCGTGGTTGGCCGCGACGAGGTCACCTTCGAGTGAGCCGGTGTCGGGTGGGCGCCAGGCGTCGACGCTCGCCTCGTTCAGGACGTCGGCCAGCAGGCCACCGACATCCCGCCAGCGTCGGTAGACCGTCGTGCGGTGGACACCCGAGCGCTCGGCCACCACGTCGATGCTCAGGGAGTCGTAGCCGTGCTGCACCAGCTGGGCGAGCGCGGCGTCGAGTACGCGGCGGCGGACCGCTGCGCTGCGTCCGCCGGGTCGGCGCGCGCGGTCGGTCACCGCCTCGTCGGGGTGATCGCTTGTCGGTCGTGGCGACGCCATGCCACGATGCTATCGCTACAGCCGTAGCCTTAACGAGCGAGGTCCGCCATGCCGCCCGACCCGACGACCCTCCACCCGGTGGCGATGCATCCCCGGGTGGTGTTCCTCAAGCCGCTGGTCACCTCCCCCAAGATCACCGTCGGGGACTACACGTACTACGACGATCCCGACGACGCTGCCGGCTTCGAGCAGCGCAACGTGCTCTACCACTTCGGACCGGAACAGCTGGTCATCGGCAGGTTCTGCGCGATAGCGGCAGGCACCCGGTTCCTGATGGCCGGGGGCGACCACCCGGTCACGGGTCCGTCGACCTTCCCGTTCACCCTCTTCGGCGGCGAATGGGCCGAGCGGACCCTCGACGTCGTGACCGCCATGCCCAGCCGGGGTGACACCGTCATCGGCAACGACGTGTGGTTCGGCTACCGGGCGACGGTCATGCCGGGCGTACGGATCGGCGACGGGGCGATCATCGCCGCCGGTGCGGTGGTCACCACCGACGTGCCGGCCTACACGATCGTCGGCGGTAACCCGGCGCGGCCGATCCGGCAGCGCTTCGACGACGACGACATCCACCGGCTGCGACGGGCCGCGTGGTGGGACTGGCCCGCCGACCTGGTCAACCGGCACTGCCGCGCCCTGATGACGGGCACACCCGCCGAGATCGAACGCATCGCCGTCGAGAACGGGTTGGCACCGGCCCGGTGAAGTCCGCCCCCTGCGGGAATGCGCCGTGGCCGACACAGCGCGGGCCTGCCGCCCATCGGCCACGAAACCGCCTTCGAGGCGGGGCTCGCCCTCATCCTCCGCGGTCTCGTCGCCGAAGCGGCGACCACCGGCCGCCGGCCGAACGTCGCCCGCCGCCCCGGCTGTGTTCCACCAGTGGCGGTGACCCTAGACAATGCAACGATGACCCGTCGTAACACGAAGATCGCCGGGTGGGCGGCCGGCACACTCTGCTCGCTGGGCCTGGTCGGCCTCGGCGTGGCGTTCGTCCGGGTCGGCGTGACGGAGGCCGACAAGTGGGCCAGCACGCTGGGGATCTTCGCCACCGTGCTGGGGTTGGCGCTGACGGCCTACACCGCGGCGGCGACCCCTAGGGCCACGCCGCAGGCCGGGGCCGGGCCGGCCGGTCGGGTCGACAACACGATCCAGGGTGGCGAGTTCACCCAGTCGGTCATCCAGGCCCGTGACCTGACGCTCGGGGTTCCGCCCGCCCCGGCATCCCGGGCGGCCGCCGACGGTGCGGTGACCAACACGATCACGGCCGGCACGTACCGCGGCCCGGTCATCCAGGCCCGTGACGTCGTCCGGCAGCCAGCCGACCCGCCGGCTGCCGACGACGGTGCCGACCCGTCCCGGGCGGGGTGACGTGAAGGGCGACAGGTTCGGACGCCGGCTCTTCGGCCGGCGGACGGACGGAGCGACCTCGAACACGATCACGGGTGGGGTGTTCCTCAACGTGGTGATTCAGGGTCACACCATCAACGTGACCCTGCCGCCGCAGGTCACCCCCGCCGGGCTCCCCCGGGCCACGAAGTCCTTCACCGGTCGGGAAACCGAGGTCGAGCTGCTGCTCAGGGAGCTGGCTCCCGGCGGGAGCACCGGAGCGGGACCGGTCTCGGCGGTGGCCGGTCTGGCCGGGGTCGGCAAGACCGAGCTGGTCGTGCAGGCCGCCACCCGGGCCCGACGACAGCCGGGGTGGTTCCCGGGCGGAGTGCTGTTCGTGGACCTGTCCGGCTACGACCCGCAACGGAGCCTGTCGCCCGGCGCGGCGCTGCTCGGCCTGCTGCAGGCACTGGGGCTGCCCGGTGAGTACATCCCCGCGGGCGAGCAGGACCGCAGTGCGTTGTTCCGCAGCGTGCTGGCCGCCTATGCCGCACAGGACCGGCGGCTGCTGCTGGTGATCGACAATGCGGCAACCGCCGCCCAGGTGACCCCGCTGCTGCCGAGCGACGACAGCACCGCCACATTGATCACCTCCCGACACACCCTGGCGGTCGGGGCCCGACTGCACGACCTCGACGTGTTGGACGTCGAGACGTCCGTTCGGCTCCTGGTCGACCAGTTGGGACAGCTGCGCGGCCCGGCCGACAGCAGGGGGCACGACGAGCCGCAGGCCGCTGCCGAGATAGCCGAACTGTGCGCGGGCCTGCCCCTGGCGCTGCACATCGCCGCCGGTCTGCTGGCCGATCCCGGCACCCGTACGCTGGCCTCCCTCGCGGGGGCGTTGCGCGCCGCACACACCCGGCTGGACCGGCTGACCCGGGAGGACCGTGCGGTGCGCGCCGCGTTCGACCTCTCCTACCGGCAGCTGAACCCCACCCAGGCCCGCCTGTTCCGACTGCTGCCGGTCAACCCCGGCCCCGAGGTCGGCACGGAGGCCGCCGCATGCCTGGTCGACACCGATGCGCAGCGGGCCGAGACGCTGCTGGCGGACCTGGCCCGGGCCCACCTCGTCGCGGCCGGCCCCAGCTGGGGGCGGTGGCGGATGCACGACCTGGTCCGCCTCTACGCCGAGGAGCAGTCGGACTCGGCTGCCGGAGCCGATGCTCCGGATGCCGCCCGTGCCCGGCTGTTCACCTACTACGTCGCGACCACCGCCGCCGCCAGTGTCCAACTGGAGCCTCCGTCGGTCGCCGCCGCGCTCGCCGCGCGCTCCGTCCCGGCGGACGCCCTGGCCCGGATCGAGACCACCTACGCCGCGGCCGGGCAGATGCAGCCGCCCCCGGTCACGGTCACCTTTTCCACGCGGGCACAGGCGTTGGCCTGGTTGGAGATCGAACGGCCCAATCTGATTGCCGTCTGTACGACCGCGGCGACGCACGGGCACCGCACGGCCAGCATCGGACTGGCGTCGCTCCTGTACACGTTCCTGTCGTTCCGTCGGTATCTGTCGGAGCTGATCACGGTCACCGACAGCTTCCGTGCCCTCTGCCGGGAGGCCGGGGACCGGCACGGCGAAGGCATGGCGCTGAGCCACCTCGGCGCGGCCCTCAACGAGGCGGGCCGGTCCGACGAGGCCGTCACCGCCCACATCCGGGCGGTCGAGCTCATCGGGGAGACCGGTGACCGGCACGACGTCGGCGTGGCGCTGAACAATCTCGGCCTGGCACTGCGGGCGGTGGAGCGGTTCGACGAGGCGATCGCCGCCCACACCCGGGCGTTGGACATCTATCGTGAGATCGACGCCCGGCACAGCGAGGGCACGGCGTTGAACAATATCGGCCAGGCGCTGCGGGCGGTGGGGCGGTTCGACGAGGCGGTCATCGCCCACACCCGGGCCGCCGGGATCTGTCGCGAGACCGGGGATCGGCAGGGTGAGGCTCTCGCCCTGAACAACCTCGGCGCGGACCTACAGGGGATGCAGCAGCACGAGCGGGCCATCGCCGTGCACACCCGAGCCGCTGACCTCTTCAGCGAGCTCGACGACCGGCACCACGAAGCTGAGGCACGGCACCATCTGGGCTCGGCGCTGCGGGCGGTGCGGCGGTTCGACGAGGCGGTCGTCGCACACACCCGGGCCGTCGAGCTCTTCCGGGACAGCGGTGACCGGGACGACGAAGGCTTGGCGTTGACCGGCCTCGGCCTGACTCTGCGCAGAGGTGGACGGTGTGCCGAGGCGGCGGCCGCCCACACCCGGGCGGCGCAGGCGTACCGCGAGGCCGGCGACCGGCGCAGCGAGGGCATCGCGCTGAGCAACCTCGGTGTGGCCCTGCAGGACGCGGAACGGTTCGACGATGCCACCGAGGCCTACGAACAGGCAGTGGAGGCGTGTCGCGAGACTGGTGACCGGCCGGGCGAGGGTGTCGCCTCGTACAACCTCGGCAACAATCTGCGGGCGGCGGGGCGGTGCGGGGACGCGGCCGTCGCCCACTCCCGGGCCGCGGGCATCTTCCGGACGGTCGGCGACCGGTACCGCGAAGGCAAAGCGCTGCTCGGCCTCTGCCTGGCCCTGCTCGACACGGGGCCGGCCGACGAGGTTCGACGCCACTATGAACGGGCGGTCGAGGTGTTTGCCGGCGTCGACGAACACGAGAGCGTCGCGCTGGTGCAGCGGTGGCTCGGCAACCTTCACCCGGGAACGATCCCGCCGGGGATCTTCCCGCCGGAGTTCCATCAGGCGGCGTTCGTCGTTCTGATGGGGCTCATGTTCGCCGATGCCCGGTCGGGCAGGTCGCTGCGGGGCGGTCCCGGCGTGCCGGACGGCAGGTAGGCGGGGTAGCCGAGCTCCTGGGCGTTTCTGCGAAGGATGCCGTGGCTGGTCGCGCCACCCTCGGCCTGGCTCGGGTGAGGTGTCTGCTCCGGAGCCGGGTCGTTCAGGTGGGCGATGTCAGGGAGGGCGACAGGTGGGCGCGTTCGCCCTGGGCGCTGAAGAGGGTGAGCAGCTCTGCGGCCTGAGCGTCGGCGCTGCCGATCTGGTGCGGGATGCGGGTGTCGAACTCTGCGGCTTCGCCGGGGCCCAGCTGGTATTCCTGGTCACCGAGGACGAGCCTGACATGTCCGTTGAGTACGTAGAACCATTCGTACCCATCGTGGGTCTGCAGTGTCGTCGTAGCCGATCTGCCGGCCGGTGGATAGATCACCTTGTAGGCCTGGATGCCTCCGGGACGTCTGGTCAGCGGCACGACGGTGAAGCCGGACCGCCGTACCGGCCGCAGGTGGATGCGTGGATCGCCGGTGGGCGGGGCCGCGACCAGTTCGTCGAGCGGGACGCCGTGCGCCCGCGCCAGCGGCAGGAGTTGCTCCAGCGTCGGGCGCAGTTTCCCGTTCTCGAGACGCGACAGCGTGCTTGCGGTCAGGCCGGTCTCTGCCGCCAGGGCGGCCAGGGAGATGTTCCGGGCCTTGCGTAGTGCGTGCAGGCGCGGGCCGACGCCCGCGAGGACGTCGTGCGACGTGACGTTCATGGATTCATGATGCGGATCCGCAACGTTTCTCGCAAATAGGCAACGCTGCTGGTCATGCTGGTGGCGGAGGTAGGTAACCGATGCTCACATCAGCAGCAACTTCGACACCGGCAACACGGTGGTCGCGCACCGTCGCGGCCGCCACGGCCGCGCTCGTCCTGGCGACAGCGTGCACGACCACCGGCGGCAGGACGCAGAACACGACGGCACAGCAGGCGAGCGCCACCATCACGGCAGGTCACGATGCGGCCACCCGGGATGATGCCCCGTTCAACCGTCAATTCACCCACGAGACAGCCGACGTCGATGGCGTGACGATGCACTACGTCACCGGCGGCACCGGCGAGCCGCTCGTCCTCCTGCACGGCTGGCCCCAGTCGTGGTACTCGTGGCGCGAGATCATGCCGGCGCTCGCCGAGAAGTACACCGTGTATGCGCTTGATCTGCCGGGACTCGGCGACAGCGAGGGTGCGCCGTCCAGTTACGACAAGGCGACCCTGGCCCGCTACGTCCACCGGCTGCTCGTCGACAAGCTCGGGCTGAAGAAGATCAACCTGGCCGGCCACGATCTCGGTGCCGGAGTGGCGTTCCAGTACGCCACACAGTTCCCGGACGAGGTCGTCAAGTACGCCCACCTCGACTATCCGATGCCCGGCCCCGCCCTCAGCGCGAGCGCCTACCGGCAGGCGAGCTGGCACATGTCGTTCCACCACCAGGACGGGTTCCCCGAGTTGTTGGTCGACGACGACGTCCGTGACTACCTGTCTCTTTTCTACGGGTATGTTGCCTACGGTGGGGTCAGCTTCGGCGGGCCGGGCGCGAAGGCTCCCTTCACCGCACAACAGATTGACGAGTACGCCCGCACGTACCAGCGCCCGCAAGTCCTGACCGGCGGGTTTGAGCTCTACCGCACCCTGGACCAGGACGAACGGGACAACAAGGCCGCGAAGCCGATCACCATGCCGACGATGCTGCTGACGGCCGAAGGCACGCTCGACTTCACCCGCTCGACGGTCCGGCCCCTCATGCCCACCATCACCCGCGCCGTGGAGGTGCCCAGGGCCGGGCACTGGCTGATCCAGGAGAACCCGGAATTCGTCACCACCGAACTGGTGACGTTCTTCGCGAGGGGGGCGGACCGGTGACCGGTGCACTCGATGCCGAGTCGTTCTGGGAACAGCACCACCGCGCCCGGCGCGGCGGCTCCGCTGGGAACCCCAACCCGGTGCTGGAGGAGACAGCCGGGACACTGCCTCCCGGCGATGCCCTCGACCTGGGATGTGGCGCCGGCGGCGACACCATCTGGCTTGCCCGGCACGGCTGGCAGGTCACCGCTGTGGACATCTCAACCGCCGCCGTGGAACGGGTGTGGGCACGCGCCCGGCAACTCGGCGTCGACGGCCGGGTGACCGGCGAACAGCACGATCTGGCCCGGAGCTTCCCCGACGGGCAGTTCGACCTGATCTCCGCGCAGTATCTGCACACTCCCTTCGCGCTGGACCGCGGGCGAGTACTGCGTACCGCGGCGCACGCGCTGCGCCCCGGCGGTCATCTCCTGATCGTCGACCACGGCTCGACCGCGCCCTGGTCGTGGAACAGAGATCCCGACACGCATTACCCCTCACCCGGCGAGACCGCAGCCGAGCTGGCCCTCGACCCGGCCCGGTGGTCCGTCGTACGCGCCGACATGCCGCGCCGCCGGGCCACCGGACCGGAAGGCCGGAGCGCCACCGTCACCGACAACGTTCTGCTCATCCAACGACATGATCGGAGAAGCTGATGCCGCCGACCACCCGAACCAGGAAACGCAAGGACACCGGGCCCGGATGGACCGCCCCCGGGGAGAAGGACACTCTGGTCGGCTTCATCGACTACCTCCGCAATGCGATCATGGACAAGGTCGCCGGCGTACCGGAGCCCGAGTTCGAGACCTGGACCGAGCTGACCCAGCCGGCACGCCGGCCGCCCGGCCGTGGCGCCCTGCCGCCGTCGCAGCGATGGGTGCTGGTCCACATGATCGAGGAGATCGGACGCCACGCGGGGCACGCGGACATCATCCGCGAGAGGATCGACGGGTCCACCGGCCGCTGACAGCCACTGCGGCCAACTCTCAGCTCCCTCAGCCAGCCTGAAAGCGCCGATAATTGGTGGCTGGGCGGTAAAATGCCCGTTAAATATCCTCGACAGTCGCTCGGAAAAACAATTAATCCAGCCCGAGTGGACGCGCCACACAGCACAGTGGACTTCGATGTCGATCGAAATTATTCTCCGTGCCATGCTCCGTAGACATCGAAGGACATTCCTCTTCCTGGCAACAATTCTGGTATCAGCACTGGTGGCCGGCCTGGCCGGGCCGGGCCGGGCGGGGGTGGGAGAACCGGCCAGAGCCGCGGCGAAGGCGGCTTTCCAGGCGAAACTGGCGACATTCGGGGCGCGGCTGGCCGATGCGGTGCCCGACACCATAACGGTCGAGATCCCGTTGGATGCCGAGGTCGACCGCGCCGTGTTGGCGGCCAGGGTCAACGAACTCAACAACCGCAATCCGCTGTTCAGCGACACGATCCGGGAGGAGATCGAGCGTTACCAGCCGGATCTACCGCCGGGAGGTGGGGCTCTACACTGGGTCGATGTCGACGGTCAGGTCACGCTGACAAGCACCAGCCTGGTGTTCACCCTGGAGGCGGACGACGACCATCCCGATCTGACCTGGTATCAGGACCTGATTCTGGCCGCGATCGGGTGGGGCCTGCAGTGGGCCCTGACGGCGATCTGCGGGCTCATTGTTCCGGCCTTCGTGCTGACCTGCGGGGCGGTGGGAGGGTTCCTCGCCGGGTTCACCACCTGGATCATCAAGGCCCACTGGGAGAACCGGCTGGACGACTGGCACCAGTATCTCTACGCGTTCGCCGCCGGCCTGGCCGGGGCCGCCGCCGGCACGTTCCAGGCGTTCTGGGAGTCCCGATTCGGTGATTGGATCAGGTCCGGCGAGGGGCGAGAGTGGGTCTTGAAGCAAATGAAGGCGATCGCGGCGAAGTGGAGGAACTCGTGGTGGCCCGCCCTCGCCGACACCATCTCCGCGACCGCCGACTGGGTGGCAGCCCGTTGGGGCGACATATGGGCGGCGGTACAGCGGCCTCCGGCACCCACGCCGCCACCGCCACCGCTGTCGCTGCGCGTCATGCCATTGGGTGACTCGATCACGCAGGGTGTCGGCGGAAGCCCGGCCGGGACCGGCTACCGGGCCCGGCTGTGGGACCTGCTGTCGGACCAGCCGGGCGCACTGGACTTCGTCGGCTCGGTGGACACCGGTGAGCTGCCGGACACCAACCACGAAGGTCACCCAGGCTGGAAGATCAACCAGATCAACAGCCTGGTGCGTGACTGCCCGGTGGCCCGCTACCGCCCCAACGTAGTCACCCTGCACATCGGGACGAACGACCTGCGCAGCGCCGTCGACATCCCGGCCACCGTGGGGCAGCTGCGCACGTTGATCAACACCACTCTCCGGCGTGGCCCGGAGTCCACCGTCTTCGTGGCCACCCTGGTGCCGTCGCTGTCGCCGGACATCAACGCGCGGGTGCAGCAGTACAACGCGCAGGTGGTGAGCCTGGTCGGCGAACTGCGCGCCGTCGGACGGCCGGTGCGGCTGGTCAGCATGAGCGCGGTGACTGCCGCCGACATGACCGACGGGCTGCACCCGAACAACACCGGGTACCGCAAGATGGCCGACGCCTTCGACGGCGCGATCACCGGTGCACTGGCCGAAGGGCTGATCCGGCCGCCGCGTACGGGCGATCCCGGGGCGTGTGGTGTGCCGCCCAGCACGACCCCGCCGCCGACCGGTCCTCGACCGGAGGGCTGGAACTACGTGGGCGAGGTCGCCGCCGGGGCCGGCCCGCGTGAGCAGGTCCGGTTCGCCGACCTCAACGGCGACGGCCGCGACGACTACCTGCTCGTCGGCGACCAGGGCCAGGTCAGGGCCTGGCTCAACGCCGGTGTCGGCAACGGCGTCAGCTGGCAGAGCCGGGGGCAGGTCGCCTCCGGATCCGGGCCCCGCGAGCAGATCCGGTTCGCCGACCTCAACGGCGACGGCCGCGACGACTACCTGGTGGTCGGCGACCAGGGTCAGGTCAAGGCGTGGTTCAACGTCGGCGTCGGCGACGGGGTGGCCTGGGCCGCCCAGGGTGAGATCGCCTCGGGCGTGGGTGCGACCCGCGACCAGATCCGGTTCGCCGACATCGACGTCGACGGCCGCGACGACTACCTGGTCGTGGACAGCGTGGGTCGGGTCAGGGCCTGGCAGAACAACATCGGTGGTGCCGGCTCCCCGTGGGGTGGGCTCGGTGAGATCGCCTCGGGCGTCGGCGCCAACGGCAACCAGGTCCGCTTCGCCGACCTCAACGGTGATGGCCGGGACGACTACCTGGTGGTCGACGAGCAGGCCGGGATCCGCGCCTGGCTCAACAACATCGGCACCGGCGGTCGACCGTGGGGCTACGAGGGCACCGTCGCCGGTGGGGCCGGCGTAACCAGTGCCGAGTTGGACCTGGCCGATCTGAACGGCGACGGCCGCGACGACTACCTCAAGGTCGGCGCGAGCGGCCAGGTCACCGCCTGGCTCAACGACCGGTACGGCCGCCCGGACCCGTGGGCCTGGCAGGGGCTGATCGCCAGCAGCGGCGCTCCACGTCAGCAGGTGCGGTGGGCGGACCTGAACGGCGACGGCCGCGACGACTACCTCGTGGTCGGCGGCCAGGGGCAGGTCAGCGCCTGGTTCAACGTCCGGGACAGCGGTGGTGTCGGCTGGGACTGGCGGGGCGAGGTGGCCTCCGGTTCGGGTCCGCGTGAGCAGATCCGGTTCGCCGACCTCAACGGCGACGGCCGCGACGACTACCTGGTGGTCGGCGACCAGGGTCAGGTCAAGGCCTGGCTCAACGCCGGCACCGGCAATGCGGTCGCCTGGTCGTCGATCGGGCAGGTGGCTGCCGGCTCCGGCCCGCGCGACCAGATCCGGTTCGCCGATGTGAACGGCGACAACCGGGACGACTACCTGGTGGTCGGCGACCAGGGCCAGGTCAAGGCCTGGCTCAACGCCGGCACCGGCAACACCGTCAGTTGGGCGTCCCAGGGCGAGGTCACCTCGGGCTTCGGTGCGGCCGGGGCAACGGTCACCTTCGCCGACCTCAACGGCGACCGCCGGGACGACTACCTGGTGCTGGGTGAGTACGGCCAGGTCCGGGCGTGGATCAACAACCGGGGCGGGCCGGGCAGCGCCTGGCTCTCCCGGGGCGAGATCGCCTCGGGCGTGGGGTACCCGCGAAGCCAGGTCGAGCTGGCGGAGATCAACGGCGACCGCCGTGCCGACTACCTGGTCCTGGACGACCAGGGCGGAGTACGGGCCTGGTTCAACAACGAGGCTGCCGGTGGCCCAGCGCCGGGTAACCCCCCGGTGATGCCGGGCGACCCGACCCCCGCTCCCCCCAACGACAACGGATCCCGGCAGACCAACGTCCTGCCGCTCTGCGTCGCGAACCGGTGCCCGCACTGACGGGCTGACCCGTCGGGGAGGCGCGGCGACCTCCGCGCCTCCCCGACCGGCCCGCCTCCGCAGGATCGCGTCGCCTTCGGCGTGATCCTGTCCGGCCCGCCACGGCTCCGGGTCGGTCACGGCTCGATGCTGGTGTACTCACAGACCGCCGCCGGAAAACCGCCCGGGCCGAAGCGCAGCTCGACGACGTGCCCGCGTTCGGTCCTGGTGACCGCTGGTGTGATCGACTGACCGGCCCGCGCCGGTCGCAGGTACCAGCACCGGCTGGTGTCGGTACGGCCGGGCGGCACCCCCGCGTCGGCCAGCGCGTTCTCGCCGCGCTCCAGGTAGCACGCGAAGAAGACGTGGTCGTTCAGATCCGTCTCGCGGTCGCTGAAGGTGAAGCCCGCCGTCTCGGCTCCGCCGCTGCGGGGTCGTCGCGGCGACTCCGGCAGCAGCGGCGAGTCGCCGCCGAAGCCCGGGGGTGCCTCGGTGCGCGGTGTGGGTCGTGCGCTGGTGCCGCTGTCCAGCCAGGTCCACCTGCTGGTCCACACCGCTACCACGGTGCCGTCGGCGGCGCGCAGGGTCAGCTCGTCGTGCCCGCCGTACCAGCCACGCCGGTCAGGACCGAGGGTGACGGCCAGTTCGGCGTCGAGCGGCGCTCCGGGGAGCACCCGCACCGGCGGGGTGTACGCCTCCACGTACCGCACCACGGCACGGACCCGGTGCCGTTCGAAGTAGGACCAGCGGTCGAGGCCGGCCATCTCCTGCCACCAGCCGGCGGAGACCTCGTCGAGGAGGTGCACCAGCTGGGTCGGTTTCAGGGTGCCCCGCTGGGTGATGGCCGGATAGCGCGCCTCGGTGCCCGCGCGGTACACCCTGGACCCGACGGTCACGGCAGCTGCCCCTGCGGTCGGCCGGGCCGCCGCGGTTTGATGGTGGTGCTCACCGCGACCGGACGGGTCCGGCCCCCGCAGTGGTGTACCGCCATCGGGCCCTCCGCCCGGCAGGCGCAGGGCAACACCCGGTTGAGGCTGGAGCCGATGCAGAAATCCTCGTAGGCGGTCCGGTCGCCGGGAAGCAGGCGGGCCAGCAGCGCCATCACCGGGTCCACCGCCTTGATCCGGCCGTCGTCGTCGCGCACCTCCAGCCAGGCGTGGTCGAGGTCCATCATCCCGATCAGCCAACCCCGCCGGGCGTACGCCTCGTAGCCCATGGCCCGGCACTCCCGTTCGAGATACAGGCTGGCGGAGACGCAGTTGACCACCCCGTTGGCGAGCGTGTCGTCCGGGTCGACCTGCCAACCGGACGGCAGCATCTGGAAACGCGGCCCGCCATGGCGGATACCGGCGAAGAGCCGGGCCAACCGGGGGGAGACGATCCGGTCCGCCCGGCCGGCGGTGACCAGGTCCAGTTCGACGGCGACCAGGTCGGGCACGGCCGGGAGCCGTACCTCGTCGTCGGTCAGGGTCACGGGCCCGGCGGCGCTGGTCCAGCCGGAGGCCGTGCCACCGCTACGCTCCGGCACCGGTCGGTGCAGCAGCCAGCCGGGGCCCGTGCCGCATCCGCCGTCCGGACACCTCATCGTCGCGGTCATCCGCCAGGACCTCGGTTCCGTCCAGGTGGCGGCGGGCTTCAGGGAGAACCGGAACGCGAACTCCCAGCCGATCTCCGGGAGGCTGTTCCCGGTGCCCGAGTAGAGGCCCAGATTGATGAGGTCGTAGTGGCAGAATCGCCGTTCGTCGCCCGCGCCGGTGACCGGTAGCCCGGCTTCGACCAGCAGCTCCAGCGTCTCGGCGGAGCAACGCAGCAGCCCCAGCGCGCCCGCCTGGTCGACGGTGACCTTGCGGTGGGCCGGCGGGACGAGGGTGATGCGGCGCAGCGCGGCGAGCCACCTGTCGGTCTCCGCCACGGTGACCGCGCTCACCGCGGCCACGCCCCGGGGTCGGCGGAGTCGTAGAGCACCTCGCCGGGAAGGGAGCCGTCCGTGGCGGCCCGGAACATGGGCCGCCGTCGTGGTTTACCGCTGGTGGTACGCGCCACCGCGGGCGCGGGCACGCTGAGCACCCGGACCCGTACGCCGGGGCCGCCCTCCCGGCCGAGTATCCGCGCGACCTCCGCGGCCCACGGACCTGGCCGCTGCCGGATCAGCGCATGCAGTACGGGTGTGTGGCCGGCGGAACCGGCCAGGACCACGACGCGTTCCGGGGAGAGGCCGTCGACGCCGGCGAGGCGGGCCTCCAGGTCCTCCGCGTAAAGGTTGCGTCCGCGTACCTTGAGGCTGTCGCCGGCCCGGCCGAGGACGAACAGTTGGCCGTCGTGGAGGAAGCCGTGGTCGCCGGTGCGCAGCCGGCCCCCGACGAAGGCGGCGTCAGTGGCATCGGCCCCGTGGTATCCGGCGGCCATCGACCGGCCGGTCAGAGCGATCTCCCCGACGACGGCGGGCGGCAGCGGTCGGCCCTCGTCGTCGACGATGGTCACCGCGACACCGTCGCGGGCATCGCCGCAGCCGATCAGCCAGTCGTCGTCGGCCGACGGGTCGGTCCCGACCTCCTCGACGGCGGTCACCTCGACCGGCTCGCCGGGGCGCAGCTCGCCGGCGACCCGGAGCGCCACCGGTGGTGGCGCCAGGTGCAGGCCGGTCGCGACGAGGGTGTTCTCGGCCAGCCCGTACGCGGGTAGGAAGGCCCGGGTGCGGAACCCGTGCGGGCCGAGCAGCGCCGCGAACGACTCCAGGGTGCGTCGGCTGACCCGTTCGGCTCCGACGATCGCGGCCCGCCAGTGACTGAAGTCCATCCCGGCCAGCTCGTCGGGGCCGATCCGCCGGGCGGCGTAGGCGTAGCCGAAGGTGGGTGCGGCGGTCAGCGTCGCCCCCTGCTCGCCGAAGCAGGACAGCCAGCGTCGGGGCGAACGGATGAACTGGTCCGGTCGCATGGCCAGGATGTCGCTCTGATTGAGCACCGGGGCCAACGTGCAGCCGATCAGCCCCATGTCGTGGTAGGTCGGCAGCCAGGTGGCCGTCACGTCCGCAGCGCCCATGTCGAGCCAGCGGCGGATCGCGGTGATGTTGGCCAGGAGGTTGTCGGCGCGGATCGCCACCGCCCGGGGGTGGCCGGACGATCCGGAGGTGAACTGGACCAGTGCCACCTCGTCCCCGGCCGGTGGCGTCGGGTCGTCGACGGCAGGCGTGGCGGGACGGCCCGGCCGCACGTCGCCCGGCTGGTCGGGACCCGCGACGGTCAGCACGGTCACCGCCAGTCCGGCGGCGGCTGCGGCGCTGCGGGCGGTCCCGGCCAGGTGCGGGTCGACGAGCACGGTGTGGGTGCCGGCGACCCGCATCAGGTGGGTCAGTTGCTCCGGGTACGCCGCACCCGCGCCGAGCCCGGCGGGCGGCGGCATCGGGTTGACCACCCCGCCGGCTGCCAGCACCCCGAAGAAACCGGCCAGGAACGTCTCCGGTGACACCAGCAGGAGCGAGACCACCTCACCCCGGCGCAGTCCCGTGTCGCGCAGCAGTCCGGCCACGTCCAGTGCGGCGGCGGCGAGCGAGGGGAAGTCGTGCCGGGCCCAACCGGCGTCGTCGGTGGCCACCCGCAGCCCGTGGCCGGTGCGCGGCTCGGTGAGCCAGCCGGTCAGGCTCATGGTGTCGTCATCCGGTCGCCTGGCTGACCAGCGCCACCACGTCGGCGACCGTGACGACGTCCATCGCCTCGTCGTCGGAGATCGGTGCCAGGTCGAACCTTCTCTCCAACGCGACCGCCAGTTCGATCAGTGCGAGCGAGTCGAAGTGCAGGTCGTCGACGAGTCGCTGGCCGTCGGTGACGTCCCCGGCCGGGTGGGGTGCCATGCTGGCCACCAGTTGGCGGACCGTCACCTCGACGGGCTCTGCCATCGGAATTTCTCCTTTTTCCTCAGCTCAGGCTCCGGATCGGATGTGGCACGCCGTGACGGTTCTCGTAGTCGGCGACGGCCCGCTCCTCGGCGGCACGCCACACCTCGGTGACCTGTGCGTCGACGTCGTCGAGACCGGCGGCGCGCACGCGGCGCAGCAGCGCGTCCCGGGCGGTGTCCCACTGGTCGCGCAGTTGCCGGCCCCGGGCCCGCACCACCATCGGCAGCGCCGACGGGTTGCGCCGCTCCGGTCCGACCAGCACGTGGACCACGTACGGGACGGCGTCGAGGACCTGGTCGCCGACGAGCCGGCGGCGGCCGTCGACCACCGCGTGGCGCATCGCCCAGACGCCGAAACCGACGTGTCGGGACTCGTCGCGGATCACGTTGCGCAGTCCCTCGGCCAGCACGGGCAACTGCCCGCAACGGCGGACCGCTTCGGCCACCGAGCGGAGCACGACCAACGCGAGGGCCCCCTCGGCCACCACGTGGTAGGTGGTCACCGCGGCGTACCAGGCGTCGAGGTCGTCCGGGTCGCGGCGTACCCGTTCGGTCTGTTCCAGCAGGTACGCGTCGAACAGCTCCACGGTGGCGGCGGAGGCGTCCGCCCGGCACCGTCGCGCGTACGCGTGGGTTGGCTCGGTGGATCCCTCCACCGCCTGGAGGTAGCCGAGGAAGAAGATGCTGTGCCGGCTCTCGTCCACGAGCTGGCTGGAGAGGTAGAACTGGGCGGCCTGGGTGGGGGCCGCGTACACCAGGGGGGTCAGTAGTCGGGCGACGGCGACCTCACCGACGGCGAGTTCGACGAGAGCGGCCCTGAGTTCCTGGTGGAGGAAGGGCCGCAGCGCCTGCCACGCCGGTCGGTCGGCGGCCATCGCCAGGTCCTGGGTGGACCAGTTCTGCCGCTCCCAGCGCAGGTACAGGCTCTCGGGAGTGGTCTCCCGGTCGTCGATGAGCTGTTCGTCGAGAACGGCCGTCACCGTGGGACTCCTTTCCCGTGGCCGCCCTGCGTCACGGGGCCGCACCGGTGGCAGCCGGCAGTTGGACCGGCCCGAGGAACGGCATCGACCAGTGGTCACCTAGAGAATCGGCGAGCGGGTGCCGGGTGTCAAGCAGGGTCTCGGGCACTGCTCGGGCAGCGAGTTCGCTGTGCTCTGGCCGTGCTTCTCCGCGTCCTCTGTGGACATGTTCGTGTGGTAGAAAGGCAGGAATTTTCGTCGGCGTCACCGACTACGAGGTCCGGAGGGGAGGCCCGCCATGGGGATACCGGCCGTGGCACGTGGCAGCCTCGTCGATCTGGTCCGCGAACAGGCCGAGCGTGATGCGTCGAGTGTGGCGGTGGCCGACGAGGGCGGTGTGCTGACCTACGGCGATCTGGAGCGGGAGAGCAGCCGCCTCGCCCACGTCCTGGCGGCCCGTGGACTCCGGCCGGGTGACCGGGTCGTCCTCCTGCTCCCCCGGTCCGCCGCGGCGATCTGCGCCATCTTCGCGGTCCTGAAATGCCGTGGCGTCTACGTTCCGCTGGACACCGCCGGTCCGCCGGCCCGGCTGCGGCCCCGGATCGTCGCGGCCGAGCCACGGTTGACCATCGGTGATGCCTCCACCCACCGCCTGCTCCGGCAGTGCTGGGACGGTCCGTCGGCCGTGACGGTCTGGCTCACCGACCCGCCGCCGGAGGCCCGGCGACCGCAGGACGTCGTGGCGGCCGAGATCGCCGCCGCACCGGCCACGCCACCGGCCACCGAACCGACCCCCACCGACCTCGCGTACCTGCTCTTCACCTCAGGTTCGACAGGGGTGCCGAAGGGGGTGCCGATCACGCACGAGAGCGTGCTGTGGCTGGCCTCCTGGGCACGGGAACACTTCCAACTGACCAACGTGGACCGGCTCTCCTGCCACTCGGCCCTGTCGTTCGACTTCTCCGTGCTCGACATCTACTCGGCCGTGGCGGCCGGCGCGTCGCTGCACCTTGTCCCGGCGCACTACAACCTCGTACCTGATCTGCTGGCGCGGTTCATCCGTGAGTCGCGGCTGACCCAGTGGTCGTCCGTGCCGTCGGTTCTCATGGCGATGGCCAACCGTGGGGTGGTACGGGACATGCCGGAGCTTCGCCGGTTGATCTGGTGCGGGGACGCCTTTCCGGTCGACGGCCTGCGCCACTGGATGGCGAGCCTGCCGCACGTCCGGTTCACCAACCTCTACGGGCCCACCGAGACCACTGTCGCGAGCAGTTACTACGACGTCGGGTCGATGCCGGCGCCGGGTGCCGACGTGCCGATCGGCACCGCGCTGCCCGGTGAACGCCTGGGAGTGTTCGACGAACACCGGCGGCCGGTGCCGACCGGCGTGGTCGGTGACCTCCACATCGCCGGGGTCGGACTCAGTCCGGGGTACTGGCGAAGCCCGGCGGAGACGGCGGCGGTGTTCGGCACCGTCGAGGGTGACGACTCCACCCGCTGGTACCGCACCGGGGACCGGGCCAGCCTCGACGAGGAGGGACTCGCCTACTTCCACGGTCGTGGTGACCGGCAGATCAAGTCCCGCGGTTACCGGGTCGAACTGGACGAGATCGCCCGGGTGGCGCGGCAACTGCCGGAGTTCGCCGACGTGGCGATCGTGGCGGTGGATTCACCCGAGGCCGCCGGGCGCGAGATCGGCATCGCCTACGTGGCCGCCGGCGACCGGCCGCCGGACCACGCGGCGGTACGGTCCGCACTGGCCCGGACGTTGCCCCCCTACATGTTGCCGACGCGGTGGCTCGCAGTGGGTGCGATCGACACGAACAGCAACGGCAAGATCGACTATCCGGCGCTGACCCGACGGTTCCTCGACCATGCCGATGCGGCCCCGCCCAGGACGGAGACCTAGATGTCGTCACCCACCACCTGGCCGGCGCCGTTCGAGGCGATCCTGCGCCGTTACCTGGCGGCGCTCTCCTCGGCTCAGGACATCCCGGCGGAGCCTCTCGTCGACCTCGGCCTGGACTCGTTGCGGGCGACAGCGCTCCTGGCGGAGTTGGAGAAGGAGTTCGGTGTCGACTTCGGCGACGAGGTGCTCGACCCCGCGTTGTTCTCCGGTGCCGGCCACCTGTGGACCGTGGTCCAGGACCTGATGGACGATCCCTCCTCGCGCACCGGGCAGACCGTGGGTTGATCCGGGCGCGGCAGACGGCTCCGGTGCGGTTGGACCCGTCCGGTCGCGGTCGAACGGATCACCAATTCGTGGAGGTCGGCCTCCGGAAAATCGGCAACCCACGCCTGGCGACCGAGCACCTGTTCGCGTCGACCGTGCCGCTGGCCTACGACCAGCAGCCGGACCCGGCCCAGGTCGCCCCTGGCCGCGTAGTGTCCTTGCCGGGCGGGTCCCGTCACGCGCAACGGGTTCGCGCGGTTGGATCCAGGGGTCGCCGGATGTTCTGGGAGTGCAGTCGTGAGTCCATTTGATCAGCTTGCTGGCCTTGACCTGCCGACCCTTCAGGCGTTGGAGACAGCTCTGGCGCTGGGTGGCCTGGTCACCGAGGCGGAGGTGTCGGCGTTGGTCGGCGCCGACGCGACGCCGTACCTGCAGCGCGCCACCGATGCGGGGCTCGTCAGGCGACTGCGGGGCCGACTCACGGTGAGCGGCGTCGTGCGAGAGGTCTTCTCCCGGCCGCTGGGTGTCGGCCCGGCCGCTGGTCAGCTCGCCGCCGCGTTGAGCGCCGATGACCTGAAGGTGGTGGCGCGCAACCTGGGGCTGGCCGCGAAGGGCCGTAAGGCGGAACTGCTGGCGGAGGTGGAGGAGTTCTTCCACGACATGGACAACGTGCACGCTCTGGTGAAGCGGATGCCGGCCGCGACCCGGGCGGCGGTGGAGGAGGCTGACCGCGACGGTGGACAGGTCCGTCGCTACGGGGGCAGCAGCATGGCACACCGGAGTCGGTTCACGGACCGCTACCGGCGGGTGCATCCGCTGGACTGGGCCGAGGAGCACGGGCTGGTCTACCGCGTGACCTGGGAGGACTATCAGCTGGCAGGTCAGGTCGCACTCGCTGTGCGAGAAGCGGACTACCGCGCTCCGTTCCAGCCACAGGAGCCGCTGGTTGCCTGGCATACGCCGCAGCCTGCGTCAGTGCGCCGCGACGCACAGGCCCAGGGTATCGCTGTGGTCGGCCTGTTGTCGGCGCTGCTGGACGGGGCGGGACGGGAGCCCCTCGCTACGGTCAAGGCTGGCGGCGTGGGCGTGCGCGAGTTGACCCGGACGGCGAAGACGCTGGGCGTGACGGTTCCGACCGCCCGGCTGCTACTGGCGGTGGCCCATGAGGCCGGGCTGGCCGACCTCGATGAACGCGTGGTCCCGACGGCCGCGTACGACCGCTGGCTCAAGCTCGGCCTGCAGCAGCGGCTCGCGGTGATGCTGAAGGCGTGGCGCGACCTGGACTATCTGCCGTCGTCGCAGACCGGGCCGTGGGTTGCGGAGCACCACCAGAACTGGTCGGCCCGCGCCCGGATGGCAGTACTGCAGGCGTTGGGCGACCGGGCGACGACAGATCTGGAGCACGCGGCGCAGTGGATATGGTGGTGGCAGCCGCTGGCCTTCGGCGGTACCACGACCGTACGTGGCCTGCTGGACGAGGCCGCGACGTTGGGGGCGCTCGGCGCGGGGGCCGTGAGCCCGGCCGGGCAGGCGCTGCTGGCCGGCACGGACATCGCCAAGGCGGTGGGCGACCTGGGTGAGGTCGCCCGTACGGCCCGGCTGCAGGCGGACCTGACCGCTGTCGTGGCGGGAACACCGAGCCCGGAGCTGGCTGAAGTCCTCGGCGCGACCGCCGTCGTCGAGTCCCGGGGCACAGCGACGACCTGGCGCTTCAGCCCAGCGACGGTACGCGGCGCATACGACTCGGGCTGGACCGAGCAGCGCCTGGTCAGAGCCCTGAGGAAAATCGCCGACGGCGGACTGCCACAACCACTGGTCTACCTGCTCGCCGATGTCGCCCGCCGACACGGGTCGGTACGGGTCACGCCCGTGGCCAGCACCCTGGTCAGCGACGACACCGCGCTGCTGGCCCATGTCGTCGCCGACAAGCGGCTGGACAAGCTCAACCTGCGGCTGCTCGCCCCGACCGTGCTCGCCAGCCAAGCCACCACGGCCGACACGATGGCCGCCCTACGTAAGGCCGGCTACGCACCCCGCCAGCAGGACGTCGACGGCCGCGACGTCATCGAGAAGACCCGCCGCCATCGCGCCTGACGAGCCGGGGAACACCTTGGTTCACTCCTCTGTCGGCAGAGTTCCGGGTTTGGGGGCTGAGGGTGACCGGGCGTCGAGGAGAGCGCGGGGGCTGAATACCAGATCCGCTCTTCCCTGCCCCGCTGACCGCCCTGCCGGACGACGAGCCCACCACGGTACGGCTGACGACCGGTCCCGACGGCGTCACGCTGCGGCATGAGGGAGTACGGGGCCGGCACGCCGTCGCCCTCGGCCTGATCTGGGACCATCTGCTCGACGGCTCCGGGACACTCCCGTGGGTCGAGACCCTGCGGGGGCAGGCCGCCGAGGCGACCGCTCGGGCCGAGAAGGTCCGCCGGCTCCGGGCCGAACAGAAAGCCGCGCGGTGGGGTGGTCCTCCCCCGTCGGATCGGGTCCGCAGACTCTTCGGACACGCGCAGTCCCTGGCGCGGATCGACCGCCGGCTACTCGACCGCATCGACGCGCTGCCCGCCGATCGGCAGCGGGAGGTGGCCTGCTGGTCGGCCCGCCGTGCGATGCGGGTGGCCGGACTGGAGCAGCTCGGCTGGATCGCCGATGCTCTCGCCGCCGCTGAGGCCGGCCGCCCACTGCCGCGCGCCCTCACCGAGCAGAGTGCTGCCGCCGCGTACCGTCGGCTGATGTCGGACCCCGAGGTGCCCCACACCACGATTTCCCTCTCGCCGGACCCGGTGTTCAGCGCGTTCGGTGTCACCGAGGTGCTTCGGCAGGCTGTCGCATTCCCCGCCCTGGTCGCGCTGGCCAACCACGACCCGCTGGCCGCCACGATCGATATCGTCCGCGATGCGGCGATCGCCCACGGGGACGACCGCGACAGCTTCCTCACCGAGGCCCACGCCGCTCTACCCTGAGCTACCCACCGTCCCCGCCGCATTCTCGGGAGCCACCAAAATGGCTTGTGCCACACCTTGAGTACGGCGGCAAATTGTCTCTAAAATTGCTGGCATGGCTAATCAGATCGGGGTCGGCCCGGAGCTTCTGGCCTATGTCCGGGAATTCTCGCTCAGGGAGGACGACGTCCTTCGGGCGTTACGCACGCACACCGGTGAGCTGCCCGGCGGTCAGTCCCTGCAGGTGATGGCCGAGGAGGGACAACTCCTTGCGCTGCTGGTGTCCCTGGTCGGGGCCACGAGGGTGCTGGAGGTGGGCACCTTCACCGGTTACAGCACCCTGTGCATGGCCCGGGCGTTGCCACCGCACGGCCGGGTGGTGACCTGTGACATCAGTGCACGGTGGCCGGAGATCGGTGCCGAGTACTGGCACCGCGCGGGGGTTTCCGACCGCATCGAGGTACGCATCGGCGCGGCCGTCAAAACCCTGGAAAAAATGCTCGACGAAGGCACCGGTGGCAGCTTCGATCTCGTTTTCGTCGACGCCGACAAAGCGAACTATCCGCAGTACTACGAATTGGCGGTGCAACTCGTACGCCCCGGTGGACTGGTGGTGGTGGACAACACGCTGTTCTTCGGCCGGGTGGTCGACCCGACCGCCGGTGATCCGGACACCGCCGGGGTACGGCGGGTCAACGCCATGATCCGCGACGACCAACGGGTGGACGTGTGTCTGCTTCCGATGGCCGACGGCATCACGTTGGCCCGCCGGCGGGCCGGCTGACCTCCACACCGCCGCCCGGCCGGTGGGGGCCGGGCGCGGGCGGTCAACCCGCGCCGACGGTCGCCGGGCCGGCCAGGTCGGGGGCGGTCAGCTGGAACGTCGACGGTGCCGGTTGCCGGCGTGCCGCCAGGTGCAGTCGCTGGACGGCCCGGTCGCCGTCGACGGCGATGCGGTCCCGGCATGCGCAGGGCTCCTCGTCGAAGCCGGCGAACCGGTAGGCGATCTCCATCATCCGGTTCCGGTCGTTGGGGCGGAAGTCGGCGATCAGGTGCACGTGGGCTCGGGCGGCCTGGTCCACCAGCCAGGTCAGTAGGACGGTGCCGGTGCCGAAGGACACCACCCGGCACGAGGTGGCGAGCAGCCGCAGGTGCCACACTCCGGGGTGTTTCTCCAGGACCAGCACACCGACCGCGCCGTGCGGCCCGAACCGGTCGGTCAACGTCGTGACCAGGACCTCGTACCGGGGGTCGGCCAACAGGGCCCGCAACGCCTGGTCCGGGTAGTGCACTCCGGTCGCGTTCATCTGGCTGGTCCGCAGGGTCAACTCCTCGACCCGCGACAGGTCCGCGGCGTCGGCGCGCCGGATGCGCATCACCAGTTCCAGCGAGCGCAGGAAGTCCTCCGCCGGGCCGGTGAACCGGGCCTGCTCGTCTGCCCGCCGTTGACCGGCCTGGTACATCTGCCGGCGTCGCCGGGCGTCCACGGTCACCGACGTCGGAGTGAACTCGGGCCGGTCCAACAGGGTTGTGGCGGCGTCGGCGTCGTAGCAGCGTACCTGCGGGAGGTGGAAGGCGACCTCGGCCCGTTCGGCCGGCTGGTCGTCGATGAAGGCGACGGTGCCGAGCGCGAAGCCCAGCCGGTCGGCGATCCGCTGGACCGCGTCGGACTTGCGTCCCCATCCGATCTGCGGTGCCACGAAGTACTCGGCGACACCGAGCGCGCGCAGCCGGGCCCAGGCCGGCTCGTGGTCGTTGCGGCTGCAGACCGACTGGAGGATGCCCCGGGCGTCCAGCCCGGTGATCACCGCCCGGATCGGGTCGGGGAGCACGACCTGTTCGTCCTCCAGCAGGACACCCTGCCAGAGGGTGTCGTCCAGATCCCAGACCAGGCACTTCACGGTCACGGGCGGGACCGTCGGGACGGTGTCGGTCACGTCGACTCCTTCGTGGACTGCCGATCTTGGGCAGTATGGGATGAGCGGGCGGGCAGGCGGCGCGGCGGTGGGGTCACCGGCGGTTCACCGCGTGGTCGGCCAGCATCAGCTGACACATCTCGGTGCTGCCTTCGATGATCTCCATGAGCTTGGCGTCGCGGTACGCCCGGGCGACGGGGTGCCCGTCGACCGCACCGGCCGACGCCAGGATCTGGACCGCGTCGGCGGCGGCCCGGGTGGCGTGCCCGGCGCTGACGTACTTGGCCAGGACGGTGGCGGTGACCACGTCGGGTGAGCCGGTGTCCCAGCAGCGGCTGGCGTGCTCACAGACCCGGGTGGCCACCTGCTCGGCAGCCCACAGGTCGGCCAGGTGCCGGGCGACGAGCTGGTGTCGGGCCAGCGGGCGGCCGAACTGGTGGCGGGAACGGGCGTGTGCGACGGCTGCCGCCACACAGGCCCGCAGGATCCCCACGCACCCCCAGGCGACCGACATCCGGCCGTAGCTCAACGCCGTGGTCACCAGCAGGGACAGCGACTGCCCGCCGGCACCGAGCAGGCTGCTGGCGGGTAGCCGTACCGCGTCGAACCACACGTCGGCGTGGCCGGCGGCCCGGCAGCCCAGCGGATCCGCCCGCCGGTGCACCCGTACCCCCGGGGTGGCCCGGGGCACCACCACGACGGCTCCCTGGTCGCCGAGGCGGGCGAAGACCAGGAGCAGGTCGGCGTGGTCGGCGGCGGTCACCCACACCTTGTGGCCGTCGAGGCGCAGGGTGTCGCCCGTCATGGTGACGGTGGTGGTCATCGCCGACAGGTCGCTGCCCGCCTGCGGTTCGCTGAAGGCCACGGCGGCCGTGTCCGTGGCGGCCAGGCGGGGCAGCAGCGACCTGGCCTGGGTCTGGTCGGCCACCCGTTCGATGGTCCAGGCCGCCATCGCCTGGGAGGTCATGACGCTGCGCAGGGAGCTGCACAGGCTGCCCACCCGGGCGGTGAACTCGCCGCTGTCCAGGCTGCTCCAGCCCGGTCCGCCGTACCCGGTCGGGATCTGGGGGGCGAGCAGGCCGGCGGTGTGGAGTGCGCGCACCACGTCCACGGGTAGCCGGCCCGCCCGGTCCCAGTCGCCCGCCCGGTCGCCGACCAGGCGGGCGACGAGCGTGGCGGCCTGGGCGGGCGTGACGGTGGGCGTGGTGGCGGCGATGGTCTCAGGCACCGTGGTCGCCGGGTTCGCTCGTGCGGAGCCGGTCGACCAGGGCCACCATCCGGCGCACCGTGCGGAAGTTGTCCAACCGCAGGTCGGTGCCGCGTACGGAGACCCCGTACGTCTGCTCCAGGTGTACGACCAACTCCATCGCGAACAGCGACGACAGCCCACCGGTGGCGAAGAGGTCCGTGTCCGGCGGCCAGGTCCGCCCGGTACGCGCCGTCAGGAAGCGCACCAGTTCCGGCGCGGCGGTGTCGACCCGGTCGCCGGTGTCCGACACCTCCTGGTCGGATGGCACAGTCATCACAGGTCTCCCTCGTAGTGGTAGAAACCCCGTCCGCTCTTGCGGCCGAGGTGGCCGGCCTGGACCTTGGTCAGCAGCAGCTCACAGGGGCGGCAGTTCTCGTCGCCGGTGCGTTCGTGCAGCACCCACAGGGAGTCGACCAGGTTGTCCAGGCCGATCAGGTCGGCGGTACGCAGCGGACCGGTCGGATGCCCCAGACATCCCTGCAGGAGTCTGTCGACGGATTCGACGCTCGCCGTGCCGGCGGCCACCACCCGGACCGCACTGTTGATCATCGGGTGCAGGATCCGGCTGGTGACGAAGCCCGGGGCGTCCTCGACCACCACCGACTCCCGGCCCAGGGTGGTGAGCAGCCCGCGTACCGCGTCCAGGGTGTGCGGACCGGTACGCGGGCCGCGGATCACCTCGACGGTCCGGATCAGGTAGGGCGGGTTCATGAAGTGGCTGCCGATCAGGTCTTCCGGTCGTGCCACCGACCGGGCCAGTTCGCCGATGGGGATCGAGGAGGTGTTCGACACCACCGGGATGCCGGGTGCCACCAGGGCGGAGACGTCCGCCAGTACCTTCGCCTTGGCGTTGGGGTCCTCGGTGACCGCCTCGACCACTGCGGTGAAGGTGCCGGTCCGCCCGGTCGGGACGTCCGCGAGGGACAGTCCGACGTCCAGCGGACCGGGTCGGGTGTCCTCCGGTAGGGCACCCATCAGCCGGGCCGTCCGGACCTGCCGGTCGACCCGGTCGGTGGCCTCGGCCAGGCGACGGCGGTCCACGTCGATCATGGACACGGCGATCCCGTGCCCGACCGCCAATGCGGCGATGCCCGTCCCCATCACTCCCGCGCCCAGCACCGCCAGTCGTTGCGCGGCACCCGGCGTTGTGTTCTGCCCCGTCAAGAGGGTCTCCCTTCGTTGCCGCGACGGCACCGGCACGGTTCGCAGGCCACGGCGGCCACGGTCACACCTCGGAGCGGCCGGCCTTCCGTTCGTCGAGGGACGATCCGTTGGCGACCGGCCAACCGTTGACAGCCGGCGATCCGTTGACAGCCGGCGATCCGTTGACAGCCGGCGAACCGTTGGTGGTGGACGTCCTGGAGGCGGCGGCGTCGGTGGAATCACCGGACGGGGTGGGGTCGGTGTAGAACTGCCGCGCCCACTGCCGGTACCGCCCGATCGGGCCGTCGCCCCGGGCGAGCTTCGGCTGTTCGACGTGCTCCTGGTGGTGCCACATCAGCAGGTCCGCGCCGGTGTCGACCGAGGCCACCCGTTGGGCGATCGCGCCGAGCAGCCGCGCGACGGGCATCGCCGTCGCGCGGGCGGCCCGCTCGGGCAGGAACGGCAGACCGGCAAGCTCCAGCTTGGTGCCGAACCGCAGTTGGATCCGACCGGCGGTGGTGGGGGTCGCGTGCAGCATGACGTGGAGATCGCCCGCGCCGTTGGGCAACCGGGTGCGGGCCGCGATGGTGGCCAGTCCGATCACGGTGAGGGTGTAGGACTGGCGGCTCTGGCGCATGACCGTTCCCCGGGCGGTCGCGGTGACCGTGCTGATCGGCTCCCCCATCACCGGCGTGCCCTCGATGACCAGGTCCCGCAGCCCGTGCAGCGCCGGGAGGTGCCCCCAGTCGAAGGCGTTCTCGATGACGTCCTGCGGGTGACCGGCGATGTCGAAGGTGTTGTGGCTGAAGGGTTGCCGCTCGTCCAGGCCGAAGATCGGCACCTGCCACTGCGGTGCGAGGCCGAGCGCGTGCCGCCACACGTAGATCGACCCGTTGGCCTCGCAGACGGGGAACTGGGTGAGGGTCGCCTTGGGCGGTGGCAGGTCGTACCCGGTCCGTACGCAGGCCCCGGAGGGGTCGAAGGCGAACCGGTGGAAGGGACAGACGATCTCCTCACCGTCGAGTGTTCCACCGACGCCCAGGTGTGCCCCGAGGTGGGGGCAGCGTGGGCGGACCGCCCGCAGCAACCCGCGGGGGGTCCGGTAGACGACCACCTCGCCCCCCATGAACGGGCGGGTGGTGATGGCCCCGGGGCGGACCTCGTCGGAGAAGGCCACGCAGAACCACCCGTTCGGGTCGGGACGCGTGGGCGGGTGGAGCCGGTCGGCGGGTGCGGCGGTGTGCCGGCGGATCTCACGGTTGCGAAGCAGCTGTTTGACCAGTGATCTCATGGTTGTTCTCCTAGTGGGCGACCGGGCAGGCGTCAGGGCCCGGTCCGGGGGGCGACGGCACAGGTAGGGGCTGCGACGTGGCGACCGGCGGCGCGTCGGTCCCGGAGGGCTCCGTCAGGCGACGCCGCAGCCGCAGGCGCAGCCCTCGGGAGCTGAGGCTGGTCTCCACCTTGGGTCGGAAGGGTTCCTCGCCGACGGGGGACAACTCCCAGCGGGCCGCCACCGCGGTCAGGGCCAGGATCGCCTCGGTGAGCGCGAACTGGTCCCCGATGCACTTGCGGGCGCCGGCGCCGAACGGGACGTAGCCGGTCCGGTCGGGTGAGGTGCCGCGCCAGCGGTCCGGGTCGAAGTGGTCCGGGTCGGCGTACAGGTCGGGCCGCCGGTGAATCAGGTACGGGCTGAGCACGAGGGTGTCGCCGCGGCGTAGCCGTACCCCGTCGAGTTCGGCCTCCTGGGCGACGGTGCGGGTCATCATCCAGGCCGGCGGGTAGAGCCGGAGGGTTTCGGTGACCACCCGGGTCGCCAGGTCGAGCCGGGGCAGGTGTTCGGGGCCGGGGAGCGCGCCTGCCAGGACGGTGTCGGTTTCGGCCTGTAGTGCGTGTTGGATTTCCGGATGGGTGGCCAACAGGTGCAGTGCCCAGGCCAGGGTGATGGCGGTGGTCTCCATGCCGCCGAGGAAGAAGGTGAGGGCCTGGTCGGCCAGTTCGGAGTCGCTGAGCCGCTGCTCGTGGTCACGGCTTTCCACGTCGACGGCCGCGACCAGTGCGGAGAGCAGGTCGGCGTGGTCGGTGGGGTCGGCCCGGCGGGCGGCGACGATCTCGGTGATGGTGGCGAAGAGCCGGCTGCGGGCCTGGTCGTAGCGTCGTTTGGCGGGGGTCGGCAGCCGGCGTAGCAGGGCCGGGGTCATCATCCGGCGGAAGAAGGCGCTGACCACGGTGTTGGTGTCGGCCAGGGCGCGGCGGAGGGTGTCCGCGGGGAGGGACCCGCTGAACATCGTCTCCATGGTGGCCTGGGTGGTCAGCGTCATCATCTCCCGGGTGACGTCGAGCACCTGACCGTCGTGCCAGGAGCCGGCGGTGGCGTGGGAGGCCCGGCCGAACACCGCCGCGTACCCGTGTAGGCGCTGTGGGTGGAACGACGGTTGGCACAGTCGCCGTTGTCGCCGGTGCAGCGGGTACGGGCAGGTGGACAGCCCGTCGCCGATGACCTCCCGAATCCGGTCGTAGATCGGGCCGCCCTTGTCGAAGGTCCGGTCGTTGACGAAGATGTGCCGGGTCAGGGTCGGGTCGCAGATCAGCACCGCGGAGGTCGGGCCCAACCGGACCCGCACCATCCTGGGGTAGCCGGCCAGGGAACGGATGAAGGCCAGTGGATCCCGCAACAGGGGCAACGCGTGTCCGAGGAGCGGTAGTGCGCCTGGTGCCAGGGGAATCGACGCGGTGGTCGTCGTGGTCGTCTCGGTCATGGGTTACCTCGTTCTCCGGTCCGACGTCGTCGCACCGGGCGGTGGGCGGGTGATCTCGAGCAGGGCGGTGGTCCAGCGGAAGCCGAGGCCGAAGCTCACGACGAGGACGTGGTCCCCGACCCGCAGCGCGCCGGTGCGGAACATCCGGTCCAGGGCGAGCAGCACGTCGCAGGGGCCGGCGTGGCCGAGGTGGCGGCCGAAGGTCCAGCTGCTGTCGGTGGCGCGGCGGTGCAGCGGGGGTCCGGAGAGCACCAGGTCGAGCACGGCTGACCCGATCGCGATGGCCACCACGTGCGAGATGTCGGCCGCGGCCAGGCCGGTCTCGTCGAGGACGGTGTCGACACAGTGGCGGGTGCGGCGTTGCAGCGCCCCGATGTGCGGCAGGAGTCCGGTCTGTTCGGCGAGGAACCGTCGGCCGTCGCCGGCGGCGGTGCCCCGCTCACCGGCGCGGGTCAGCACCTCCAGCTCCGGTTCGGTGGCTTGGGCGGTGGCCAGCAGCCGGGCGAAGCCGGTGCCCCGGGTGAGTACCGCGGCGGCGCCGGCGTCACCGGCGACGTAGCCGATGTCGCGGACGTGGCCCCACCGCTGGTGGGGGAAGCGGGCTCCGGCGGTGACCAGGGCCGCCGGGGCGGTGGGTTGGGCGGTGAGGTGTTCGGCGGCGGTCACCAGGGCGGCCGCGCCGCCGTCACTGGCCGCGCCGACCTCGATGCCGGTGGTACGGGTGGCTCCGAGGACCCGCAGCAGGTACGGCGCGGGCGTGTAGTGGTCCTCGTCCTGGAAGGTGGCGTGGGCCAGCAGGCTCACATCGGCGCTGGGGACCTCGGCGTGGCGCAGGGCCAGCAGGGCGGCCCGGGCCGCCATCTGGGTGGCGGTCTCCCCGGTCGAGACTGCCGCCGAGGTGAACCCGTTGGCCGCCGCCATGGACGACGGACCGGCCTGGGTGCCGCCCCACGGGTCGTGCTCGGGTCGGATCGGGGGTATCCAGGAACCGGTTCCGGCGATCGTGATGTCGTGCCACAACACCGCTGTCTCCTCGGCTGTCAGGGAAGGGCCGGCTGGGGGAGGTCGGCGTGTGGCCGGATCAACCTCCCGCTGTGGTCGGTGGCGTGCGCGCTGACCCCGGTGATCCGGGCCAGGACGTGGCCGTCCGTGGTCGACGCGGTCAACGCGCCGTCGGCGAACCGGCAGTGCAGCCGGATCGTCGGGTGCGCGGCGCTGAGCTGGCAGTCGTTGCCCGGTCCGCCGAGGTCCACCGCCTCGATGCCGGCCATCGGGCCGACCAGGGGTGGCCGGTCGCCGGGTGGCGGCAGAAGCAGCAGGTGCACCATCGCGTCCAGCAGGATCGCCGGTACGGTCATCCCGGCCAGGGCCGGGTTCCACGCCTCATGGTCCAGGCGGAACGTGGCGCTCGTGCCGTCCGGTCCACGGGCGTACTCGCCGGTTCCGGCGAACGGGCCGCTGAGGGTGATCGGCAGGTCGGCGGAGTAGACCGGCATGGTGAAGTCCGGTTCGGGGCGGTGTGTCACCTGGTCGGTCGGCGCGGGCAGTGTGGGGTGCCGGTCGGCCAGCATGACGGTCGTCTCGCAGAGCAGGTCGTTGAAGCGCAGGATCTTGCCGTTGCGGCCGACCCGGTTGGTGGTGATGCGGACTGCCACCACGGCCCGGTCCGGGGACCGGTCGGTGAGTTGGGCCTCCACGGTGATGGTGCGGGGTGGTCCGGCGGACCTGACCGTCACCGACGTCCGGCAGACCAGGTCCCGGAATCCGGTGACGACGAGGTCGGGGCAGAGGTGTCCGGCGGCGCCGGCGGCGGCCTCGAGGGCGAAGGTGCCGGGGAGGACGTACTCCCCGTTGACCCGGTGGTGGCGCATCCACCGGCCGTCCTGTTCGGCGAGGGTGTGTGGTTCCCAGGTTTTGGTGAACACCGCCCAGCGGCGGCCGCGCAGCAGTACGCCGTCGAGCAGCGGCGTGGCCAGGGAGGGGTCCGGTGGGGTCGGTGGTGGTGCGTCGGGTACGGGCAGTGGCAGCCGGCCGCTGGTGGTGTCGGTGCTGATTCCCCGCTGCCCCAGCAGTACGCGTTCCTCCTGCCGGAGGTAGAAGACCGCCGCCCCGCTGCCGGGCCGGGTCACCGCATCGAGGAACTGGGCGGCGCCCTGCCGGCTGCTGATGTAGGCGTCCATCCGGTTGCGGCGCAGGGTTTCCTGCATGGCGGTGCTGCTGGCGACGCCGACCTCCCGCCAGCCGCTCCAGAGGATGGCGAGTTCGCGGTGTCCCTCGGGTGCGTGTCGGTCGGCCCAGGCGCTCGCGTACGCCAGGTATTCGTTGACGGCGCAGTAGTCGACGTCTCCGGGGGCGGGGGCGAGGGTGGCCAGGGTGCTGAAGTTGCACCAGGTCCGGGGCGGCCGGCCGGCCAGGGCGCGTTTGAGGTTGCGGTAGCCGGTGGCTTTGGTGGCCCGTACCGCCCGGAAGTCGGCAAGGGTCTTCGCGTGCAGTGCCCGGGAGCGCAGGTCGAGGACGGTGTTGACGAGCAGGTCGATGCGTCCGTGCCGGTCGATGACTTCGTCGAGGACGGCTTGGGTGCGGTCCGCGTCGAGGACGTCGCACACCCGGTGGTGGACCCGGTCCGGGCCGCAGAGTTCGGCGAGCCGGTTCACGGTGCGGCGTACCTCCAGGCGGGCCTGGGCGCGTTCGTAGCTGGTCTTGAGTTCCCGCACCGACGCGTCGGGGTGTTCCCGGCGTCCGGCGGCGATGAACTCGGCCTGGGGTGGCAGTTCGTCGTCGGTCTCGGGTAGCGGGGTGCGGCCGACGAGGTACAGGTGGGGTCGGTCGGTGGTGCGGGCCACGGCGTCGAGGAGTTCGGGGGTGATGCCGCGGGCGCCACCGAAGGCGACCACGATCGCTCCGGGTGGCAGGGCGGGTTCTGCCGTGTGGTGTGGTCGGGTCTCGTCGTCGCCGACGGCCAGTTCGGACCAGGTCTGCCCGTGGCAGGCCAGGGTGTGCGTCGGCACCCGGGCGGTCGCCGCCCGGGCCAGCTGTGCCAGCGCGGTCGGGGCTTGCGACGCGTCGGTGATCAGGGTGTTCCCGCTGCACTGCGGGACCTCGGCCCGTACCGAGCGGACGAGTCCGCTGAACAGACCGGCGAGCGGGTGGGTCGTTCCCTGCGGCAGGGCGGCGAGCAGCAACGCGGCGAGCGACCCGCCGGCGCGCAGCGCGGGCAGTGCGGCCTGGATGGTGGTGAACGCCAGGTCCTGGAGGTCCTCCGACCGGGCGGCCTGGGTGTCGTCGGCGCCGTCGTCGGGGGTTTCGAGCCGGGTGAGGATCCGGATGTGGCGTGGGACGAACGGCAGGTCAGCCAGCGCGTCGGCGGCGGCGTCGGGTGGTACGTGGGTGGCGGCGTCGACTCCTGGCTGCGGTGACCAGACGGCGATGTCCGGTCCGGTGACCGCGGCGGCGAGGTCTGCGGCGTCGGTGAGCACGATGCTCCCGGCGGGGATCGCCGGCCCGTCCGGGTCGGGTGGGGTCAGGGGGCGTAGGTGGAGGGTCTGCCGGCGGCCGATCGGCTGTTCGGCCGGTTCCGGGACGGGCCTGCTCGGGTCCGGGTCGGGACCGGCCGGCCTGGTGAACCGGATCGTGGGTGATCCGGGAGCGGCCGGGGACACGACGGCGTCGGTGCCGGTGACGACGGCCCGGAGCACCGCCAGCAGGGCGTCGAGGGCCAGGTAGGTGCGGTCGGTGCCGGCCGGTGCGGGCAGGGTGTGCGCCGGGTCGTCGGCGGTGCCCCCGGGTGCGGTGCCGAGGGTGCCCAGGATGGGCAGGCCGTGTTCCCGGGCGGTGGAGCGGCGGGCGACGGCGACGACGGCGGCGCCCTCGGCGACCGACCGGCCTGCCGGTACGAGGGTGTCCAGGTGCCGGTCCCATCCGCTGATCGGTCGCAGGCTGACCGCGCCGACGAGGGCCAGGTCGCAGGCCCGGTGGCGGAGTTGACGCAGGGCCAGGTCGAGGGCGCTGTGGGCGGAGTCGCGGTGGGCGTAGACGCTGGTGCCGAAGCCCCGCAGGTCGTAGTAGTTGGCGGCCCGGCCGGACAGGATGCAGGAGACGGCGCCGGTGAAGTCGTCCTCGTTGAGCTCGTCGGGTATGACGTCGCCGGCGTCGGCGAGTGCCTTGGCGAGGTACTCCCGCAGGGTCTGGGCCTGCCCGGGGTCGGGTAGCAGGTCGAACGTCGAGGCGCACTCCTGTGCGTGCACCCGTAGGGCGGCGCGGGCGTTGTGCGTGGTCGGCAGGCTCGCCCCCACCAGGATCGCGGTGGTGGGTCGCAGTGTGGTTCCCGGTTCGCCGAGGTCGGCCAGGAGCGGCCCGAGGGCTTGGAGCATCATCAGGTGGGCGGGGTCCATGTGCCGCATCGTCCGGGGTGGGATCCGCACGTCGAGGGGGGACGGCAGCGGGTACGGGCTGCCGAAGCTGAGCTGCGGGGCCGGGCCGTCGCCGGCGAGCCAGCCGGGCACCCGGTCGCGGTCCAGGCCGGGCAGGTGGGTGCTCCAGCCCACCACGACCAGGTCCTCGGTGTCCGGGGTGCGGTCGGGCACCGACGGTCGGGGCGCGGGTCGGGTCGACGGCACCCGGTCGGCGAGCACCACGTGGGCGTCGGCTCCCCCGAGGCCGAACGAGGACACCCCGACCATCCGGGGGCGGGCCTCGTCGACGGGCCAGGGCGCATCGGTGACGGGCACCGTCAGGCGGGTGCCGTCGCCCAGCAGCGGGTGGGGATCGGTGACCACGGTGTGGCCGGGAATCGTGCGGTGGGCGAGGGCGACCAGTGCGTGCGCCACCGACACCAGCCCGGCCAGGACACCGGTGTGGCCGAAGACCTGTTTGTTCGACGTCAACAGGCACGGTCGGTCCCGCTCGCCGAGTCGTGACAGCAGGGAGCGTAGTTCCACCTCGTCGCCGACGGGGGTGCCGGTGCCGTGGGCCACCACCCAGTCCACGTCGGAGGCGTCGACGCGGGCGTCGGCCCAGGCCCGACCGATCGCGAGTTCCTGTCCCCGGGTGGCCGGGGCGTGGATGCCCTTGCCGCGGCCGTCGGCGGCCAGTCCGGTGCCGAGGACGACGCCGTGGATGTGGTCGCCGTCGGCCACCGCGCGGGCGTACGGTTTCAGCGCGAGCATGACGGCGCCCTCACCGATCAGGGTCCCGTCGGCCGCCTGGTCGAAGGGGCGGATCCGGCCGCTGACGGTGATTCCCTGGGCCCGGCAGAACAGCGTGAAGCCGATCGGTTCGATCACCGACGTGCCGCCGACCAGCGCCACGTCACAGCTTCCCTCGCGGAGGGCCTTGACGGCGGCGTCGAGACAGAACAGGCCGGTGGCGCAGGCCGCGTCGAGGGTCAGGTGTTGGGCGTCGTCCGGGATCAGGCCGCGTAGCGCGTTGCGGGAGACTGAGGCGGGCAGGTAGGCCAGCGGGTTGCCGCCGTCGCCGCCGTAGTGGGCGCTGATGGCGTGGTCGGCGAGTTCGGCCAGCCAGTCGTCGCCGCCGCTGCTCTGGATGGCGTCGCGGATCAGGCGTTGGTACTCGTCGCCGAGGACGACGCCCTGGGTGCCGAGCCCGGTCTGGTCGTGGATGCCGGTGGTCGCCGCCAGCCACCGGTCGCCGGACCGGCGGTGTACTCCGGCCAGGGCCTGGACGGTGCAGTGTCGGAGCCATCGGGTGGTGCGTGGCCAGCCGGGGTGTTCCAGGAACCCGTCGGGTTCGGTGATCGAGGCGGGGTCGGGGACGAAGCCCTGCACGTAGCCGGCTTCCCGGATGTAGAAGCTGTCGGTCTCCGCCGCGCTGGCCGACCAGAAGTGCCGCAGGTCGAACGCGGACGGTTCGCTGGCCAGCAGGGCGCCCTCCCGGAGCCGGTCGTAGAGGTCGGCGGGGTTGTTGGTGCCGGGCAGGACCACCCCGAGGCCGACCACCGCGATGGCGTCCGGGTCGTGCCCGCCGGGGCCGGGGCCGACCTCCGGTCGGCGCGGCTGCGGGTCGCGCACCGGACGTGGTGTCGCGGCCGGGGCCGGTTCGGGCACGGCGGCGGCCTCGGTGGTCGCGGGGTGCGTCTCGGGTGCCGTGGCTGCTGCGGTGGGGCGGACCGGTGGGGTGCGGGTGGGCACACCGACCTGCGCGGCGAGTTTGCTGTGCAGTCGCAGGCTCTGCATGCCGCCGATGCTGATGCCGCCGTCGGCGACGAGGGTCTGCCCGGTGATGAATCCGGTGTCCGGGTGCAGGAGGTGGACGAGCAGCCGGGCCGCTTCGGGGGTAGAGATGGTGCGGCGCATCAGGTCGCTGGTGCGCGGCGAGTCTCCGAGCGCGGCGGCCGGGTCGTCGAGGTTGACGACGATCTCGCTGGCCACGGAGCCCAGCAGCACGGTGTTGACCCGGATGTCCTGGTCGGCCAGTTCCAGTGCCAGGTACCGGACCATGGATTCCAGGGCGGCCTTGGTGACGCCGCCGGGGCCGTACCCGGGGACCGGCTGGTGGGCGCCGACGCTGGACAGGCAGAGGATGCCTGCTCCCGGGCGGCCCACCATCAGCTCGGCCGCCCGGCGGGAGCAGTGGTAGGCGCCCATGACGTTGGTGGACCAGGCCCGCTGCCAGTACGTGTCGTCGACGTCGAACAGGGGCAGGAACGCCCCTCCGGCCGCGTTGTTGACGAGGAAGTCGAGGCCGCCGTGCCGCTGCCGGACCAGGTCGAACATCTTGTCGATCTCGGTGCGTTTGGCCACCGAGGCCCGGATGAACTCCGCGCTGAGGCCGGCCTGCGCCAGCTCGGCGCGCAGCAGTTCGGCCTGCTCGACGGAGTGGAAGTAGTTGACGATGACGTGTGCGCCGCAGGTGGCCAGTCGACGGACGATGTCCGCGCCGAGGCTCTTGGCCGCGCCGGTCACCAACGCGATCCGACCGTGCAGGCTTGGTGTGTCGGTCATCGGGCGGTCGCCTCCCCCCGGGCCTGGACGACGGCCTGCGCGATCCGCCCCAGGGTGCCGACGGTCAGCAGGGAGGTGTTGGCCCGCAGGTCCGGCAGGCCGTACCGGTCGGCGACCCGGCCGAGGAGGGCGACCTGCTTGAGTGACTCCACGCCCAGGTCGGATTCCAGGCCGTCGTCGTCGCCGAGCAGCTCCGGCGGATAGCCCAGGTAGTCGCCGTACAGGGCCCGGATCTCGTTCAGCACCACCGCGTACCGCCCCTCGGTGTCCGATGTGGAGACTGAGGGGGCCACCGTGGCTGGGGAGGCCGGTGCGACCGGTGACTGCGGGGTCGGCGGTGCCAGGACGGACGGGATAGGGGGTGCGGCCGGGGCGCTTGGGGCCGCCGGGACGACCGGCACTGCCGCGACCGCTGGGGCGGGTGCGGTCGCCACGGGTGGCGGCACCACGACGGGGGGAGCCGGTCGCGGCGGCGTCGGTGGCGCGGACGTGACGGGTGGAGGGGCCGCCAGGACAGGCGGCGACGCTGGCGTCCGTACCTGCGGTGACATCGTCTCGGTGCGGCCGGCGACCAGCGCCCGGACCGCCGCGACCGGGTCGTGTTCGCTCAGCGGCACCACCGAATGGATGCCCGGGACCGACGCCTCGACGAACCGGGTGACGACCGGCCACTCCCCGCATTCGATGAACGTGTCCGCGCCGGCGGCGTGCAGGGCACGCACCGTGTGCAACATCCTCACCTGGGCGGTGAGCGCGCCGGCGACCAGCTCGACCGGGTCCTCGTCGCCGATGTCCCGGCCCAGCCACGGTGAGGACACCCGCCACCGTCCACCGCCGTAGGACACCCGGGGGGCGGTGGCCAGCAGGTCCCGGGCGGCCTGCGCGACCGCGGGGGTGTGGGTGGGATGCGGAACGTCGAGGCGGACACTCGGCCAGCCGAGCGCCTCGGCCACCCGCTCCGCCTCGTCGATCTGCCGCCGCGGACCGCTGAGGACACTCTGCCGGGGTGTGTTCTCGCAGGCCAGCACCAGGTGTGGGTGGCCGATCAGCCCGGCGAGTGACTCCGCGCGGCGGCCGTCCACCCCGACGGCGAGCATCGTGCCCGGCCACGCCTGCCGGGTCAGTGCCCGGGACCTGGCCACCGCCAGGCGCGCGGCGTCGCCGACCGACACGTGTCCGGCGGCGGCCAGGGCCCAGAGTTCCCCGATGCTCTGTCCGACGATCGCCACCGGTTCGACGCCCTCGGCGAGGAGCAGGTGGTACGTGGCGAGGCTGACCGCGAAGATCTCCAGGTACTGCACCTCGGGGCTGTAGGGGCGTTCGCCGGCCACGTCCTCGATCAGGCGGGTGCTGATGTCGGGCAACCCCAGTTCCCGGGCCGCCTTGTCGATGCGGGTCAGTGCCTCCCGTACCGTCTCGTAGCGGCTGTGCAGGTCACGCAGGATGCCCGTACGGGGAGCAGCCACTGTGCCGGGCATGACGAAGACAGAATCCACCATGTGCGTCACCCTCGTTTCCGTCCCGGTGAACGGGCTCTGGCGCGCCGTGACGGCGCAGGGACAATCGACGACGTGCGACCTGCGGGTCCGGTGTGCCCTGCCGTCACCCCCGGCCCGGGCCGCCCGGCCGGGCAGGTTCCGGCCGGCTATTCCGCGATCCGCGACCGGTACGCCCAGCGGAAGACGAGCGGCTCACCGTCGCCGTCGTCGGGGCGTTCGAAGTGCTCGTAACCACCGTTGTGCGGGACTTTCACCTTCGGTGCGTCCGGCGAGACCCGTTGGGTGCGAAGCTCGGGCGGGAGGCTCGCCGGGCCGCCTTCGAGTGCGATCAGGACGGTGGTGCAGGGGTTTGTGGTGTCGTCCGGCTGGGGGGACACGGTCATGCGGATAGCTTCCCCGGGGAGGACGAACGAGACATGCGTCAGCTGACCCACAAAACCGGCCCGGGTTCGTCGAGTCATCCGTCATCGGGACCCGCGTTGCGGAGCACCTCCTGGGCGATCTGGTTACGGCTGCGCAGCCCGAGCTTGTGCAGGGCGCGGGAGATGTGCGTCTGGACCGTCCGGCGGGTCAGGAGCATCGCGGCGGCGATCTCGGGCGTCGAACGGCCCTCGGCGACGAGCACGGCGACGCGTCGTTCCGTGGCGGTGAGCGCCGCCCAGCCCGAGACCGACCGGGCTGCGCGGGGGCCGCTGACCCCTCGGCGTACGCCCCTGCCCCGCAGCCGCGCCTCGGTGCGTCGGACGTCCCAGGTCGCGCCCACCCGGGTGTACAGGTCGATCGCCTCGGTGGCGGCCGCCCGGCACTCGTCGGTCGCACCGTGGCCGGCCAGCACCACCGCGAGGTCCTCAAGGGTCGCCGCCAGCTCGGTGCGGGGGCCGGCCGACCGGTAGTGCTGCACGGCCGTACGCAGCGGCTCGGGGTTCTCGGTGGCGAGGCCCACGCAGCGCTGACGCATGGTCGCGGCCCGCCCCGGCACTGGCTCGGCCTCGGTCCAGACCCGCGTCAGTTCGAGGGCAGCGGTCACGGTCGAGGAGTCCGTGCAGGCCGCCGCCATCCGGATGAGGTCGGCGAACCACGGGTGGTGGGGGCTCGTGCCGGAGTCGGGGCGGTGTTGCAGCATCGTGGCGAGCAGGGCGGCGCCCCGTTCCGGTTCGCCCTGCTGTTCGGCGTGTACGGCCCGGGCGGCGAGGAGGAAACCCTCGCTGTCCTCGTCGGTGCTGCGGTCGGCCGACACGTGCGTGGCGGGGTGCAGGTGCGCCTCGGCGAGCGCGCGGTCGTCACGGCGGACGGCGATCAGCGCGGTGACGCCCCGCCGCAGTAGCGCAGGTCCACCCCGGTGCAGACCCGGATAGAAGGGCCCGCAGGGATCGTCCGCGACCGGGGTCAGCGCCGTCAACGCCTCGTCCCAGCGGCCGAGCCAGTAGTGCAGCATCGCCTCGGTGACGCCGATGGACCCGGCGGCGACGTCGTGTGCCCGGCGGCGGATCTCATGGGACAGCCGCAGCACCCTGTCGGCTTCCCTCCACCGGGCCATGTTCTGCAGGCTCACCACCCGGCAGTGCAGGGCGAACATTTCCAGTTCCGGGTGGTCGGGGTGACCGACGAGGGCGGTGAGTGCCTGTTCGGCGTGCCGCAGTGCGGCCGGGTGGTCACGCCGGTCGGAGCGGGTGAGGGACAGCACGACGCTGGCGCCCGCGATCGCACAGTCGTCGCCGGAGCGGCGACCGGCGTCGAGGGCCTCACCGGCCAGTGCCTCGGCTTCGTCCGACCCGCCGGTGCCGGCCCGGCTGATCAGGGCCAGGGTGCCCAGGAGGCGTCCGCGCCACGGTTCGGGTATCGCCTGTCGGGTGAGCACCTGCCGCAGGATCAGCTCGGCCTCGTCGGTCTTCCCGCTGTTGGTGAGCGCGCGGATCAGCAGCCAGTGCAGCTCGCCGTGCGCGTCCAGCCCGGTCGACGACGCGAGGGCCTCGCGGGCCCGGTCGGCGGCCTCCTCCCACCGGCCCAGCATCTGTAGTGAGCGGGCCAGCGCGACGCTCAGCGAAGGCTGGTGCGGGTCCTTTGCCGGAAGCTGTCCGAGCTGTGCGCGCAGCAGCCGGACCGTGAGTCCCGGGTCGGTGTCCGCCAACGCGGGGACGGACCTGTGGAGCCAGTCGGGCACCCACCGGTTCTCGACGCCGCCCGCCGCCACCAGTTGGTGTGCCACGGTGAGCGGCTCGGCGGCTGCGGCGGCCAACTCCCGGGCCAGGTCGAGGTGCAGCGCCCGACGCAACGGCAGCGCGACGGCGTCGTACAGGGCCTGGCGGATCAGCGGATGGCAGAAGGTCATTCGTTCCCCGGAGCCGGCGAGGATCCGGGCCGCGACCGCCCGCTGCAGCACGTCGGCGAGGACCCGCACCGGCCGGCCCAGCACGACACTCAGGTCGGTGACGGTGAACTCGGTGCCGAGTAGTGCGGCGGTCCGCAACACGTCCCCGGCGTCCGGCACCAGACCGAGCCGGCTGGTCAACGCGGCGGTGAGGGCGGGAGGTATCCGGTCGTCGTCGTCACGTAGGTCCGCGTGTCCCGCCACGACTTGGACCAGGTCCTCCCGCACCAGGACGTCGGCCAACTCACGCAGGTAGAGCGGATTACCCACCGCCGCGCCCGACCACCGGCTGAGGGTCGGGCCGGGTGGCGCTCCGAGCAGCCCGGTCAGTAGCTGCGAGACCTCCGCTTCGTCCAGCGGCATGAGGCTCAGCAGGTGTTCGTGGCCCCGGAGGGTGTTGGCCGGGGTACGGGTCGGACGGGACGGGTCCTGATGGTGCGCGGCGATCAGGAGTAGGGGCAGGTGTTCGACGCTGGCGGCAAGGCGTCGCCAGACCACGGTCGACGCCTCGTCCATCCAGTGCGCGTCGTCGACGATGAGGACGGTGGGGCCCGTCGCACACAGGTCGTCGACGAGGGAGGCCAGCATCTCGGCCACGGCAGCCAGGGCCGACCCGTTGGCGGGGAAGGCTGGCGGTTGGCCGACCAGGGTCTGGGTGATCTCCGCCCGGGACGGGTCGTCCGGCCGCTGGCGGACTCCGAGGCAGGCGAGCAGGACGCTCAGTGGTGACTGCTGGGAAAGTTGGTCGGCGACGGCGTGGAACACCTGGTAGCCGCGGTCGGCTGCGGCCCGGGCGGTGATGGTGAGCAGTGAGGTCTTGCCGATGCCCGGCTCACCCACCAGCCGGAGCGCCGCGCCGGTTCCCCGCGCCAGCCGGGTCAGCGCTGTCTGCGTGAGGTTCCGCTCACGCGCTCGCCCGACCCATACCTCGGACCCGGACTCCGGGCCTATTCTCAGCATTCCCATCGAAGGTGAATTGCCGCCGGGAATCTCCCCGACGACGGATATCCTTTTCCCGGCCGAGCCGACTACCGTCACACCGTGTCGACCGGGAAATCAACTCTATGGTGGCCGCCGCACCGGGCCCGCAATACGCTGGCAGGCGGCCTTGATCGACCTCCACCAGATCAACGAAATGCCTGAGATCATTCGTTCCGACACCCTACGATGAGCCATCCTGATAGGAATTAGTCGAAAAATCAAGGGAAGCTCGTCGAGTCCGCAGGGAGTCGCCTCCCGGCGAACCAACAGGGCAGTTGCCGGATCACACAATACGTTTCGGTCAGGTTAATTTGTGATGGTCGGCCGGCGCCGGGTCGGCGCACGGGCGGTGCCGTACCACCGAGCAGCCCTACGCCGCACCCGGAGGACGCGAGACGGGCGAGGTGAATTCACATCGTCATCGCGAGGAATTCCCGAATTCCCACCCGCCTTCACGTCGATTCCGGCGAGGTCACCGAATCAGCACACCAATCGCCACTTCGAAAAGGGGCTTGCTCTCCCAAGGTCGAGTTCGATGCTACAACGCTGCCCGTCGAATCCGATAGCCCTGAGTGAATCTTCACCCACCTTCGGTAACGGCCACCGACCACTCCCCCGTCCCTCGCCGTGAACGTGTGGAACGAACGCAGGCGGCGGGCCCCGTCCGCATCGTCTGACCGGGCAGGACAGCGGACCGGGCCAGGGCGGACGGATGAAGACCCAGCCGCCCTCCTTCCTCCGCAGCCGGCAGGGTTCGAGGGTGCCGCGATGATCGTTGTGGCGGTCAACCTGCCCCACACCGCCGTTCCCCTTGCGCCGGACCCGGCGGCGTACGGCGCGCACTGTGTCACCGAGACACTCCGGGATGCTGGTGCGTCGGCAGCCCCGCGCCTGCCTCGGCCGACTGCTGCCGCAGTCGCCGCCTACGGCGTGGGCGAGTTGGTCGAGCGCTCCCGCGCCGGGACGCGGTGTTGCGCAGGCCAGCGCGGCGTAGTGGCTGCACCTCAGCGTCCACCCGCTCCGACAGCTGACGGCGGGGGTGTCGGCCGACCTTTGCCTGCGGGGGCGATCGCGAGGTCGGTAACCTGGTCGTCCGTGATGCCGAACTCGAACGAAAAGGACAGTGGCCCGCCGGGGAAGTCGCCGTCCCCGGAGGCCACCAGCCGGTCGTCCGCGAACGAGGTCGGTGTGAGCACGATCTTGGGGTGATCAGGTGTCCCTGGATCCACTCGCGGATCTCGGTCCCGCCGGTCCAGGTTTTCCCGTCATCGCGCACGGTGGTCCCGTCGCTGAAGACCGCGGCCAGCGCGTTCGCGTCGTGCGCGTTGGTGGCTGCGATGAAGTTCTCGACCACGTTGGGCAGCGTGATGTCATTCATTTCCACTCTCCGGTTTCTCGGTGCCAGGACGCGAGGGCGTGCTGGTGTGTCCCTGCGGTACCTCAGCGGCACGATGCGGGCCGCGCAGCACGGGACTGGCTTGAGGCGCCGACCAGGGTCAGGTCGGCACAGACATGCGGGGCATTTCATCGGGTCGGCTGTGTAGGTGACTCGATCCCTCCTCCTGGTCGCGGCATGGCAGCCCTCGCGGGTCTCCGGCACCGCTGTGGCGACAGGCTCAGAAGTCCGCACTGCGTGAGAGCTTTTCGTTCGCGCGCAGCTCCGCGAGTGCGTTCTCATGCATCGCGACTACGGCGTCGTAGCCGGAGTTGCCGAGCACGATCCGGTGCGGTGGAACGGGTGCGTTCATCGCGCTGATCACTGCCTGCACGCCACGAACGGGGTCACCTGCCTGCTTGCCGTGAGCGTCCACGAACGCCGCCTTGACGGCCTCGACCATCGGCACGTAGGCGTCGACGGTCTCGTTCTGGAAGTAGGAGAAGGCACTGGTGCGGAAGGCTGCCGGCGCTACGGCGAGCACGCGCACCCCGAACGGCTCGACTTCCTCGCGCAGTGTCGCGGTGAGTCCTTCGATCGCCAACTTCGCCGCCGCGTAGTAGCCGAACCCCAGTGCGCCGACGAGGCCGGCCACCGACGACATGTTCACGATCCAGCCGTCGCCGCGTGCCCGCATGCCGGGGAGGACCGCGCGGATCACCTCGACGACGGCGAACAGGTTGAGGTCGAACGTGCGGCGGATGGTCTCGTCGGGGCCCCCTCGATCGAGCCGTACCAGCCACGGCCCGCGCTGTTGACGAGCACGTCGATTCCGCCGAACCGTTCCTCTGCTCCATCAAAGCGGGGGGAACTCAACCAGCGTCACCAACATCGCCGCCACCACCCGACATCACGCCCGAGACGGCATCCGCCCGCTGGCACTACCCGGCATCACCTGACGACAGCCGGGCCCTGGGGTGCCAGGACCTGCACCGGAACGGGACGGTCACTAGTAGTGCCGTCGCCCAGCTGGCCGTGGTTGTTCAAGCCCCAGTCGACGACGGTGTAGTTCGGCTGTAGCGCGAGATTGTGATCGATGCCGGCGGCGATCGCCCGAATCAAGTACAGAAATCGACCGCAGGGCGCGACTTCCCCCACCGCACACACCCGCACCGGCGTCAGACGATTCACGCGAGTGCCGTCGCCGAGCTGTCCATAGCCGTTGTAGCCCCACGCCAGAACGCCACCGCTACTCAGCTGCGCCATACTGTGAAAACCGTTGGCGGCGATGTGCCGCACCCCGTACAGGAACCGGTCACAGGGTGCGACCTGCCCCTGCGCGCACACCCGCACCGGAACGAGCCGGTGGTTATCGCGTGTGCCGTCACCGACCTGACCCTCGACGTTGTAGCCCCAGGAAACGACACTGCCGCTGCCCAGCAACGCCATGCTGTGGAAAGCGCCAGCCGCCACGGCGCTCACCCCGTTCAGGAACCGGTCGCAGGGGGCGGTCTCCCCCACCGCGCACACCCGCACCGGAATGGTACGGAAATTGTCGCTGGTGCCATCGCCGACTTCACCGGCGCCGTTGAAGCCCCAGGCGACGGCGTGGCCGGTCCCCACGACGGCCAGACTGTGCCCTTCACCTACCGCGATGGACCTGGCCCCGGTCAGGAACCGGCCGCAGGGGGCGGACTCCCCCACCGCGCACACCCGCACCGGAACCGGACTCCCGGCGTACCCGCCGTCACCGAGCTGACCGAAGGCGTTGAAACCCCAGGCGACGACAGCACCGTTGCCCAGCAGAGCGAGGTTGTGGTCTGAGTCGCCGCTGGCGATGGCCCTGACCCCGCTGAGAAACTGGCTACACGGTGCGACCTCCCCCACCGCACACACCCGCACCGGAACCGAACGACTCGTGAAGGTGCCGTCACCAAGCTGACCTGTCACGTTCTGCCCCCAGGCGACGACCGTGCGGTCCCGGAGCAGGGCCACGCTGTGCACGAACCCGGCGGCGATGGCGATCACACCGGTGAGGAACCGGGTGCAGGGGGCGGCCTGACCGACGGCGCACACCCGCACCGGAGTGACACTCGGGTCGAGGTTGCCGTCACCCAGCTGACCTTCACTGTTTCGGCCCCAGGCGAGGACGGTGCCGTCCGAGCGCAGGGCAAGACTGTGTCCGTAACCGGCGGCGATGGCGGTCACTGCGCCGAGTTCGGCCGGAGCCTGCTGGGCCACCAGTCGCTGGGCCACCAGTCGCTGGGCCACCGCAGGCGCGGCGGTTCGACCGACCGGCTTCCCGTTCGCCCCACCGACCGAGGCGTCACCGACCACCACGACCAGAGTCAGCACCGCCAGCACGCTGGTGACGGCAGCGCGTCGGGCACTGCCGATCATCACGGCGGACATGTCTTCGGGAAAACAGAATTTACCCATCTCCCTCTCCTGACCGAGACAAATTCAATTCCTGGCCACCTGACTGCCCGGACCTTGGCGGCGGATCAGGCGCACAGCTGCACGGGCCCCGAATCCGGCAGGCCGCACAGGCAAGACCAGAACGGGGATAGGGGTGAGGGGCGGCAGGGATAACACGAGAATTTGAGTAGATATCACCTCCCTGGCAGGCGGCTCAGGCAACAGGGATTCGTGACCCAGAATATAGACCCGTACAACGTGGAGATAAATAGCCGAGTCGAATGAGTTAGATGCTCGCGAACGGTCGCGTGTCCTTCTCGCGTCGAACCACCGCGCGCCCGACCCCGGCCGCTCGACGTCGAATGCCGGCGCAGATCTTCACCCGTGTCGATGACTCGGCGCGCGGCGGGATGCGACACTACGAACAACGGCCCGACCTGCCGCATCGCCAGGTTCCTACGCCAGTAGACGGCCACCAGCAGCACCCGGCCGGGCAGATCGAGGGCCACTGCCGGCCCGGCCGACCGTCAGCGATCCCGTCCCCGTCACGCTCGGCGACGAGACGGATCAGCTTGCGGAACTGGTCGGGGGCCAGCCCAGCGAACGGGATGATCCCCTCCTGGCGGACCGGCCGAGTGCGGAGTGCGCCCACACCGCCAGGTCCAGGGGCCAAACGGTACGGTGGCACCGCTGACCCTGTGTCAGGGGCGGGCCGGGGCTGGGGTGGCGTGTTCGGTTCGGCAGCGGGGGCAGCGCAGTCGCGTTCCGGCAGCCGTGCGGGGCACCCGCAGTCGCTGACCGCAATCGCAGGTCAACACCGGGGCTGACGCCCGCAGGTATTCGTTTCGCTCACGGCGCGGCCACCGGGCGTGGCAGCGGGCGCACCACTTCGGTGGGTAGCTGTTGTAGTGGGCAAGACCGAACGCGCCTGCGATCATCAGGGTGGCAGGGACCAGAAGACCGAGCGGCGCGAGCAGGGCGGGCACGATCCCGCCGGCCCCGTCCGTTACCAATGCGGCGACGACCGTGAACACGGCCAGCGGCACACCGAGCAGGGTGAACCCGAAGCCCAACGCGAAGGCCAGCACCGACGGCAGGAACACCCACATGCCGCCGGTGGCCCATCGGCGGACGCCGTACCCGCCGCAGCGAGGGCAGTTGGGCGACGCACGGTGCGGCACGGCGTGCAGGACCTTCGGCGAAAGCCACTCGACGAGTCGCTTGAGGATCTCCTCGACCAGTTTGGTCGCAAGGGCCTGGAGAAACGAGTTGAGCATGGCAACCGCCTTCCTCGTTGCACGGGTCTGCCCGCGCTCAGGTCCGGGGCTGCCACCTGCCGTGTCAGCCAACACCCAGCGTGACCGAGCGGTGCCACCCTCCGCCCCGGCGCGCCGCTGCCGCGGCTTCGTGCCTCCGATCAAGGGCTTCGTCTCGCTCTCAGCGTCCGCCCTGGATTGCTGGGTGGTGAAACGGCCGTCGTCTACCCGACAGACGTCACCTCCCAGCACGGATGCCGGGAGACAGGCCGCCCGGCCACACCCTCTGATGCGGTGAGCTGCACGATCAACGCTTCCGGGCGAGGTACCGGCGGGGGTGTCGGTCGACGGTCCCCACATCCTGGCATACGATACGACACGTGGCGTATCGGAATGAAGAGTCGTCAGGGGCCCGCGGCCGACCGCGCGATGCCGAGCTTGAGCGTCGGATCACCGCGGCCGTACTCGAGGTCCTCGCTGAGCACGGGTACGAGGACCTGTCCTTCGAGGCGGTAGCTCGACGCTGCCAGACGTCGAAGGCCAGTCTGTACCGGCGATGGGGATCCAAGCGGGACATGGTCATCGCCGCAGTGAAGGCAGGGCCCGCCCAGCACTCGACGTCCCCGCTACCGCAGGAGGCAACCCTGCGCGAGGACCTCCTGAGCCTGGTGCGGCGGCTGGAACGCACGATGGCTGCCGCCGACATCGGCACCGCATTGATGCTGCTTCAAGCGGGGCTGAAAGACCCTGAGCTGTGCGACGCCATCGAGAGTTCCGCGGGTCCCACGGGGGCCAGGTTGCCGCAGGCGGTCATCGACGCCGCGGTTGCTCGTGGCGAACTGCCCACCGGCGCGAGCCCGTTCGCCTTCGACGAGGTCGTCGGGTCGGTGCTGCTGCTCCGTCACGCGAACGGCCTTGCGGTCGACGACGCCTACCTGTCCGCGCTCCTGGACACCGTGATCATCCCTGCGCTCGTCGCCTCCTCCACCAGCGCCACCACGTTGCCTACCGGCCTCTTCTCCGGCCATCCCGAAACCCGCGCCACCAACCGACCCCAGGAGGATTCGTGACCACACCATTCGTGATCGACAACGTCACCTACCGCACGATCACCGGCGACACCGGCGTGGACCTCAACGTCGCCGTCGGCGGCCAGGGGCCGGCCGTCGTGCTGCTCCACGGCTTCCCGCAGACCCACTACATGTGGCGCCACGTCGCCGGGAAACTCGCGACCGACCACACCGTCATCATCCCCGACCTTCGCGGTTACGGAGCCAGCGGCAAGCCCGCCGCCGACGACCCGGGCACCTACTCCAAGCGCACGATGGGCAACGACGTCATCGCCATCACCCGTCAGCTCGGCTTTGACCACTTCGGGCTCATCGGCCATGACCGCGGTGCGCTCGTCGCCGTCCGCACCGGGCTCGACCACCCCGAAGCAGTGCGCTACCTCGGCATCCTCGACGTCCTGCCGACCCTGGACACCTGGGCCGTCCTGCACGGTGTCAATGCCAAGGTCGCCTGGCACCTCTACCTCATGGCCCAGCCAGCCGGCCTGCCCGAGAAGATGATCGCCGCCGTCGGTCCCGAGTTCTTCGGCTCCTTCCTCGACGCCTGGGACCCCACCGGCACCACCTTCACCCGCGAAGAGCGCGACTACTACGTCGACAGCTCCGTCGCCGCGATCGACTCGATCGTGGCCGACTACCGCGCGACGGCCAGCATCGACCTCGACATGGACATCGCCGACCGTGAACGCGGCGCGCAACTCACGATGCCCGTCGGTGTCATCTCCCAGGACTGGGGCTCCCAGCTCGGCTTCGACGCCTCCGCGCTCTGGCGCGCATGGGCCCCGGACCTTACCTACCGGGCCACCGGCAGCGGGCATTTCATGGCCGAGGAGAACCCCGACGAGATCGTCGCGTTCATCACCGCGCTGGCCACCCGCGCTCCTGCCGCCCGCCATCGCACCGAAGAATGAGCCATGTTCATCGTGGGCGACGGCCGTCCCCGGCGGCGGGGAGGACGATGACGGTCTGCGCGGTCGGGGTGGCGCACCCCGTGGCACGTGCGCTGACCGGCAGGGCCGCTGGTCGGCGACCCGGTCGATCGTGATCGGCATGCCGTCGAGGACCGCGTAGGCCAACCGTGCGGCCCGGCGCATGGTGGCGGTGAGGTCGTCGGCGCAGGCGGCGAACGCGTCGACGGCCTGGAGCAGGTAGCGCCACCCGGTAGTCACCGAGACTGCGAAGCCGACCGCGAGGCGGGTGGGGATGTCGCCGTCGCGCAGGTGCTCAGGACCATCAGTACGCGCTGCCGCCCCGGTAGCTAGCGCCGGCGGCCGCCGAATGTGCGACGTCGATCGCGGATGAGCTCGATCAGGCAGGTCAGGCTGCACGTGGACAGCGGAATGCTCGCAGGAACAGTCAGCACCGAAGCCCCCGTGCCCGGCAGCGCGTCTTGGCCAACCGCTGCCCTACCGGGGTTCCGTCCTGTCTGAAGCAATGACGCGCCGCTGAGCACCTGCTCAGGAACCCTTGAGCTCGATGACAACCGCTCAAGATGCCCAACCCCGGGCAACGGCTGTGGGCACCGGCGAGAGAGGTCCGACCGCTTCCGGGACGACTCGTGGCTGTCGCTGATGATCCCTAGGCTGGTCCGCCGCGCTGACGGTCACCGGGTGGGACAGGCGCGGCTGATGGTGAAAACCCTGGCCAGGGCCTTCCTGCCCCGCCTTCGGTCGTCCCCGGACCTGGACCCGCCGCTGGTGGTTCGAGGACGTCAAGGACCGCCTTCAGCCGGTTGTCGAGCGGTCCACCCAACTCCAGGACAGGAGTGTCGTTCCAGGCATCGAGGGGGTCGTCGTAGACGAGTTCCCGAAGCGCGTCGTTCATTCGCGAGCGGAGGCCGGGCAGCTCCGCAGCGGGCAGAACCCGCTCGCTCTCCAGCGTGATCACCGCGATGACCAGTAGATCGAGCGTCGCGAACGCGGAACGCACCGCGGAGGCGTCAGCCTCCTCCACCGGGTCCGCTCCGGTCGCGGCCAGGTAGGCGAGATAGTCGAGCGGTGTACGGTCGAACACGATCTTGGAAGGTGACAGCGACCGCATGCTCCGCACCGAGCAGGCCAGCATCGCCCGGTAGTCCTCCCGGGACGGCGGGAAATCGAACTCGTACCCCTGCTCTTCCAGGAGGTAGTACGGCTCGTCGCGCATGACATGTCCCGGCAGACACGCACACAACGCTTCGACAAGGGTGGTCTTTCCGATTCCGTGCGTCCCCGAGATCGCGACCCTCATTGCCCCATCCTTCACGATCCCGCTGACCCAGGCGTAGTCGGTGCCGCCCAGCCCGTTCGAGCGGAGCACAAACGTCTACCCATCGACCTCAGGCATGCGGGACGCGGCGTCGGCCGAAACTTCGGGCGCGGGGCGCAGGCCGGGCACGGCCCCGGGATCCGCCTTTCGGTCGCCACCGCCGTCGTCAGGGTAGATCGCCTTCACGCCACCATCATCGCGTGCCCATCCGCTCGGCGTACGCATCCGGCCTCAGTTCCTCGCGATGACCGCCGCGATCTGACACAACCGGGCCACGGCCAGCCCGTGACCAGGTCCGGATCGCCTACGACCACTGGCCCGACTTCGGACCTACTCGTCTCGACAGATCTGTCCAGCTGGCCTTCGGCGGTGGGTACCGTGTCTCGACGTCGCCGCGCCCGCACCGACCGTGGCCGCGCTGCCCGCAGGGGCAACCCGGACTGCCCGCAGGACCGGCCGGCGACCGGGGAACGGGCCGGTAGATCCGGCGCACGCTGGTGCGGACCCGCCCACCGACCGGGAGACAGGCGTGCATCCGCATCAGGACGTCCAGCCGGCACCATGGCAACACACGTTCGCCACGACCTTCGCCTGGATCGCCGAGCACCAGCCGGCGTTCTTCCAGCGCCTCACCTGGGCCGACACCCAGCAGAACAGCACCTGCCTGGCGATGTTCCATGCCTGGGCCGACGAGCAGGCCGCCCACACCGGCGTCGACCAGCTGCGCCGTAGCCTGGCCACGATCACGCTGCTCCAGCAGCACGCCAGTGGGCAGCTGGACCGGGACCAGCTCATCGTCGCGCTGGTGGACACCGTCCGGCCGCCGTGGGTCGACCACCCCCTGGCGGTGGCGTTCGGGGAGGTCGATCCGACGCTCGTCGCGGAGGTCGCCCAGATCGACGACATGTTCGCGCTGGTCGCCCGGTTGGCGCAGGTGTTCGAGGTGGACACCGGATTCACGTTCGCCCTCTGGTCGGTGGCCGCCGAGGCCCTCGCCGGCGAGATCGCCGGGGCGTACCTGCCGTACTTCGCCGCAACCTGCGACGAGCACCTGCGGCAGTGGTACCTGACCGCCACCGTCGCGCAACCGGACCTGCCCGGTCAGCCCGGGGACCCGGCACCTGACGGCGGCGACCAGCCGGCGACCCGGTGGCTGGACTACCTGGACCCCGACCAGTTCCCGCAGGTGCTGGCGGACTGCCCGGACCTCGCCGCCGACATGGCCGACTACAACACGCAGGCGTACGCGTTCAGCCTGGCCGGGCCGTACCAGGAGGAGTACCGGTCATCGGTGCACGACGCCATCGCCCGCGTCCTGGCCTGGTACGCCCACCGTCAACCGGTGATCCTGGGTCGCCTCCAGGCGTTCGGCGGGCCGCAGGGGCAGCCCGACGATCCGGCGACCGCCCACCTGCTGGCCCTCGCCCCGCAGTGGGAGCAGCTCCGCCAGGCCTGCGGGCTCCTCACCGCCGCCCTCGAACCCGGCTTCACCGGATATCCGCCGGCCCAGCCGTTGCCGGTCCGGGAACAGATCGCGGCGGCGGCGCGGGCCCGGCTGTCGGCCAGGGAGAGCCGGCAGGGTGGTGCGGGACCGCCGGAACCGGTCGAGACGCCGAGAGCCGTCGAGACGCCGAGAGCCGTCGAGGCGCCGCGACCACCGTCCCGCCGGCCCGAGCGGGTCGAGCAGCACGGGCCGTCGACTCTGGCCGGCATCACCGACGAGCAGTGGCGGCAGGTCGCGGCGATCCTGCCGGGCGGCGACTCGCATCGGGGCCGGCTGCACGACCGCCGGCTGATCGTGGAAGCGATCTACCACCGCAGACGCACCGGGTGCACCTGGGCGAACATGCCCGCGCACTATCCACCCGGCCCGACCGTCGCCAACTACCAGTCGACCTGGGAGCGCGACGGCACCATGCGCCTGATCGAGGCGATCCTGGGCTAGGCTCCCCCGGCCAGATTCTCCGGACCAGCTCGCCGGGCGATGATCGGCAGGTCTGGCCGCCAGCGCCACGGTCGGTATCGCTCAGCATCGTTACCGGACGTCTCCGCCGACGGACCTACCTGAGCAGGGCCGCTGCCGCGGCCAGGGTGGCCAGCGACAGTGTCGTGGTCAGCAGCACCGCGCGGCTGGTCACCGCCTCGCCGACGTCGTACTCCTGGCCGAAGATGAACGTGTTCTGCGCTGTCGGCAGGCCCGCGCACACCACCACGGCGAGCAGCTGCGGCGCGGGCAGGTGCAGGGCCAGCCCTGCCGCGTACGCGACGGCCGGCTGCGCGACGAGCTTCAGCGCGGTGATCACGGCCAGCTCGGCCGGCGCGGCCCGATCGCTGCGCGACGGCGTCGTGTGGTGCAGCGACGCGCCGAGCGCGACCAGGGCGGCCGGAGCTGCGGCGCCCGACAGCAGGGTGAGTGTCGCGTCGGCCGCCGACGGCAGCCGCAGGCCGGCAGCCGAGCAGGCGACACCGAGCAGCGACGCCAGGATCACCGGGTTACGTACCGGCAGGGAGGCGATCCGCCGGACCCGTATCCGCCCGGCGGGGTCGCTGTGCCGGTCCAGGGCGACCAGGATCACGGGTGCCACCACCAGTACCTGTAGCAGCACCACCTGCGCCAGGAACGCCACGTCGCCGAGTACCTGGGTGGCGATGGGGATGCCGAGGTTCGCCGAGTTGACGTACCCGGCGGCCATACCCCAGATCGGCCGCTCGCCGGGCTCGCGACCGAACAGCCGGCTCGCACCGAACCACCCGAACCCGACCACCACAGCGGTGCTCGCCGCGAAGGCGAGCAGCGGGCGGCCGGCGAACCCGGACAGCGGCATCCGGGACAGTGCCAGGAACAGTGCGGCCGGCATCGCCAGCTGGAACACGAACCGGCCGAGTACCGCCGCCCCCGCCTCGCCCAACAGACCCCACCGACAGGCCGCATAGCCGACCACGGTGAGAATCCAGATCGGCACGAACGCCGACACCAGGCTCATCCGGGTGTCACCGGCGGGCGGACGTCGCGCTGATCCAGTGACCGGCGAGTGTTCGGGGCGGACGAGCCGAGAAGCCCGATCTCCGCTCGGGCGTGGGTGTCATCGACCTGCCGCAGGGTGGACTCGGTCCCCTGGCCCTCCACCACGCTGTCACGGTCGTCAGAGACATCGACGCATCCACGGCCCGGGAAGTCGCCGGGCAGCCCGAAGCCACCCACGTGCACGTCGATCGGGAGACCATGCCTTCAGCGTCGCATCCCGTCCGGACCGGGCAAACATCCACTCATCCGCAGCTCCACGGGGCGAGCTCATCACCTACGTGTACGCCTGCCGGACAACGCCCGCTACGCGTGTCGCCGAACCCGATCGTTCCCGCCTCGGTGTCGTGGCCAAGGTCAAAACGTATTCGACGCCCCAATGACGGTGGCCGTTCCTACCGCAGGCCGACCCTCGTGCATGGTGATGGTCATGCCCGGCTGCAGGTGTCTCCAGAGGGGCGGGGACAGCGGGCCAAGGCGGACCGACCCGGTGGCGCCTGGTGGCAGCGTCGCTGCCGGCTCCACCCAGAGGCGTGCCACGAGCAGATCGGGATCGCCCGCGGCCGTGCGCCTGCCGACATCCCACAGCGGTCGGAGGATGCCCTTGCCCGGGATCGGCGTACGCCGGCCGCCGTCGGCGGGCCGCGCTCGGACACCTCCTGGAGTCCCTCGGCGTTCCCGCCACCAGCATCCCGACCGACCTCGACCGCCGGGCCGCCAGGTACCGGGCCGAGACCGCAGGCCGCAGGCTGCTCATCCTTCTCGACAACGCTCCCCGCCTATCGCCGCGTCGGCGACCGATACGGCGAAGCGTCCACGCTGGTGAACCTCGGCAACGCCAACACCCGCCCGGGCCACTTCGACGAGGCGTACGACCAGTTGCTCCGCGCCGCCGCTCTGTTCCGCGAGACTGGCGCCGTAGTCGGAGCGGCCGCGGCCCTGACGAACCTCGGCGACGTGTGCACCAGCCTCCGGCGGCACGACGAGGCAGCCGGGCATTTGTCGGCGGCACGTGACATCTTCCGGTCGGCCGGCCACGTCTACGGCGAAGCAGTCGCGCTGACGAACCTGGGCCGGTGCACGGCACTCGCGGCGACCACGCGCGGGCGATCGGTGACCTGACCGTGGCGATCCGCATTCTGCATTCGATCGGGCACCGTTACGGGGAGGCGAGCGCACTCAACATCCTGGGTGACGTCCTGACGGCCGCGGGGCGTACCACCGAGGCGGTAGCCCGGTACGCCGTTGCGTTGTCGATCGCCACCGCGACCGGTGACCACGACGAGCAGGAAAACGCGCATGAGGGCATTGCCCGGGCCCGACGGAAGGCGGTACCCGCCTTCGCGGATGTGTGATTCACGGGCTCCGGCAACGCACGACTATGTGCATCGTCCTTCAGTGCTGTTCTCGGCTGCATGTCGCGCCCGAACTGCGACACCGGGGGCGTTAGACTCGCCGGCCATGGGACTGCTCACCTTTGGCCTCAACATCACCCTGGACGGTTGCGCCGACCATCAGGAGGGGGTCGTCGACGACGAGACGCACGCCTTCTTCACCCGGCTCATGGACGAGGCCGGGGCGATGCTGTGGGGTCGGGTCACCTACGAGATGATGGAGAGCGCCTGGCCGGCCGTCGCCCGCGGTGACCAGGAGGCGCCGCCGGCGATGCAGGAGTGGGCGGCCAAGTTGGAGGCCAAAGCCAAGTACGTGGTGTCGTCGACGCGCACGGACTTCCCGTGGACCAACAGCCACCACATCGTCGGCGATCTGCGCGAGGGCGTGCAGAAGCTCAAGGACGCGACCCCGGACGGGGTCCTCCTCGGCAGTGGCAACCTCGCGACCGAGCTGGACCGGCTGGACCTGATCGACGAGTACAGGATGCTCCTGCACCCCCGGATCGCCGGTCACGGCCCGAGGCTGTACCAGGGCGGGCTGCCCAGCACACGCCGACTCGAACTGCTCTCGGCGAAGCCGATGCGCAATGGTGTAGTGGCCCTGCATTACCGCCGCGCCGGCTGATCGCCGGAGTCCGCCTGCAACCGAGCACCGGTGGAGCATCCACCAATGCACCCCGGCTCGCCCCGTGGAGCGACGTACCCCTGCAGGACGGCCTGAACTGCGAACTGGCAATGACGAAGTTGGTAAGTCGGTTGGGCAAGACGTCAACCGTTCAGGGCGTTCGCACCCTGAACGGGGAGGCGCAGAGGCCTCGACGAGGGCTGGGTCCCGCAGCCCGGGCCGGGCGGGCGGCAGTCAGCCACAACTCCAACTGCTCCGCCGAGGAGCGCGTACTACCCGGCAGCAGATCGAGCTGATAGCCGCCGGGTTCCCGCGAGGGCGTCAGGATCAGCTGATCACGACCGCTGTACAGAAGGATCTCCGCGCTGTCCGGCTGCTGCTCGAACAGCACCGGCCCGTCGCCGGCAGCCAACACCGCCAACCCCGGACCGCGCTGCACCTCGACCACCGACGGCCGCCACTTAGTGTTGAGCGCCTCGGCGTAGATCGACTCCGCGAGTCGACCGAGGGTCGGATCGCGGACGAACTCCAGGTCTGCCTCGGCGATCACGTGGCGGAAGTAGCGGTCCGCGTCGGCCAACGCCGCCGTGCCGTCTAGCCGCATGCCCACCTCTGCCCCACCGAGCAGGCCATAGTCGGTGAGGAAGTTCGCCGAGAACAGAGCACCGTCGCGGCCGTCGGCGATCACCGCTTTGGCGTGCGTGAGCCGGTCGGCATGGATCTCAACGCCAGCGGCGGCGAAGGCGGTGGCCTCCGCACGCGCCGCGCGGATGTGGTTTCGACCGCGCATCAGCAACCGGACCCGCACCCCGCGCTCGACTGCCCGACGAATCGGCTCGAACAGGATCTCCGGTCGTGCCGTCATCCGCAGCAGCGGGTACGTCATGTTCGCCACGCTGAAGGTGGCCAGCAGCAAGTCGCTGCGGGCGTTGTCGACGGTCTCCCGGATCGCTTGGAGGATCGCGAACTGCTTGCCGTACGTCCAGATAGGGCCGTTGCCAGCTGGCTCAGCGATCGTGCCGTGCCGGTCCACCGCCCGGGACTGGACCAGGTAGTGATCCCGGTCGGGGGGCATCTCCCATGGGCTCTCCGCCCACAACCGAGCGAAGAGTCGGGCCAGGTATCCGGCGTGGGCGGGGTCGGTGACGACCACGCCGTTTTCGCCCACAACGTCGAAGGACCGGGTCACCAGATTGGCGCTGGAGACCAGCGCGACACGGTCGTCAACCACGACGAACTTCGCGTGCACACCGGGCCGGCCGCGCACGTAGATGCCTTGGCGGGTCAGTTCCTTGAAGTTCCGGTACTCGGTCTGGTCGTCGATCGACATACCGTCGTCGACCTCGTTGATCGCCTTGTCCAGGCCCTTGTCGTCGAGGGCGGACAGCACGTACACGCCGCCTCGCAGCCTTGTCGCGGCGCGAACCAGCGCCTCGCGGACCGCGCGGTCGCCGAGGAACAGGGTGCCAACGAAGATCTTCTCGCGAGCGCCGTCGAGCATCGACAGCAGCTCTCCGCGGATCGTCGAACCCCCACCTTGGTACGTCCAGCAGTGGCGGTACGGCTCCGCCGGGTCGGCAACTGCGCCGTCGAACGGGGTCCGTCGCGGCGCGGACGATCGGTGGACGAAGAAACCACCGGTCACCACCCGGTCTGCGAGCGTGACCACCTGCCGGTCGGTAGCCGCCTCAGTCATAGCAGAAGTCCCGGTCACGGCGCAGCGCGTAGACCTGCGGCCAGTGTCCGCTTGTCCACAGCAGGTCAACCACGTCGTCCTCGGTGACGTCGTCCGCCGCCAACTCGTATGCGGCGCGAGCCTGCTCGATAGCGCCGCGCAGGGCGTCGGGGTCGAGTGAGCCGGGTCCGGGGTCGCGAAGCCGGCGGACGGCGTCGTGTCTCGCGAAGACCCGCCGGGCGGCCGGTTCGGCCGCGATCAGCCGGACGTTGACCCCCAGAACGCAGGTTTCCGTCCGAATCTCAAGCCCAACGGTGGGTGTGAGCGGCAGCTCCGACCCCGCGGCCTCGGCTGCGGCGGCGTCGAGGCGGTACACCCAGTCGAGCGGGCCTTCCCGTTCGACTGTCACCGTACCCCCGGAGTCGACCCAGGCAGAGCCCGCGTGAGCTGCCTGGTCCGCGAGCGCCGTCCACTCGGCCGCCTGCCGGGTCGCCCCGTCCAGCGGCAGCGACACGGGTGCCTTCCCGCCAGACTCCCGCACCTTGAGGACCAGCTTCCGCGCGACACCGGCACCGCTGATCCAGCCGGAGCAACGGTACGCCGGGCAGTCGGCCTCGATCCTCATGGGCTCGGCCGGCTCGACAGCGTCGACGATGTCGTCCGGCAGTCCGATGACGTCCCTGGCCCGGATGCGTGATCGCAGCAGATCAGTGAAGTCGGACATCTCCCCCGGCATCGGTGCATATTCGGCCGGGGCGCCCCGGTGCAACGGCGGTGGCGTGGTGCCGCGCGATCCCGGCGAGTAGGCGACCAGGTCACCGGTGTGCGGCAGAAACAGGAAAGTCATGGTGACGGTCCGGTACTCGGGGACGGTCAGCCGCGCCAGCGCCGCGCCGGCCACCTCGGCGACCGCCCGGTACCCGCCGCCGTCCACGTCGAGCAGGCCCAGTCCGGTCAGCCGCTCGGCGATCCGGGTGACCACCTCGGCCGGTATCCCGGTCACCTCCGCGACGTCCTCGGGCCGCATCGGTGCCAGCATGATCGCCGACTCGACGACTAGGCGATCGACGACCGTCAACTCCTCGTAGACGAGGCGGACGACCGGCACCGAGGTCCAGAACAGCATCGGCACCAAGGCTTCTCGCACCACCACCGTCGCATTCTCGGGCACCTGGATCGGGGGCGTCCACTTGAAGGTGATCATCCCAACTGCTCGATCCGCTGGAAGTTGTCGTCGGTGTCGAACAGGTCGAGCAGGTGAGCATAGAACCGACGGGCGCGGTCGTCAGTACGCAACTGCCGCAGTGTCCGGCCGTGGCCGACCAGCACCAGCGCGCGGCGGGCCCGGGTGCAGGCCACGTTCAGCCGATGTATGTCCTGCAACCACTTGCCGTACCCGGGTCCCACCCGGGACAGGCTGGCCCGGGTGAAGCTCAGCAGCACCAGGTCGCTCTGCTGGCCCTGGATGCGGTCGACGACGTCGATCACCTCCCAGTCGAGCATCGGAAGCCGCAGGCCGAGCAACCGGTTCTCCAGTGCCCGGGCCTGCGCGCGGTAGAACGACAGGACGCTGACACTGATCGGGGCCCGCAGCTCCGCGTTGTAGATCTGGCACGCCCGAACGATCATCTCCTGCTCGCGGACGTTGACGAACCCATGGCGTACCTGCTCATCGGCGGCATCCTGGTAGTGGCTGGTGTCCAAAAACAGGGCGGGTCTTTCGAACCGACGCGGGAGCACCAGCGGGGTGACCCCGGCGGCGGCGAGTTCGGCGTCGGACGGCGAGCGATAACGGCCACCGTAGACGGGTCCGTCCACGATCCGGGCCAGTGGGGCGATCATCCGACGTTGCAGTACCAGAGGCTGTCGCAGTCGCGGGCTGCACACCCCCACCACGCGTTGGAACAGGCTCTGCGCCAGGTAGCGGCGCATCGACAGGAGGAGGCGCCGGTCGATCTCCGTTTCGTCCCCGTTCCGGCTGAACCGCTTGTGGACCTCGGCGAAACGGTGCCGGAAGACGGTGGCCCACTGCCCCGACGCCTCCAACGCGGCGGCCTCCCGACCCACCGAATCCGTCCGGAAGGCGCGTTCCCGTTCGTCCTCCTGCCACAGCTCGGCGAGGTCTTCAACCGCCCGGTCGAGGGTCGGTGCCGCCGTGCGGGCGAGGCGGTGCAGCGCGGTGAGCGCGTGCAGGAAGTGCTCGTCCCGCTGCTCGACGTACGGCGGAAGTTGGTGTTCGTCGCCGACCAGCACCCAGCGGCGGCTGCGAACGGCGCCGATCAGGAATTCACTCTCGGTCACCCGGCTGGCCTCGTCGACGATCAGCGTGTCGTAGTCGGTGTGCCGAACGATGTCGCTGCCACGGCCCACGATGCCCTTGGTGGTCGCGCAGACCAGATTGGTGGCTCGGATCAGGGACTGTGTGACATCGTCCACGAACTGCTCGTCGGTGCGCTCGGCAACCAACTCGCGCCAGCGCGCGTCCAGGGCCGGCAGCCGCTCCAGCACATGCTGGCGGCGCTGTAGCTGCCGTTCGAGCTCGACCGGATCCTCGCCGGCCGCCACCAGCCGATCACGTTCCCGGGTGGCCGTCTCCACCACGGCCCGGGCCGCCGCCACTCCCTGGACGGCCATGTCCGCCTGCCAACCCAGGTCGACGAGTTCCGCGTGCAGCGCCTCCGCCCTCGAACGCAGTGCCGTCACCGACTCGTCGAACGCCTGACGGACCGCGTGGAGGCTGTCATCGTGTGCCTGCCGCTGCGCTGCCGCCAGCCGGAGTCGCCCCACCATGTCGACGACCGGTGCCAGACCGACCTGTGATTGACGGTCCGACCCGTACGCCAGCCGGCCGTCGACGGCCAGGAGCGCGTTCAACGCATCGCCGATCCGCCGGACGGCCACGGCATCGCCGAGAGGGGGTCGAGGCAGCTGGCCACCGAGCGCCGCGACCACACTTTCGACGGCATCCACCGCAGCGGTGCACCGGGAGTTTGCGGTCTGCAGCCTGTCCCGAGCGACCACGTTCTGTTCTCCCAGCCGGGTCCGTTCGGCACGGCCGTCGCGCAGCAGCCGTTCGTGCGTCTCCACCAGCCATCGCCGTTTCGCCTGCTGGTGGACCACTGCCTCCTGCCATCTGGCGACGTCCCGCTCGGCCCTGGCGTCCTCTCGCCGTGTCCGGGCGATCCGGCCGCGGCCCAGCCGGTCCGCCATCCGGTCGAACGGAGTCGCCCACTGCTTCGCCACGTCGAAGTGCATCCGTGCCTGCATCGCCACCTCCCGGGCGGACAACAGCGCCTCCTCGGCATGGGCGACGGCACGCTCCGTTTGCACGATCGCGGCAGTCGACCGGGCCACTGCATTCTCGTGCCGCGAGATCGACGCTCGCCACGCCCCGTCGGCGTACCGGTACGCCTGTGCCAGGTGAGGGAGAGCACCGCTCACGGCGACGAGGTCGGTAGCCGCCTTACGCAGGATCCTCAGGGTCGGTTCGATCTCGGCCCGCTCCTTGGCCTCCCACTCCGCCGCCTGGTTGAACGCGTCAGCGGCGGCCGACAACGTGGCCTCCTGCCGCTCCTGTGCCACCCGCAAGCGGTCGAGTTCCGGCTGGAGCCGGTCCCGCCCGACGGTGAGCCGCTCGTCGGCCTCGCTGGCCAGTTGGCTGGCCGCCGTCAGGTTGGCCAGGGCCGCCGTCAACCGGTGCACCGCCGCGCTGGCTGTCGCGACCTCGGTCAACCGTTCCCGCACTCTGGACAGTTCGCGCTCCCACCGCCCCCGCTGCCCGTGGTCGCCGGGGCGCATGATCCGCCGAGCCTGCTCGGCACCGACCCGGCTCGGCAGAAAAGCGTGCAGATCCTCGTCCACCCGGTCGTCGCTCCAGGTAACCCGGAGCGGCCGGATGCCTGGCTTCCGCCCGATCCGGCGCAGGGCCTCGTCGACCGCGACGTGGGTCGGCGCCAGCAACAGCACCCGTTCACCGCGGGCTACCAGTTGCCGGATCACCTCGCCGATCACCTCGGTCTTGCCGGTGCCCGGTGGCCCCTGGACGAGGAAGGCGTGCGGGCTGCCGATCGCACCGACCACTGCCCGACGCTGTTCGTCGTTGAGTGCCGGCACATCCGGATCGTCGTCGCAGAAGTAGACAGGGGGCGGGGCCAGCTCTGGGAGGGACAACGCCTGTGGCTTACAGAGCAGCCGGGCCAGGTCGTCCCAGGCGCCTTCCACGTTCTCATCTCGGAACCGGGCCAGCGCCTCGGCGTTCTGCCGCATGCCGAAGGGGCGGACGACCGACAGGGTGACTGCCTCATCCCGCTCGAACACACAGTCGGACGGCTGGGCCACCTGGACCTGGCCGCGCCGCACCGACAGAACCTCGGTGTTGTACGCCCCGCCATCTGCCCGGGTCAGCCGGACCCGCTTACCGCGGAAGCCGTCCACACCGTCATCGGTCGAGTCGACCAAGATCGCCGCCTGTCGGCCCGGCTTCGGGTGCGTCGGACGGGCCAGCCCTCCGATCGTCTCCTCGGGCTCTTCAGCACGCTGCTTGAGCAGGTCGATCAGCGTGCCCAGCTCGCCGTACTGCAGGCGCACCTGGGCGTGGAGGTCGCCGTTGCCCTGCCTGGACGGGCGTTGTCGCGAACTGCGGACCTGCCGCTTCCGGTCGAGCAGGGCGGTTTCGATCTCGACCAGGTCGCATTCCGGCTCGTCCCAGACCATCCCGAAGGTCACCTGCTCGGGTACTGCCCGGAAGGTCCGCGGCACCGTAGTGGCGGTCGTGATCGATACTGCCTCGGCCAGCCAGACTCCCGAATTCTTGCCCTGCCGTCGCCGCAGTCGCAGCTCGAACTCGGTGCCGCCGAGTTGGAAGAGCTCGTTGCCATGTCGGGATGGACGCCGGGCCAACCAGAAGCCGGCAAGCAGGTCTCGGGCCACGCCGTCCCAGGAGCGGTCGGGCGGCGGTGACAGATGCGGTGGCCGACTGATCGTCATCTCGCCGATCAAGACGCGCTGCCTCTGCTCCGTCCAGCTACCGGGGCATGCCAACAGGGTGTCGGACACGCCTCATGCCTCGTCGAGGAAGCGGAGGATGCCGATCGACTGGTCGATCCGCTCTTCCGGGTGGTGCAAGGCCCAGAAGGCACGCAGGTTCTGCAGGGCCCGAGCTCGCAGGATCCGGGACTGGTCTACCGTCACCGACATGTCACCGTGCGCAAGAACCGAACGGTTACGCACCTCCACCAGGCTTCGGATGTGCCCCACACCACCCAGGTCAGCAACTTTGGCCGCAGGCAGCAGCGCATCATCCACACAGTGCAGTAACAGCAGGGCGTCGATCAGCCCGACCTTCCACGGCAGGGCAGCGGTCCCCCTCCGGCCGCCGAAGAGCTCCCGGCTGGCCGCCTGGTAGCGGGCGGTCAAACCGTCGACGTCCGCGTCAAGCAGTCGGTAGTCGGGATGCCCACCTTCGAATCCACCGTATGCCCGGCGCATCCGCTCGGAGAGGCTCTCCTCGATGGTCCGGTAGTACAGCAGCGCGGCGAAGTCGTACCGATGGAACTGCTGGTAGTGCTCACCGAGGAGGAAGTAGTTGAGCAGCAGGGCAGAGCGGTCGCGCTCGACGAGCCGGTGGACGAAGTCGAGTTGCTGCAGCAACCGCTGCCCGACTTCCGGCTTCAGCCCGGATCGCTGGTCGACCAGCCGGGTCCGGACCCGCGCCACCAGGTCCGGCAGTGCCGGCGTATCCAGGTCACACCATGCCTGGTACAGCGCTGACAGGTCGCACAGGAACCGGGCCTGCGCCGGCTCCGACATGGAGAGACTGAGCTCACCGAAACGGGCCGCAGCACCCGCGTACACGCCGGAGCGGAACATTTCCCGGGCCGCATCCATGCCCTTGTCGCCAAAGATGACAGTCGGATTCTGCAGCACACACAACCGCTCGGTATCGGGCACGGCCTGCCGCATCTCCGGGTCGAACTCACTGTCGATGTAGCACATCCTGAGGTCCAACTGGGCGGCGGCGAGCGCGGCACCCGCGCTCATCACCTTCTTCCCGCCGGTGATGTCGATGATCGCGGAGATCGGCCTCGCCCCGGGACGAGGAAAGACCGCCTTCTTCACGATGTCGTAGATCTCACTCACATCGACAGGATCGACGTACTGGTGCTGGAAGTCGGAGAAGGTGATCCGTCCGCTCAACATCTCGGAGATGACGTTCACCTTGGACCGGGAGTTGTCCGAGGAGATCACCAGCAACCGGGCTGGTCGCAGTAGCTCGAAGGCCAGCACGGTCGTCTCCGGTGAAAACCCGGCCAGGCTCACCAGCAGATCTACTTGTGGGCAGTCCACGTCCCGCGAATTCCGTCGGGCTATCTCGATCACTTCCGGATACATCTCCGCGAGCCGGAACCGGGTCGCCTGCTCGGCGGCGGTCCCCTCGCCGAAGGTGTCCTCGCCGCGGAAGATCCGCCGCATACGGTCGCGCTTCTGCAGGAAGGTGGTCATCGCTGATGATTCCAGCCCACGGAGGGTAGTCCTGACAAGACCCGCCGCCTATCTCGGCTCGAACGTGATCGGTGCGCAACGTAGGAACCTCGGCCGATACAGTAGGTCTAGAAGCTCGGACCCAGTGGAATCACCAGTTCAGGGCTTTACCTTGCTGGTGAACCGTCAGGGAACCGAACTCCGATCCCGCAGATCGATCCTCCAGAAACAGCTTGTCGATCAGGCATCTCCGACATCCCGGCTGCCGGTGCCGGGCCGGCTTCGCGGCCCGTCCGCGCGCGGACCCTTCCTACGACTCATGGCCCATCCCGGGTCACGACATCTCCACAGCAGGCATCGGCAGCGTCGGCTCGATTGCCTCCGTCGGCAGCATCGGCTCCGCCGGATCGGTCCTGTCCATCGGAGTCGCGCTCTCGATCGGGTCGGCCCTGTCGTGGCGGTCTCGCTGGTCATTGATGGCTGACCAGTCCTTCGGAGCCGTGATGGGCTCCCGCGCACTCGTCGGTCCGTCCGCGACGTTGGCAGCCGTGGCGCTGACCGGCCTTTGCCGGCTGCCTCCTGGCGCGCAGCCGCCAACCGCATGAAGGCCATTGAGGGTGGTAGCCGGGCGAAGTCGTTTCCTGCCAGGCTGTTCGCTTCCGAGAGTACGGTGCTGTCTCTGCGAGCGACCCCACCATCGCGCTTCACCACACGGGCGTGCCCGGCGGCCGATGGCAGCACGGCAGCAGATCAGCGAGTCCGTCGCGGCGATCAGGCCGGGACAGTGCTCGGTCAATACGGGCATTCACCGTTGGCGATGCAGCTTGTGATCAGGAAGCCACGCTGACATCCCTGCGTGCCATTCCGGCAAACCGGACCGTCGGTTCTGCCGGTGTGCCCGGGGGGATCACCGGGGTTGACGCGGGCGAAGGACACCCGCAGCTTCAGCGGCCAGCCGAAACCCAGTTGCGAGAGGCCTACGCCTGGTCGGCGTTCTGGGGTTTGGTGGCTTCGGCGGCAGCGCGTTGGCGGACCCGGGCCACCTCCGCCGAGCTGGCGAACTGTCGGGCCACCCGGGCCAGCCAGGCGCTCTCCGAGGCCAGCGAGGCGTCCACGTCCTGGAAGGGGTGTTCGGCACGGTAGTCCCGGCCGTGCGCGTGACCGACGAGGGCGGCGGCGATCACCGCCGCTTCCACGGTGGCCGGGTCCGCCGCCGGGTCGACCCAGCGGGGCACGTCGGGATGGGCGTAGGGGCGCAGCGTCAACTGCGCGTCGCGGATTTCGATCACCCGCCGGTAGAGCGCGAACTCCGCGCCGGGCAACGGCCAGCCGCCGCTGGTGTTGAGGGCGATCTGCGGCAGCGCGGTCCGCAGCGCCCGCCAGAGTGGGTCGATGCGGCGCAGCCGGTGTAGCGCACGTAGCCACCGCAGTGGCGCGGTGATCCGGTCGCCCCAGGCGGTCAGGGTCGCCCCGATCAGCCAGAGCAGCATGCAGATCGAGCCCAGGGTGGCGCCGATCGGCAGCGTGGTGGCCAGGGACCGGCCGGTGAGGAGGGTGACCACCGGCCGGACCCCGGACCAGGCCGCCCAGACGATGCCCAGCGCGGTGCCGGTGACCACGAAGCTGAGTCCGGTCCGCAGTACGCCAGCCGGCACGTGCCGCAGGTAGCCGCCCACGCTGGTGATGAAGGTGACCAGGCAGACCGCGATGTAGCTGAAGAAGACCACGAGGTAGCCGACGACGACCGGATCCCGCGAGTACGCGTTGACGAAGTTCAAGGTGAAGGTGGTGTCGGCGTTCGCCAGCAGCACCGCCATCACCAGGACCGCGCCGACCAGCAGGACACCGTGCCGGCGCAGCCAACGCCGGGTGCCGGCCGGGCAGGCGATGCTCTGGCCGAGCGCGCCGAGGAAATACGCGGCGAGCATCTCCAGGCCGTTGCCGAGCAGCCGGCCGAGGTTCGGCACCGGCTCGACGTGGCTGATCGCGATCAGGACCGGGTGGGCCATCACCGCCAGACCGAGGCCGATACAGAGGAAGAAGGCGGAGAGGTACCGGGTGCCGGCGGCTCGCCGACGGCCGGGTACCGGGATGAGTTTGTAGGCGGCGACCACGACGGCGAGCGCCAGGGCGGTGAAGTTGAGCCAGGTCAGCATGGCGCCCGGCCCTGGTCAGCCGGTGTCGAAGATCGAGCCGAGTCGGGCCAGCCCGTCGGCGACCTCGGGGGTGACCGGGCCGACGCCGCCGGTCGGGCCCCGGCGGGCGCGTTGGGCGATCATCGAGGCGACCAGTTCGGCCTCCTGCTCCTGGGCGGCCGAGTAGTCGGAACGGCCGAGCACCCGGCGGACCAGGTCGGTGGAGAGGTTCGGCAGCAGCAGGGCGGGCAGGGCGGCCAGCGAGCGGTCGTCGACGTGGCCGCAGAGCAGGTGCCCAACCTCGTGCAGCAGGATGTGCTCCTGGTGCAGCCGGGTGGTGCTGGTGGCATAGAAGAGGTAGTCGGCCTGGTCGGTGGCGACCAGTGCGCCGCACTGGCTGGCCCCACCGGGCATCGGCACCAGCTCGACCGGTCGGCCCCGCTGGTGGGCCAGCGCGTCGACGAACCGGGTCGGCTCGAACGGCGTCGGGATCGACAGCGCGTCGACAATCCGCTGGCACCGACGCCACATGCCCCGATCAACCGCCATCGCGCCCCACCGGCCCGCCCGTACCGGGCCCGGGCAGCTCCACGCCGGCCGGGCCGGCGCGGCGTGCCTCCCGCCGCCCGATGGCTTCGATCATGTCGCTGATGGTGTCCAGCCCCTCCGGGGAGAGGGTGACCGCACGCAGCGCGATCTGCCGCACGGCACTGTCGCGCAGCGCGCCGAGCAGCTCCAGCTCCTCGACGATCCGCGCGCCCTGCTCGTCGTCGAAGAAGTACGCCGCCGGCACCTGGAAGAACTGGGCGAGGGCCTCCAGGTGCCGCTTGGTGGGGTTGGTCCGCCGGCCGTTGCGCAACTGCCAGAGGTACGTGGTGGAGAAGCTCTCCCCGGTGGCCGCGCGGCAGGCGGTGGCCACCTCCTCGTTGCGGTACTGCTCCCGGTCGGGGCGGCGGACCACCTCGAAGAGTCTGTTGATCTTCTCGGCGAGGGTGCCCGTGGTCGGGTGGTCCATGTGGTGCCCTCCCCTCGTCGGATCGGGTGGACCCCGTTTCCCGTGGTTGACGGCGGCGACCCCCTCGGACATCCTAGCGATTCACGATTTTTAGCTGAGATGAACGGCGCGCGCGCCGCCTTTCACACTGGCTGAGAGCTTCCGGAGGAGGTGAACCAGATGACCGCACTTGTCGACCACACCAACGACATCTCCCTGGAGATGTTCGGTGAGCTCACCGAGGCCGACCGGAACGCCCACGGGCTGGCCGGACTCACCCCGGTGCTCGCCACCCCGACGGCGGTGGCGCTCGGCGTCGCCGTCGGCGCCGTGGCGTTCCACGCCGGCTACATGGTGGGCATCGCCCGCAACATGGCCGAGGGCACCAGGCCACAGCCGAAGTAGTCGCCCGACAACCCGTACCCCCAGTCAGGAGGTGATCCATGTCCGTTCTCGCCAACAGGGTGAACGCGGACCCCGCCCTCGCCACCATCCCGATCCACAGCGACGAGGCGCGCAACCACGTCGGCGGGATGCCGGTGCTTGCCACTCCGGCGACCATCGTCACCGTGGCGGCCGGAGTCGGCCTGGTCGGCTCGGTGGCGGCGCTCTTCGGCGCCGGCTACGTCGCCGGGCGCAACCTCGGCGGGACCAGGCCGGTCCCGAAGTGATGACCCGATCGCGGTAGCAGCACCCGGGGCCGGGGGGGGGGGGGGGGGGGGCCCCCCGCCCCCCCCCCCCCCCCCCGCCCGCCCCCCCCCCCCCCCCCCCCGCCGGCCCCAAAATAAG